>JBBQVP010000035.1:0-28250 GCA_038211455.1 Burkholderiales bacterium
CGCCCGTTTGGCATACACTTCGGGCTGAGTGCCGGCGTATGGGCCGGCGTGTGGGCCGGCGTGAAACGGATGACGCTCAGCCACAGGGAGCCGGTAAATGGTCTACGGTGCAACGCTCAGACTCATCGCGGCACTTCCCGAACGCCAGCCGGGTGCGGGCGTTCCGACCGGGCTGCGTCAACTATTCGATTGCCTCGCGCGTGCCGCGATCGAAGAGGCGCTTGCTGCGGAGGACCGCATCTGGTCCCTGTGGATGGCACACCCCAACGCCGCTGCCGCCGCGCTGCTTGACCGCGCAACAGGGGATATCGCCGCGCAACGCCACGACATCGCCGAGACGCGCCTGGTCCGCCTGCTGCGCGTCTGTCCTGGCTATGCCGAGGCCTGGCACAAACTCGGCACGCTCTACTACATGCTGGCCCGCGACGACGAGAGCGTCGCGTGCATGCATCGCGCGCTGGAAATCGAACCGCGGCATTTTGGCGCGTTGGCTTCGGTCGGCGAAATTCTGCTGGGCGGCAACGACGGCGAAGGCGCGGCGCTCGCGTTCCACGGGGCCCTGCGCCTGAATCCGCGGTTAGCCGCGGTGCGCGAACGACTGAACGCGCTGCAATCGCCCGCCTGAGCCCTGTCGCCGAGTCACGCCGCAGTCGCGCGCCGCAAGGTCGCGCCAGATAGCAAACGAAGCCTTCCCGGGGGTCGCAAACCCCCCGCCGATACGCTACGCTTCGCATCCCCTTACAGACCCGCATGCGCCTCCCGGCGCACCCTCTGCCATGCCCAGAATCACCGCCTCCCCCGCCCTTTCCCGCCTGCGCATCCTCGACCTCACGCGCGTGCGCGCCGGACCGACCTGTGTGAAGCAGTTCGCCGACTTCGGCGCCGACGTCATCAAGATCGAGAACACCGAACCCGAAGACATGGGTGGCCCGCGCGACGGACCGGATTTCCAGAACCTGCACCGCAACAAGCGCTCGATGACGCTGAACCTCAAGGCGCCCGAGGGCAAGGCGATCTTCATGCACCTGGTGAAGACGGCCGACATCGTGGTGGAGAACTACCGCCCGGACGTGAAGTTCCGCCTGGGCATCGACTACGAGTCGCTGCGCGCCGTGAACAAGCGCGTCATCCTCGCGAGCATTTCCGGATTCGGCCAGGACGGCCCGTACCGCGACCGCCCCGGTTTCGACCAGATCGCGCAGGGCGTTAGCGGCATCATGACTGTGACCGGCAAGCCCGGCGAGGGCCCGATGCGCGTCGGCGCCGCGGTGGCCGACGTGACCGCGGGCCTGATGGCCGCACTGGGCATCATGACCGCGCTGCTCGAGCGCGAAACCTCGGGCGAGGGCCAGTGGGTGCAGTCCAGCCTCTTGCAGGCCGGCATCCAGCAGCTGGATTTCCAGGCCGCGCGCTACACGATGGCGGGCGAAGTCGCGCCGCAGGTCGGCAACGACCACCCGACCAGCATGCCGACCTCGGCCTACACGACATCCGATGGCTACATGAACGTCGCAGCGGCGGGCAAGGCGATCTGGCTGCGCCTGTGCGACACGCTGAAGCGCCCGGACCTGCTCGAGAATCCGGACTACAAGGACGCGGCGAGTCGCGCGAAAAACAGGGCGAGCTTGAACGCGGAACTCGACAAGATCCTTTCCGCAAAGACCAGCGCCGAATGGGTGGAGATCCTCAACGCGGCAGGCGTCCCGTGCGGCCCGATCTACACCATGGACCAGGTATTCGCCGACCCGCAGGTCAAGCACATGGGGATTTCCTCGCCGGTGGAGCACCCGCGCCTGGGAACGCTGAACATCCTCGCGCAGGCGGTGAAGCTCTCGCGCACCCCGGCGACGATGGCTGCGGCCTCGCCCGAACGCGGCGGTCACACCGCGGAAATCCTGCAGGAGGCCGGTTACGACTCGGCCTCGATAGAACAATTCAAAACAAAAGGAATCATCTGATGGGCGAGCTGATAGTCAAACGCGACGGTGCCGTCGCGACCGTGCTGTTTTCCAACCCGGCGAAAATGAACGCCATGACCTTCGACATGTGGAGCGCGGTGCCGAAGGTCCTCTCCGAACTCGACGCCGATGGTTCGGTGCGCGTGATCGTGGTGGCTGGCGAAGGCGAGAAGGCCTTCATCTCGGGTGCCGACATTTCGCAGTTCGAGAAGCTGCGCGGCACCGCGGAAGCGCAGGCCGATTACAACAAGGCGGTCGAGGCCGCGTATACCGCGCCGCTCACCTGCACCAAGCCGGTGATCGCGCGGATCCGCGGCATCTGCATCGGCGGCGGCCTGGGCTTTGCCGCAGCCTGCGACATCCGGATTGCGTCTGACAACACCGTGTTCCGCATGCCCGCGGCGCGGCTCGGGCTGGGCTACAGCCCCTCGGGCGTGAAGCGGTTCATGAACGTGCTCGGTGCGGCCAACACGCTCGACATCTTCGTCTCTGCTCGCAAGTTCGGCGCGCTCGAAGCCCAGCGCATGGGCTTCGTGAACCAGGTGCATCCGGTCGCGGAGCTGGAAGCGAAGACCGCCGAGTACGTGAAGATGATCGCCGAGAATGCACCGCTGACCGTCATGGCGGCAAAGTTCGCGGTGATGCAGGGAATGAAGGACGCCGCCGACCGCGACATGGCGGCCGCGATGAAGATGGTGCAGACCTGCTTTGCGAGCGAGGACCACAAGGAAGGCCGCAAGGCATTCATGGAAAAGCGCACGCCGAATTTCGTCGGCCGCTGAGAAGCATGAAACTTCATATGCTGATCGCCCGTGCCGGCGCCGCCATTGCGGCGCTCCTGTTTTCGGTCGCCGCCCTCGCGCAGGCTTTTCCGTCCAAGCCGATCAAGATCGTCGTCGGCTATCCGCCGGGCGGGTCGGGGGACTTCCTGACGCGGCTGGTCGCCGAAGAGATGTCCAGGAATCTCGGCGTCGCGGTGGTTGCCGAGAACCGGCCCGGCGCGGGCGCGACGATCGCCTCCGAGGCTGTCGCGCGCGCACCTGCGGATGGATACACGCTCCTCAATTCCACCCACCATTCGATCAACAAGGCCCTCTACAAGAAGCTGTCGTACGATCCGGACAAGGACTTTCTCCCGGTCACGCGCGTTGCCACCGGGCCACTGGTGATCTGCGTCAACAACGACCTGCCGGTCAAGAACCTGCGCGAACTGATCGCCTATGCCAAAGCCAATCCGGGAAAGCTGTTCAATGCGAACTCCGGCAACGGCTCCTCTCCGCACCTGGCGGCAGTGCAGTTCATGACTGCCGCAGGGGTGAACTTCACAACCGTGCCGTTCAAAGGCGGCGGTCCGGCCGCGCAATCGATCATCTCGGGTGACACTAACGTCATGTTCGCCACCCCGCCTACCGTCGTGGGCTTCATCCGCGCTGGCCGCATGCGCGCGCTTGCGATCACCGCGAAGGATGCCTCGCCCTCCGTGCCGGGGCTGCCGGGCGCGCAGGAAGCGGGCCTGCCCGGCTACGACTCGACCTTCTCGTTCGGCCTGTACGTGCCCGCCGGCACGCCTGCCGCGGTAATCAAACGTCTCCAGGAAGCAGCCGCCCAGGGCCTGGCGAGAAAAGAAGTGAAAGACAAGATCGCATTCCAGGGCATGGACTCGACGCCCTCCGCATCGCCCGAGGCGTTTGCTAACGAACTGAAGGCGGAAGCACCGGTGTGGGAAAAACTCGTGCGCGATTCGGGCGCACGCGTCGACTAGTCCTCTGCCATCGGCACAACGGAGAAAAAACAATGACATCTATCGACAAAGTCGCAATCGTGACAGGTGCCGGCACCGGCATCGGAAAATCCGCGGCGCTGGCGCTGCTCAAAGAGGGCTACCGCGTCGCGCTGGTCGGGCGCAGGCAGGAATTGCTCGATAAAACCGCCTCCGACTCGGGCGCGGCCGACCGCACCCTGTCGCTCCCCACAGATCTCGCGAAGCCCGCGAACATCGCGCCGGTGTTTGCCGCGGTCAAGGCGAAGTGGGGGCGGCTCGACGTGCTGTTCAACAACGCCGGCATGGGCGCGCCGGCGATCCCGATGGAGGACCTGACCCTCGACCAATGGCAGAACGTGGTGAACATCAACCTCACCGCGATGTTCCTCTGCACCCAGGAGGCAATCCGCATCATGAAGGCGCAGACGCCCATGGGCGGGCGGATCATCAACAACGGCTCGATCTCGGCGCACGCCCCGCGCCCGTTCTCCTCGCCCTACACGGCGACCAAGCACGCGGTCACCGGGCTGACCAAGTCGACCTCGCTCGATTGCCGCAAGTACGACATCGCCTGCAGCCAGATCGACATCGGCAATGCCGCCACCGAGATGACCGAGCGCATGAAGAACGGCGTGCCACAGGCCAACGGCACCACCATGGTCGAGCCGCGCATGGATGTGGCCCACGTCGGCAGCGCCGTGGCCTACATCGCTGGCCTGCCGCTGGACGCGAACGTCCAGTTCATGACCATCATGGCGACGAAGATGCCGTTCGTCGGACGCGGATGAGCGCCGCCATGCCGAAATTTGCCGCTGTACTGGTGCTTTTCGCCGCCTTCACCGCTGGCACCGCTCCGGCGGGTGCCGCCGAACCGCGGATCGGGCCACGCGACAATGTGGAGTCGATACTCATTGCGCAGAAGGATAAGCGCGTGACCATACGCCTCGCCTCTGGCCTGGAACTGACCGGAATCGTGAGGACGGTGACTCCGAAGATGCTGCACCTGGGCGCAATCACCGGTCGCGAGCTGTTCGACGCATTCGTTCCGCTCGACCAGATGGAGGCGATCCTGATCCGGACGAAGGAGTGATGGCCGGACCTTTGCGAAGATAGTTCCGGGATCGCAGCGCTCCCCTGTCTACTGATATTCCAGCTGTGGAAAAGGAACCGGACGCGAGCCTGCGTGTCGTCCTCGACACGAATGTCCTGCTCGACCTGGTGGTATTCGACGATCCGCAAGCCGCGCCGTTGCGCGCCGCAATCGAATCCGGTCGCGTCGTGCTGCTCACTTCCGCAGACTGCCTGGCGGAATTGCACCGGGTCCTTGCCTACCCCGCCTTCGGCCTCGACGCGCCGGGGCAGCAGCGCGCATACGAATGGTTTGCCGCGCGCGCGCAGTGCGTGGAGGTGAGCGCCCCCGTGCCGCCACTGCCCCGTTGCCGCGACGCCGACGACCAGAAATTCCTCGATCTCGCCTGGGCCGCGCGGGCCGACTGGCTGGTGACCAAGGACAAGGCGCTGCTGGAACTGGCGCGGCGGGTGGCGAAACTGGGGCGATTCAGGGTGACGACGCCCGGCAGCCTGATCGACCTCTGAAGCCGGCTGCTGACAATTAAGCCTCGTCTTCGCATAACGCATCGGGGAGAATTTGATCCGAGGGTCCTCCAGTTATACCTAGAATATAAGCATATTAGGTATAATCTTCGCATGACCCGCCAACCGGCCGAAACCCAGACGCTCTACGCCGAACTCTCCGAGCGCCTGCGCGCGCTCGAAGTGGCGCGTTCGTTCGCAAGCCTCTCAGGGTCGTTCACCAAAAAACAGATCAAGGCCGGCGACTACTGGTACTTCAAGACCAGCGAAGGCGCCGCGGGCCAGAAGGAATACTTCATCGGCCCGGACAACGACGCAACCCGGGCGGTGATGAAATCCTACTCGGCCAGCCGCCCCGAAGCCGAAGAAGCGACCACGCAGATAGAGCGCCTGTGCGCGATGCTGCGCCAGGGCGGGGCAATGCTCACCGACACCGCAACGGCCCGCGTGATCTCCGGCCTCGCGAGCGCGGGTGTATTCCGTGTCGGTGCGGTGCTGGTGGGAACGCACGCGTACATCGCGCTGGGAAACATGCTAGGTGTCCACTGGGATTCTGCACTGAGGACGCAGGACATTGACGTTGCCGCGACCAGCGTGCTTCAAGTCGCGGTTCCACAATCCGAGGCCGACCTGCCCAAAGCGCTCGATGCGCTGAACATGGGATTTCTGCCAGTGCCGGGACTCAACCCCAATGCTCCGGAAACTTCCTTCAAGGTCCGCGGACTGTCGCTGCGCGTCGACCTGCTCACCCCGGCGCATGGCGCCCGCAGTGGCAAGCCGATCGCCATCTCGCGCCTCAAGGCCACCGCACAGCCACTCGAGATGCTCGATTATGTGCTGGAGGCGCCGATCGCAGTCCCACTGCTGAATGGCGGTGCAACACTGGTCAACGTCCCCGACGCGGCGCGCTTTGCACTGCACAAACTACTAGTCAGCGGACGCAGGCAGGCATTTGAGCAGGCCAAGGCAGGCAAAGACCGCCAGCAGGCTGCCGAAATCATCGCGACGCTCTACGAAGACCGGCGCGGAGACCTTGGGCTGGCCGTCAAAGCCCTGAACAAGCGTCCAGCGGCATGGCGGACCAGACTCAAGCGCGAACTGTCCAAGCTGCCTGACGACCTGAAGGCCGCGAAAGCCCTCATCGTGCGCGGCCTCGCTGCCTGACCCGGTTGTGGAACACAATCCAATCCTGTTCCACAACCGTCCCGCAATCCGACTCCGACCCTGATGCATCGCCCAATGCGGGTTCCGCATTCCTCCATGCAACGCTACGACGCCATCCTGTTCGACCTTTTGACCGCGCTGATCGACTCATGGTCCCTGTGGAACCGCGTCGCCGGGGGCGAAGACGCCGGCCGGAAGTGGCGCGCCGAATACCTGCGCCTCACCTATGGCTGCGGCGCCTACCGGCCCTACGAGACGCTGGTGCGCGAAGCGGCGCTCGCGAGCGGGCTGGAAGCGTCGCACGCCGCCGCGCTCGAATCCGGATGGAACGACCTTCAACCCTGGGATGGCGCCGTGCCGCTACTGAAAGACCTCGCGCCGCATTACCGGCTGGGCGTGGTCACCAACTGTTCCGAGCGTCTCGGCTACCAGGCCGCTGCGCGCATGCAGGTGCCCTTCGATGTGGTCGTCACCTCGGAGCGTGCCGGTTTCTACAAACCCGATCCCGCCCCCTACCGGCTGGCGCTGCAGGAACTCGGCCTGCCCGCCGAACGCGTGCTGTTCGTCGCGGGCTCCGGGTTCGACCTCTTCGGCACCGCATTGGTGGGCATGACCACGCTCTGGCACAACCGCGTCGGCCTTGCCGCGCCGCCGGGGGCCCCCGGCCCCGCCGCCGAGGCGCGCACGCTGCGCCCGATGGTGGATACCTTCCTCGCAAAAAACTGAGCACCCCATGATCACCACGCTCCCGGACCTCGACACGCCCGCCCTCCTCGTCGAACGCGACAAGGTTGCGGCCAATGCGCAGCGCATGCGCTCACGCATCGAATCGCTGGGCTCGACGCTGCGCCTGCACGTCAAGACAGCGAAGTGCCTCGAAGTCACGCGCATGGTGGCGGGCGATGCAGGCCCGCTTACGGTCTCGACGCTCAAGGAGGCCGAAGTCTTCGCCTCCCACGGCTATCACGACATCCTTTACGGCGTGGCGTTCGCGCCGCACAAGCTGCGCCGCGCGCTCGACCTTGCGCGTCGCGGCGTCAACCTGAAGATCACCCTCGACAGCCTCGAGACGGCCGGCGCGCTGGCCGCGGACCTGAAAGGCGCAAGCGAGAAGCTTCCCGTGCTGATCGAGATCGACTGCGACGGGCACCGTTCCGGATTGCGCCCCGACGACCCGGCCATCCTCGAAATCGCAAGAGTGCTGTCGGGCAGCGGCGCGGAAGTTGCGGGCGTCATGACCCATGCAGGCGGTTCTTACGACTGCCGCAGTATCGATGCGATCCGCGCGGCCGCACGGAAGGAGCGCGAGTCGGTTGTGCACGCAGCCACACGCCTGCGGGAGGCAGGATTCGCGGCGCCGGTAGTGAGCGTCGGCTCGACACCGACCGCAACCTATGGGGAGGACCTCGGCGGCGTGACCGAAGTGCGTGCCGGCGTGTTCGTATTCTTCGATCTCGTGATGGCAGGGATCGGCGTCTGCGGCGTGGAAGACATCGCGATGTCCGTGCTCGGCACCGTCATCGGCCACCAGCGCGACAAGGGCTGGATCATCACCGACGCGGGCTGGATGGCGATGTCGCGCGACCGTGGCACAGCGAAGCAGCCCCTCGACCAGGGTTACGGCGTCGTCTGCGACGCGGCGGGCCGCCCGATCGAAGGCCTCATCGTGTCCGATGCGAGCCAGGAGCACGGCATCGTCAGCCACCGCAGCGGCGACCCGAAGCGGATGCCGGAACTCCCTGTCGGCACCCTGCTGCGCATCCTGCCCAACCACGCCTGTGCTACCGCGGCGCAGTACGACCGCTACCAGGTGCTGGCGGGCGGAGATCGGATCGAAGCCGCGTGGCAGCGTTTCGCAGGCTGGTGAATCCCCGCTGGTAAGATCGCGGCATTCACCCCCCTCTGCAAAGGAACACGCACCATGTCCGGAAAAGCAAACTATATTTTCACTGTCAGCATGGATGTCGACGCCGACAAGGAAGCGATCTTCAACGAGGTCTACGATACCGAGCACATTCCGCTGATCCTGAAGGTGCCCGGGGTGGTCTCGGCAAAGCGCTACAAGATGGGGCCGCTGACGATGATCCTCGGTGGCGAGAAGAAGACCATCGTCATGGAAGGCGAGCCGGCGTACATGGCGATCTACGAACTCGAGAGCCCCGAGGTGCTGGTTGGCGAGGGCTGGGCGAAGGCCGTTGACTCAGGTCGCTGGCCGACCCATGTGCGGCCTTTCACCAAGAATCGCCGCCACGTGCTACGCAAACTGGTGGGCTGAGACCGGCCGCTTAGCCAGAGCGTCGGTACGCGGCACAATGTCGCGGTCGTGCTCCCGACCGCGGCGCTCAGGCGAGCGACAAGCTGATCAGTGCGATTCGCGCTCCCTGACGGGGCGCTTCGATTTCGCAGCGCTCGCCCAGCCGCGCCTCGAGCAATACCGCATCGTTTGGCACCAGTGGCGCGGCCTCGCCTGCAATCTGCGCGCGCCCGGAGAGCATCACCGCCAGCAGGACCTGGCCGGCGTGCTGCGTGCAAAGGAAAGAACCCGACCAGCGACGGACCTGGATCGCTGCACTGGAACTACCGCGTCGCGTCATGACATTCAGTACCTGCACTTCGCCATCGATCAGGCGGCACCCGGTGTTCCAGTCGCCGCGGAACTCGGCCGGCGCAAACGGTGTGTCCACCCGGTGCGTCTGGCTGAAACCGGCCGCGGCGTCGCTGCATGTGAGTTCGACGCCCTGCCCTTCCAGCAGCATGAAGCGCCGGTCCATTCCCCCGAGGCTGGAGAACGGGCAGTCGGCGGCGATTTCGGTCGTCGACACCTGCCACACCACCGTCTCGTATCCGGCCCCGCGCGGGAGCGAGGCGATCACGCGCGACACTCCCAGGCCGTTCTTCCAGGGGAGCGCGGGACAGTCGTCGCGGCGCAAGATCTGCATGCCGTGCACTATAGCAATTCCGGGTAGCATTGCCGAAACGATGGACACCACATGAAGACTCCCCACGACATCCGCCGCGCAACGCGCGAAGACATACCGGTGCTGCTCGAACTGATCCGCGCGCTGGCGGAGTACGAGAAGCTATCGCACATTGTGGTAGCGGACGAAGCGCTGCTCGAGCGCGAACTGTTCGGGCCCGCGAGCCCGGCAGAGGCGCTGCTCTGCTTCGTCGACTGCGAGGCCGTCGGCATGGCGCTCTACTTCCACAACTTCTCCACCTTCCTCGGCCGCAAGGGGCTGTACCTCGAAGACCTGTTTGTCAGGCCGGAACACCGCGGCCGCGGTCACGGGAAGGCGCTGTTGCTCACGCTGGCGCGCATCGCGCACGAGCGCGGATGCGGCCGGCTCGAGTGGCTGGTGCTCGACTGGAACGAGCCGTCGATCCGGTTCTACGAAAGCCTGGGCGCGGTGCGCATGGAGGAGTGGCGGCTGTTCCGGGTGACCGGGGAGGCGCTCAAGAAACTCGCGCTCGAAGCAGACTGAACGCTCGCCAGCGTCCCTCGGGCGGACGGTAAATTGATCAGATTATATTTTAAATATCGCCTACCAGAGCCAGCCTCCTGCCAGTTACCGTATCGCTACCGATACATTTATAAGACCGTGTATCTAGCCCAGAGCACCCCACGCGCTGGCGAGGCGCTGCGTGCGCGCCCTGCCGGCCAACCCCGACAACTTGCGGTCGCGCGCCCAGCGCCGCGCAGCCTGGTCATCGACCGCAGCGGCCCACCAGGCTTCGGTTTCCGCGATCAGCGCGCCGCCGATCGCGAGCACACCGGCCAGGGCAACATGGGTCTGCGGAGCCAGCGGGTCCAGTCGCGCCAGCGAGGCCAGCGCATGCAGCAGCGCGACGGCACGCTCGCGCCAGTCCTGCGGCCAGCCACGCGCACGCGCCTCGGCGCCGAGGTACGCAACGGTCGCGGCATGGATATGGATGTCCTCCATCGTGCGGAACGGTTTCACATAACGCGTATACGCGTCGCCCGCGAGCAGGTCGGAGGATTCGACGCGTACGTTCTCAAGCCGGATCTGCGCATGCGGCACCTCGGGCACGAAATCGGTGGGCGACATCGCCAAGACCGTCAGGCCGGGTGCGCCGGATTTCACGCGCGCGGCGCGCAACCTCGGGCGCGCGGCGTCGCTGCCGGCCTCACGCGCAATCACGACGAACAGGCCCCCGCCAGGTCCCAGCGTGGTCCAGCGCTTTTCGCCACTGAGCCGGAACCCGTCACCATCCACAGTCAGCGTGGACTTGATCGCGCGCGGAAAATTGCCTTCCGCCTCGGTGACGCACAGCGCGGCGATCGTGTCGTCGGGAAGCGATGGTTCAAGGACGCGCAGAGCCGCCTGGTAACCCGAAGCGAACGCCCATCCGAGACGATCGGCGTTCGCACCGCCGGCAACTGCGCGCTCGAAGGGGAGCGGATGCGCAGCGGCGATTTCCCGCCAGCGCGGCCACCATGCCTCCATTGAGGAACATTCGAGCGGCACCGGGGCCGGTGAGAGCAATGCGGAGATCGCGGCGCTCATGGCGCTTTCCTGTACATCCGCCGTGCCTCACATGATCGACAGACCGCCGTCCACCATCAACGTCGCGCCGGTGATGAACGAGGCCTCGTCGGATGCCAGCCACAGGATGGGATGCGCGATCTCCAGCGGAGACGCCCAGCGGCCGATGAGCGAGTTGTCGCTGCGCTCGCCGCGCAGCTGCTCGACGCTCTTCCCCTGCGCGCGGCCGCGATCGATGTGGAAATCGGTCAGCGTCGAGCCCGGGCACACCGCGTTGGCGCGTATGCCGTGGGCCGCTTCCTCGAAGGCCAGCGTGCGCGTCAGCGCGAGCAGCCCGGCCTTGGTCGCGTCGTACAAGCCCATGCCCTTGCGGCCCGTCACCGCGTAGCAGGAAGACACCGTCACGATGCTGCCGCGGCCCGCGCGGCGCAGTTCGGGCAGGGCGGCGCGACAGTAGTTGGCCGCGCCCACCAGATTCACGCCAAGCATGGCCTCCCACTCCGCTGTCGTGGCATCGGCCACCGCCGCATAGTTGCGCATCGCGGCGTTGTTCACGAGCACATCGAGGCGCCCGAAAGCCTGCACGCCATGATCGACGGCCCCGGCGGCCGCTTGCGCATCGGCAACGTCGGCTGCAAAGTGCGCGACCCGCGCACCGCTAACCTCGGCATTAATCGCCGCTACGGCCTTTTCCAATGCCGCCGGATCGCGGTCGACAAGGACCACTGCGGCTCCTTCGGCGGCGAACAGCTTCCCCGTCGCCGCCCCGATGCCCGCGCCGCCACCGGTGATCAGCGCGACCTTGCCCTGCAGCCGCTTCATGGATTTTCTCCTGTCACTCCGAGCAATCGGCGGGGGTTGTCGACGAGGATGCGCTTGCGCATCGCTTCGTCGGGCGCGAACGCCGCCAGCGCGTCGAGCAGCGTGCCGTCGTCCGGCATGCGCGCAGCGTCGAACACACCCGTGTGCGGCCAGTCGCTGCCCCAGATGACGCGGTCGGGCGCCGCGGCGATAATCCGCTGCGCGAAGGGGACCACATCCACGTAGGGCGCGCCGCGCTTCGTGAGCCGGTCGGCGCCACTTATCTTGACCCATACGTTGTCGCGCCCCGCCAGTTCGAGCAGCGCTGCGAAGGGCGCCTGCGCCGGACCCGCGGAGGGATCGATGCGCCCAATATGGTCGATCACCACGGTCGCACGAATCGATGCGAGCCAGACCTTGAGGCGCGGCAGCGCCGCGGCGTCGAAATGCAATTCGACGAACCATCCGAGCCCGTCGATGCAGCGCAGGACGTGATCGAACACGGCGAGGTCGAGCTCGCCGCCGTGCTGCGGATTGAACGCGAAGCGCACCCCGCGCGCACCCTGCATGTGCAGCCTCTCGCAAGCGGCGCGAGTTGCCGTCGCGTCAAGCCGGACCACCGCAAAATATTTTCCGCCGGAGCCCGCGACAGCGTCGAGATCCACGGCGTTGTCGAAACCGTGCGTGTTGGCGTGCACCACCAGCCCGCGGGCGATGCCCAGGCGCGCGTGCAGCGCGCGGCAGGATTCCAGCGTCGCATCCGGCGGGGTGTATTTTCGCCCCGGCGCGTAGGGGAACCGCGCCTGCGGCCCGAGCACATGAAAATGGGTATCCCACGCCCCCGGCGGAAGTTGCCAGGACGGCCGCGCGGGAACCGGCAACGGACCGAGGCAGTCGCGGATAGTCGCGGCCAAGTCAGGGGTCGACGAAGAACGGCGTCTCGCCGCCGCCGCGCAGGACGATGTCGAACTCGAAGCCGGTTTCCCCGCGGGAATCCGGCGCCAGTTCGCGCGCGATCAGCGAGGCGCGCGCTGCAAGGTCCTCGATTCCGTTCAGGATCGGGTCGATGTCGTTCAGCTTCTCACCCGGAAAATACATCTGCGTGATCAGTCGCTGCATCACCCCCGCGCCGAAAATCGAGAAATGGATATGCGGCGGACGCATCCAGTCGTCATAGCCCGGATTGGGGTAGGCCCCCGGCTTGATCGCGCGAAACCGGAAACGCCCGTCCGCATCCGTCAGCACGCGGCCGTAACCCTTGAAATTCGGATCGACAGGCTCGGGCGTCTGGTCCACGGGATGCTCATACTTCCCCCATTTGTTGGCCTGCCAGGCTTCGACTAGCGCGCCGCGCACCGGCTTGCCGGCCTCATCGAACACGCGTCCCGAGACGAAGATCGGCATGCCCTGCGCGCGCGCGCCGCCCGGCGTCTTGCAGGCCATGTCGTCCTCGCCCGCGACGAGCAGCGCCTGCGGGTAGAACGGCCCGATCGTCTGCGAAGGCGTGACCACGCGCACCGGCGCAGCCGGCGTGCGCGACTCGTGCACCCGGTAACCCTTGATGAGTTCCAGCCGGCGCTTCTCGACGAACGTCACCGGATGCGGAATCGTTTTATCACTCATGGCCCAGCCTTCTTAGAACGCAACAGTTAAAGTGAAAGGAAAGCAATTGGCGGTAGCTTTTAGGGAGGGGGTACGGGGGAACCGTCAGGTTCGCCTGTATCAGTTTACGGAGGGGGTACGGGGGAACCGTCAGGTTCGCCTGTATCAATTCACCTTTGCGCCGGTCTGCTTGATGACCTTGGCCCAGCGCACGATTTCCGAGCGAATCCACTCGCTGAACTGGTCCGGCGTGCTGGCCACCATTTCAAACTCGACCGCCAGCAGCCGGTCACGCACTTCGGGCAGTGCGAGGATACGCACGATCTCGCGGTGATAGCGGTCGACGATGGGCCGCGGCGTTCCGCCGGTGGTCAGCACGCCGATCCAGGCAACCGACTCGAAGTCGGCAAAACCCGATTCAATCATCGTCGGCACGTTCGGCGTGGAGGCAAAGCGCTTTCGCCCGGTGGAGGCCAGCAGGCGGATCTGCCCCGCCTTGGCGTGCTGCAGCACATTGCCCGGAACGAAGAACGCCGTCTGCACGTTGCCACCGAGTATGTCGGTGACCGCCGGCGCTGAGCCCTTGTAGGGAATGTGCACGATATCTATGCCGGCTGCGCTCTTGAACATTTCCATGGTCAGGTGCGAGGCGCTGCCCACCGCGATCGAGGCGTAGCTCAACTTGCCGGGCTGGGACTTGGCCAGTGCCACCAGTTCGGCGACCGTCTTCGCGGCCACGCCCGGGTGCACGGTCAGGAACTGCGGCGCGGTCACGGCCAGCGTGATCGGCGCAAGGTCCTTCTGCGGGTCGTAGGGCATGTTGGAAAACAGCGAAACGTTGACCGCGATCGGGCCGTTGTAGCCGATCAGCAGCATATGCCCGTCCGGCGCGGCCTTGGCGACCATGTCGGCGCCGATGTTGCCGCCGGCTCCGCCCTTGTTCTCGACGAGGAAAGGCTGGCCGAGCGCTTCCTGCAGCTTGGGCGCGATCAGCCGGGCGACGAGGTCGTTGGTGCCGCCCAGCACCGGCACGACGATGCGCACCGGCTTGGTCGGCGCCCAGTCCTGCGCAGCGGCGGCCGAGGGCCAGAGGATGGAAAGGGCGGCGGCGCAGGCGGCAAGCGCGCCGGCGACGCGAACGGCGGGACGAAGGTTCATGGGAGTTCTCAAGGCGTAGGTTGTCAAAGTGAAAATACGGGTTTGCCGAGCTCATCGTAGAGCTCATCCTTCGCCCAGTCGGTCACGCTCGCCGAGCGGTCGAGCAGGATCGCGGCGGCACGCACGCGCAGCGCCGCGGCCTCGAGCGCCGGCGGCTCGATGCCCTGCGAGAGGTTCAGCGCGGCGTTGAACAGCATCCGGCGCGCCATCGAGATCGGCTTGTCGGTCACCACCAGGTGCTCGCTGGCATGGTCCTGGATCGGGCCCATGCTCTCCTGCAGCGAGGCGTCCTGCACCGAGAAGCCCGCGACCCCGCTGAACGAGCGCATCTCCTTCTGCGCGCGACGGTCGATCATGTAGTCGTTGTCCTTGTTCGCCGCGGGCCGGAAGCTCCCGGGCGCGTACTTGACATGAATTCCCTGCCCCTCTTCAAGGTCGCGGCGCTCCTCGGCCGAGAGCGGCTTGTCGGGATAGAAGTTGATGCTCCAGGCCCAGCAGTTCTCGTCGTCGATCGGCACCCAGACGTGGCCACCCAGCGGGTGCGGCCCGAACGGCGGGATCAGCGTGTACCAGGGGAACATGTACTGCGTGACGCGCCAGTAGTAGGAGTCGGCCTCGCCGTTGCGCCGGCCGTAGATCGACAGGCCGTGCGGCATCTCTTCGACATCGAAGATCGCGTTGCGGTCGGCCTTGATGTACTTGTTGGCCTTGGCCTCGCGGTGCATCGGATCGCGGTCAAGTTCGTAGCGGTGCACCCACGAGGCGTGGGTGGTGTCGATGCCGCCTTCCATCGCCTGCAGCCAGCTGCATTCCTGCAGGCGCTTGGACACATAGCGGTGGCTCTCGGGCACACCGCACCATTCGAGCTCCGGTGGCGCGGGCTGCTTGTCGGCCGGCCCCATATATGCCCAGACCAGCCCGCCGCGCTCGATGCAGGGATAGGCCTTGATGCGCATCTTCGGCGCGAGGTCCGGCACCGAAGGCAGTTCCACGCACTGGCCGCTCAGGTCGAACTTCCAGCCGTGGTACGAGCAGCGGATGCCGCCTTCCTCGTTGCGCCCGAAGAACAGCGACACACCGCGGTGCGCGCAATGCTCGTCGATCAGCCCGGGCCGGCCCTGGCTGTCGCGGAATGCGAGCAGGTTCTCGCCGAGGATCTTGACCCTGACCTGCGGGCAGTCGGGCTCGGGGATTTCCCATGACGACAGGACCGGCACCCAGTAGCGGCGCATCAGCTTGCCCATAGGCGCATCCGGCCCGACGCGCACCAGGACTTCGGACATTTCCCTGTTCATTGCCTGCCTCCTTTGTGGCACTGCTAGTTGGGCGATTCTGGCAGGGCGAAAGCCTGTGTCAAGCGCAGGAGAGAGACGGTCGCCGCTAGAATGGCGCCTGTCAGCAACACAGGCCCGCCAGGCATTCATGAATCCCACCGACGGGTACGTGCGCGGAATCGATTACACCCACGGCTACTGCGCCGAGCTCGCGCCGGAATTGATCCGGCTCGCCTGCGCCGCGCGCGGCGTCGCCCTGCCCGCCGTCCCGTTGCGCTACCTCGAGCTCGCCTTCGGACAGGGGGTGTCGCTCAACATTCATGCAGCGGCCTGCGCGGGGGAATTTCAGGGCATCGATTTCAACCCGGCGCACACGGCCAACGCGCAGGCACTGGCCGCGGCCTCGGGTGCGCGGGTGCTGGCCGATTCGTTTGAGGCGTTCCTCGCGCGCGGCGAGGTCCCACAGTTCGAGATCATCGCGATGCACGCCACGTGGTCGTGGATCTCGGCGGTGAACCGCGCGCGCCTGGTCGAGATCGTGCTCCGCCGGCTCGCGCCCGGCGGGGTGTTCTTCATCAGCTACAACTGCATGCCGGGCTGGGCCTCCGAGGTGCCACTGCGCCACCTGCTCGTCCAGCACGCGGACCTTGCTGCCGCGCCAGGCGAGGACATCGCGGCGCGGATCGACGGCGCGATCGCGTTTGCCCAGGCCGTAAGCGCGGCGGGGGCGCGGTTCTTCCGCACCCACGCAACGCTCGATGCCTGGCTCACCGACATGCGCGGCCGCAGCCACGCGTACCTTGCGCACGAGTACTTCAACCGGGACTGGCAGCCGATGCCGTTCGCCGAAGTCGCCGCGGCGCTGGCCCCAGCGGGCCTCACCTTCGTCGCGCCCGCGATGCTCAGCGACCAGCTGGGCGGGATCGGCCTGCCGGCCGATGCGTGCGCGCTCTTGGCCGCCACCGCGCAGCCTTCCCTGCGCGAAACGCTGTTCGACACCCTGACCAACCGGCGCCTGCGACGCGACCTTTATGCACGGGGCCCGGCCCACCTGGCGGATGCCGAGCGCGACGAGTACCTGCGTGACGTGTCCTTTGTCCTGCTCCAGCACCCGGACCACCTGCCGCAACGGGTCACGGTGACGGGCGGCGAGGCGGCGCTCGATGCAGCGGTGATCCGGCCGCTCGTCGCCGCGCTGGCCGAGGCGGACTACGCGCCGAAAAGCCTGCGCTGGCTCGAAGCCCACCCTGAGTGCAGCCAGATCGGTTTTGCGAACCTGCTCCACTCAGCCCTGCTCCTCACGAGCGCCGGACTCCTGCATCCGGCACAATCGCGGCCGGCGACCGACGCGGCAGCGCCGCGCTGCGCAGCGCTCAACAAGGCCATCCTTGAGCGCGCGAGGGCCGACGGCAAGATGGCGGTGCTCGCCTCCCCGGTGACCGGCGCCGGGGTCTATGCTGTGCGCCGGGAGATGCTGTTCCTGCGCGCTATTTCAAATGGTTGTACGACGGGGGACGAATGGGCGCGTCATGCCTGGGAATGCCTGAAACCGGATGGCGATGTGCCGACGCGGGAGAGCCTCGCGTCGGACGCCCGCGCGTTCGCGCGCATCCGCCTGCCGCTGCTGCGCGCCCTGCGCGTCGCATGAACCCTGTCATCAGAGCGCAGGCATGATCGCCCCCGAGTGGCTTTGGATCCCGGTCACCCTCTGGGCCGCGTTCGCCCAGACCCTGCGCAACGCCGCGCAGCGCAGCCTGACCGCGGAACTCGGCACGCTGGGCGCGACGCTGGTGCGCTTCCTGTACGGGCTGCCGTTCGCGATCCTGTGGTTGCTCGGTGTAAAAACGGTCGGCGCCTATGTGCTGCCGTCGGCAAACCTCACCTTCATGTTCTGGGTCGCGTTCGGCTCGATCTGCCAGATCGTCGCCACCGCGCTTTTGCTGCGGGTCATGGCCGAGCGCAACTTCACGCTCGGCGTGGCCTACTCGAAAACTGAGATCATCCAGGTCGCGATCTTCGGCCTGATCGTGCTTGGTGACCCGGTCACGGTCACCACCGCGCTGGCCGTCGCCTGCGGCACGGCCGGCGTGCTGCTGCTCGCGCCTGCCGACCGCGAGCGACCGTTCCGCACCATGCTGACCGGCTGGACCTCCAAGCCCGCGATGCTGGGGATCGCCTCCGGGGCGTTCTTCGCGTTCTCCGCGGTGGGTTACCGCGGCGCGGCACTCGCGCTGGAAGGCACGCCGTTCATGATGTCCGCCGCGTTTACGCTGGTTGTCGCCCAGACCCTGCAGACCGTGACTCTTGGCGGCTGGCTGCTCGCGCGCGATGCGCAGGTCGTCATGCGCGTGTTCGCCGCGTGGCGGCGCTCGCTGTTCGCGGGGTTCATGGGCGCCGCGGCCTCGGCCGGCTGGTTCACCGCGATGGCGATCGAGCCCGTCGCGCATGTGCGCACGCTGGGGCTGGTGGAGCTGATATTCAGTTCGATCGTTTCGCGCAAACTCTTCCGCGAGAAACTGTCGCGGCTGGAGATTGCCGGGATGGGGTTGCTGACGCTCGGGCTGGTGATTGTGACGCTGGGAAAATAGGCAGGCTGCACACTGCGAAACGGTCCAGGCCGAGGGTTAGCGACAACGCTGCGGAAGGTACTTGGGCATGACATCGCTCGAGGAGCAGCTCCAGATCACGTGCTTGTTCTCGTCCAGCGATGGCGCGAGGACGATCGTCTTCCCCTGAAGCGGGTCGAATGCGATTTCCACGCGAATCACACCCTTGGTCGGATCGAGCCGGACGCTGCGCGTGTAAGGCCCGGGCTGCGCAGAAAACCCGACCGATTCGAGGTTGGGCGGCAAACTTTTGGTCCGTTCGTAATGTTCGCCTACGAGCCCTGCCGCGCGCTGACCCTCGACGATGACGCCTGAAATCTTGGCCCGCAGCGTGTAGTCATGGTAGGCCGGGATCGCTACCGCGGCAAGTATTCCGATGACGGCGACGAAGATCATGACGCCAAAAACCACAACGATCACCAGTACGGCAGTCGGCGCCCCGCCCGAATCCCTGCCCCCGTTATATTTTTCGTCCCATTTTTTGTCGTTTGTACACAGATAAACAATTGTTTCGATGAACGACACGAGACCGGGGATACCCGTCCAGACCAGAACCAGGTAGAAGATCCCCCACCATTGCCCAAGATAAAAACGGTGGGCGCCTAGTCCGCCGAGGAAAAAGGCCAGCAGCGCAGCGGTGCCTCTTTTTTTCAGGCCCTTCTGAGAATCGGGCGGGGCCGCCTGAACGAAACCACAGTGCGGACAAGCGGGCGCCGCTTTATGAATCTCCTTTCCGCATCCAACACAAGGGACCAGATCCATTTTTTTCTCCCCCAAGGCACCGCAACAGACTGTTAACCCGACTCGTGCTTCGCACACGGATCACCGCGCCAAGACGATACCAAAGGTACTTTTCGTCCGGATGCTTGTCGATAGCCCGATGGGGCGGGGTCAGTGGTGCAGTTTCTATGTCAGACGAATGTCAGCAAGTTCCCAGGAACCCCGCTACAGATGGGGGGTACGGGAGGAAAATGTCAGTAAGTCTCGTCCCGCCCAAGCCCGATTCGCACACTCCCTCTACCGCAGCCGGGCTGCCTGCGAGGCATGCACCCAGCTACTGCAAAGCTCAGGGCGAGATGTAAGCGTAGCCGCGGTTCTGATACGCCATCAGGGAAATCCACGCGTTGCCTACGACCTTGACCGAGGGCACCACATCTTCCGGACGGGTCTTTTGCTCGCGCACGGCCACCGCGCACTGCTCCAGGTTGTCGACGCCTTTCGACTCGCGCATTTCCTTCAGCTTCTCTGCAATCTTGATCGAGATCTCGCGGTCTTCAGGGCGCATTTTCGACACATCGGATTGCACGAGCTTCGTCGCAGGCCCGCGGAACGAAATGATGAAGTGCGGGGTGACGCCCTGGTTGATCAGCGACTGGCGCGTCTCGTCAATGATGTTGAGCCGAGCGAGCAGCACCTTCCCATCGCCCGAGGTGACGTCAAACGCCACCTTGACCTCCTTGGCGCCTTGCAGCGCTTCCTGATCGTCGTATCCGGCGGCGAGCGCCGGCACACTTGTAAGCACCACCGTAGCCGCCAGGGCGGCGCAGGCAAACACTGACTGCGGATTACGTTTCATTGAAGTCTCCTCTGTTGAACTGCTGAAAATGCATCAAATGCCTAGCGTTGCCGGGCAAGTTTGATCACGTCCCCGATCGCGTCCGGCCGGCTGAAATCGCGTCCGCCGAGCGCGCGCAGTACGATGATCCCGTTGGGATCGACGACATAGGTCGCGGGCAACGCCTTCACGTTCCAGTCGCGCATGACGCTGCCTTTTTCATCTGTGAGGATCGGGAACGTAAGGGCGGGAACGAGGCCAAGCGTAAACGCCGCCACCGTGTCCCAGGTCTCCCCCGCATTGACACCGAGGACGACCACCCCGTTCGGAGCGGTCGTGCGATGCAGGCCTTCCAGCGATGGCAGTTCGTGCCTGCAGGGCGGGCACCAGGTGGCCCAAAAATTCACGACCACGACGCTGCCATGCAGTTCGGACAGCCGCCACACTTTGCGGTCCCCGTCCTCCAGGGAAAAATCAGGCGCCGGCGTGCGCTCGGACACGCGCGCGAAGACATCGGGCGGGGCTGCTTGCGCAACTGCCGCTGGCAGCAACAGCAATCCGGCGGTACCGCGCAGGAACGCGCGCCGGTCAGTCACAGTGGATCCGCTCGATGGTCGTTTCATTCTCATCATCCCCGGATTTCCAGCGAATCATCAGGTCGAGCACACTGCCACGCTTCGCCGGAAGTGACAGCATCCCCTGGATCGAATCCCCCGCGTTCATCTCCGCTTCCTCCGGCAGTTGCGCCCATTCGAATGCCATGCGCGCCGGCAATGCGACCTTTTCGCGGTCGAGCTCCGTCAGCCAGTCTTTTCGTCCACGGATCTTCTGCGTCGCACCGTCCGCCAGCCGCACGCGCCAGTCATCCAGCCGCAATGAAATATTCGCGGGGGCCAGTTGACTGTGCAGCACGACCACCACGACGCAGTTGCCCGCATAGCGCTCCGTTAAATGAGGCGGCACCCCCCGGGCAAGATAGAACGAAGCGGCCTGGTCATGTCCCAGCGGCCTTGCGCTGGCCTGAAAGCCCTTCTTCTCCACGCTCGAAACTGCCTGCGCGCGCGCCGCATTCGGCACAGCAACCAACGCACACGCCGCGATCAGGAAAGTACGCCGTCCGTCAGCATGCGTGCCTACCTCGACCCGGACGGGTCCGTGGGGGCGTGCTGCACAGCTCGGGAACAACACGGTGTCGCTATTGCTTCTTTCTTCCTTCGGCGAGTTCCCGCTCCAGCTGCGCGATGCGCGCCTGCATCGCAGCCATCTTGCCGTTGAGCGCGCCTACGTTGAAGAACGTGACGTTATTGGCGGGCGCGTCAAGCGAGTTACCGTAGCCCAGCCAGGAAGAGTCGTAGACCTTGACCTTCTTGAAACCTAGCTGCTCGAGCACCCCTGCGGTTTCCGCGGCGCGCGCGCCGCTCTGGCAATAGACGATCGTCTCCTTGCTCGGGTCGAGCGACGCGTACAGTGCTTTGAGCTGGTCGGTCGGCTTGAGCGACATGCCGCTGTTGTCGGGTACCTGCTTTTTGGCCAGCTTGGCGCCCGTCTGCGGATCGATCCAGTTCATTTCGTAGGGTATGTTGACCGCGCCGGGGATGTGCCCGCCCCGGATCGCGCGAATGTCTTCGCCGCGGAACTCGCCCGGGGTCCGTGCATCGATGATCTGCACGTCCTGGTTCTTCAGGCTGGCCACCACCTCCGCGGTGCTCACGGCGACCGACGCGTCCACCGCCAGTTTCAAGGCGATCGGCGGGAGTTTCTCGGATGCGGTTGAAAGCGGATGCCCTGCCGCGCGCCAGTCATCAATGCCGCCGTGATAGACATACACCTGCTTGCCACCGAAGTAGCGAATCGTGTAGCGCCCGAAATACGGGTTCCAGGTGCCACGCGCGCCGTAGACGACGATCTCGCGGTTCGGGTCTATGCCCGCTTCGCCGAGCAGCTTTTCGATCTTGTCCGTGGAAAGAAAGTCTTCCGAATTGGCGTCGCGCAGGACTTGCGCGGCATCCCCGATGTTCACTGCGCCGGGCAAATGGCCATGGGCGTAATCCGCGGCGCTGCGCACATCCCACAGGATCGCGCCACGCTTTGCGGCATCGACAACAAACGCGGTGTCCGAAATCGGTCCGTCGGAAGCCCAGCCGGTTGCGGACAGCAGTCCAATACCAAGCATCAGGAACAATCGTTTCATCTCGGCTTCCCTCCCACGTGTGAGAACCGGTCATTGAAGAACTGCAGACGAGCGCAATTGCTTACTACCGCTCGGAATTCTATGCGGTTACTGCTTGCGTCAATGATCAGTTTTGAGTTGGAATCGAAACTGCAGCCGATGTCAGGATGGGGTCAGTTTTTTAGGCCGCATTTCTTCTCAAGGAAAGCATCGAAGCTGGGAATGTTCTTCGTGAGTTCCCTGTATTCCAGAAGCGCGCCATTAGCACATTCGATAATCTGATCAAAGAAACGCCTGCCCTCCTCCGGGGAAAGATGACCCTCCAGTACGAACTCGCAGATTGTCACCAGGCCGAGATCCTTCAGCTCATCGCCGGATAGCACTGAGGGTGGTAAGACATTCGGGTACTTCGCTGGAACTACCGCTTTGCCTTCGCTACGTGAATAGACTTCACTTGTCCCCGGCCTGAGCAGAGCGCGGATCGTTTCGAGCCATACAAACGTCGCAGCGACGTACGCATTGTCGAATTTTGGCAGTACGTTCGCGTGAATCTTCAGCAATCGCGCATCAGATATGTGTTGTCCGAACCGCTGATAGGCTGAGCGGAACGTCGCCAGCTTTTCACTGTCCGGCAAGACCACCGGCCGCGCGTTCTTCCGGGTCTTGAAGACAAGAACTGCCCATACCACGATGGCTAGAAAAATGATGATTGGGACGAGGCTACCTATCACCATGTGAGTCACTTTTTGAATGGCTAGTTCGGGTCGGATGCCGGCAATCCTGAGCTCCCGCTTCCCACCAGCAGCGGACCTGCGGACTTGGCTTGCGGTACGTCTGCTCTTCGGCCGAAACGGACGGTGGTGTTCAGCGCCAACTTGGTCTGCAATGCGACGGTTACCTGACGCTGGTCAAGAAATCCGTGCCGAGCGGCAGGTTTCCATCTTCAGTGGGGCCGGGCTCGCCCCAAAGCGAACAGACGTGCGAAACTCCTACTACTGCGTCCCAACAAGTTTTGAATGAGGTCGTCTATGACGGGCAGGGCAAACGATATCGAAGCGCAAACCACGTTTCCTCCTGCGCCGATTGCCGCAAGTGAGGTGCTTGCACCCATTAACTCATGGGTTGAGATGTTTCGAGAAACAGAAATTACCAGGGTTGTATTTGATCTGTTCTGGCTCGAAAGCGTCGAAGCCGGTTGCGCCTACTTTTTCAGTTGGATGGCAGAACCAAGGTCTACAGTCTTGGTTGTCTGGAATGATGAGGGGCCAACGCACATCGAATGTCGAAAAGTTGGCGATCTTCTTGCGTCCGAAGCAGAGTCGCTACCAATTATTTCTGCCGTTACGCAGTCGTTTCGTAGCGCCGGCTTCGGGAGCGGAAGGTTAGACCATTGATTTTCGCCTGTTCCCGACGCGGGGAGTGATGATGAGGGTCTGCATTCATCGCGGAACAAAGGAAGTTGGCGGCACTTGCATCGAAATAGAGTCTCAAGGAAAGAGAATCGTACTGGATGTCGGACTTCCTTTAGAGGCCGACGATTCCATCGAAAATCTTCCCCAGGTGGATGGGTTTCGGGAGGGGCATAAATCGCTGCTGGGTGTTTTAATCTCTCACCCGCATCTTGATCACTATGGATTGGCTCATTACCTTCGTCACGATACACAAATGATTCTGGGGGCGGCCACTGAGCGTATTCTCAAAGCGGCCGACCTCTTTACGCCGACGGGGATGACATTCTCGAACGTCCTTCATCTGGAACCAGGAAAGCCGCTCTCCATCCCGCCGTTCACAATCACGCCATACCTGAATGACCATTCCGCTTACGACGCCTATTCACTGCTGGTTTCCGCGGATCAGCAACGACTTTTCTATTCTGGCGATTTCAGGGGACATGGCAGGAAGGCAACGACTTTTGAACGATTCCTGAGACACCCCCCGACGGATGTGGATGTGCTGCTGATGGAGGGAACCACAATCGGGCGTTCCGGCACCGAAGCCAAGTTCCAGACGGAGCAAGAACTTGAAAATTGCTTTGGTGGGCACATCGCCAATAGCAAAGGGATAGTGTTGGTTTGGACTTCCGGACAGAACATTGATCGGCTCGTCACGGTGTTCAAGGCGTGCAAGAAATCAGGCCGCCAGCTCATTTTGGATATGTACACAGCCGAGGTTCTTCTAGCGACCGGCAACCCGAACGTCCCTCAGGCCGACTGGCATGGCATCCGAGTTTTCCTCCCTGAGTCGCAGAGGAGGCAGATCATCAAGAGCAAGCAATTTGAACTTGCTGAACGTTATAAACCCTATCGTATCTACCCGAAGGAATTGGCTGTCGAGGCCGCGCGTTCGGTCATGCTGTATCGCCCCTCCATGAGTCGAGACTTGGACAAGGCCGAATGTTTGAGCGATGCCAGGCTCATCTATTCCCTATGGCCCGGTTACTTGGAACGAAAAGAACTACGTCAATTCCATGATTGGCTGGACAAGCACGGCATACCGCTCGTTCACTGCCACACGTCCGGGCACGCCTCCCCGCAGGATCTGCAGCGATTTTTCAAGGCTATCGCGCCGAGAATGCTGGTCCCCATTCACTCGTTTGAAACCGACCGATTTAAAGAGTTTTTCGAGAACGTTGAGATGAAAAACGACGGTCAATGGTGGGAAATGCCTAATGGACAAAAAAAGGACCCCTAATATCGTAGGCGAGAGCATTGACGAAGCTCTTGGTCTAATAGGCGGAAAATTAATCGGTGAGGCACCGCATAATCAACATCGCGAGAGTTGCCTTAACCACTCTCGACCACCATGGCGGGGCTACCTTGACGAGACGTCTGGTGTCAGGTTGCGCGACTGGCTGGCCGGACGCCGCATTCCCCTGAATATTCTGGATAGTTCGGGTCACGCGAGTCCTGTCGACTTGCAGCGGTTCGCAGCAGCCATCGATGCGCGGGAAGTTGTCCCAGTACACACTCGTCAAGCAACCGGTTACTCCGAACTATTCGCGAACGTGCGTGAGCGAGCGGATGGCGAGTGGTGGGCGGTGCAAGCATGATGCGAGTCATCCCGATCACCCCCATCTGGGGACGCTACCAAAAACTGCGGAAGCAGTCGCAAAAGGGGCGCCTCGCGGAGGCGCGGCGACTGGTTGAACGTCCAGAGGAGCTCGCCACCGAGTTCGCGGAGAGCGTCGCACACTTTGCTTCCTATGACAATCGCGAGGATCCCTTCTATCCACCAACGCGCGCCGAGCGAAAGTTCGCTACAGGTATCGGGAGAACCAACGATTTGGTTCTACGGCTGGAGAAGCAGAAGCGAATCGTGCCTACCGACGCGCTGGATCGCCGGACCACACACGACGCAGGCACCACGGTGATAGCCATTCCCTCCAGCCAGCTCGTGTGCGATTACGTCGATCGTGAACTTCTCGTACAGCGCACGACTGGCCCTGCTCAGTGGGCGGACGGAAGCCCTAACATCGGTGGCCTCCGGCTCGATGTCCTGTTGGCCGACTCGACGGACCGAACACCTATCGTCGGCGAGTTGAAGTTGCCGGGCGATATGGACCCATTCTTCGCATTGGTCCAAGCCTTAGCGTGCGCAGCCCACCTGGCGACCAGCCACCAGTACGAACGGATGCGACGACACTTGGTGTGCGGCAGTTTTCCCGAGAAAATCACCGTCCCGCGCTTCGACGTTTGGGTGCTGTTCGTCGACGCACCCGGCTACCAGCCCGGGCAACTGCCCAAGGGCAAGTTCATGGCCGACCTCCAGAGCGCGGCGGAAACTCTCGCGCACAGACTCCTGGCGCAAGACGCCGCTCGGAGCTTGCTCCGGCGAATCGCCGGGCTAAGCCTGAAGCTCGACGACGGCTCAGACACGGTCACATCCGAAGTCCGCTGGGCGTGGGGTCGGTCAGGGGAATGAGTGAACAGCGTTCCGAGCGGGATGGCTATGGGCGCGGGGCGGCGTCCAACCAGCGCTTGCAGCAGACGAACGCGGGGGGCTATGGTAGCGACGGTTCCGCCGCCGCATTTTATTTTGAGCGTTTTCTGCTGAAGGGAGAGCCGTTGAACTGCCGCTTTGGAGCAAAGCCAATAGCGGCTCCGGGTCGAGTCCAGCCCCAATGAAAATTGAAACCTGCCGTTCGGCACGGATTTTCTGACCAACGTCGGGTAACCCTCGCATTGCAGACCAAGTTTGCATTGAACACCACCGTCCGTTCAGGCCGAAGAGCGGAAGTCTAACGGCTACGTCCTGACTGGCTGCTCAAGGTCGGAAGCGAACATTCGTCGGCATATCTGCCCCACTCAGGTAACACAGGGGCCTACGGATACAACCGGTACGTTCGGCCCTCAGGCTTGTCTATAGACCACTAGTGCCGGTCCGGATTCAAATCGATGCCATGCAAACCGGCTTCAGGTCAGATTTTAGAAATAAGCCAATGTCAGCAAGTTCTCCTGTAACTGGCTACAGGAGCGGGGTCATACGAATAAATGTCAGTAAGTCTCTTTCTGCCAAATCCCTCTTCCCGGCGTACCGCCCGCGCAGCTCGAGCATCGCGTCCGGTAAAATATTCCGCGAGAAATCGTCGCGCTCGGTCCGCCGGGGAAGCAGCAAAATGTGCGTCGGAAATTTTAAGGGGAACCGTGCATGAACCGCATCAAGGCGAACGGTATCGACATCAGCTACCGGCTCGAAGGCCCGGCCGGCGCGCCGGTGCTGATGTTGAGCAACTCTCTACTGACCGACTACGGCATGTGGGACCCGCAGGTTGCCGCGTTCACGCAGAAGTACCAACTGCTTCGCTACGATACACGCGGCCACGGCGACACTCAGGCCACGCCCGGTCCCTACACGATCGAAACGCTCGCCGCCGACGCCCTCGGGCTGCTGGATGCGCTTGGCATCGGCAAAGTCCATTTTCTCGGACTGTCGATGGGCGGCATGATCGCCCAGTTGCTCGCGAGCCGGCATGGCGAACGGCTGTTGTCGGTGTCCCTCTGCGATACGGCCTGCCGCATGCCGCCCGCGTCCCTCTGGAACGAGCGCATCGACATGGCCAGGCAAAAAGGCACCGGCGCGTTTGTTGCGCTGATGACCGAACGCTGGCTGACCCAGGCGTACAGGGAGGCGCACCCCGAGGTGGTCGAAAAAATCGGCGCGATGATCTCGCGCACCTCGGTCGACGGATTGGTCGGCTGCGCAAGCGCTATCCGGGACATGGACCAGCTCGCGATCCTGTCCGGCATCACGGTCCCGACGCTGATCGTCGTCGGCGCAGAGGATCCGGGCACGCCGGTCTCGGCGGCCGAGGTCCTGCACCGGGAGATTGCGCATTCACGGCTGGTCGTGATCGAACAGGCAGCGCATCTGACGAACTTCGAGCAGACCCTGGAATTCAACCGCGTCGTGCGCGGGTTCCTGGAGGATGCCGAGACCTGATTCAGGTCATTGCCGCGCCCGCCCGTGCGCGAACATCTCGCGCAATTTAATCTTCCAGAATTTCCCCGCCGAGGTCAGGCCAGCGGGCAGCCGCATTTCATCTCGGCGCTGACCGTTAGTGGCTGTCTGCACTGAAGGCCACGCCCATGCGCATTGACAAGGCACCGAGATTTTTGTCCAGCGTCCAGAGCAATGCGTCCGGAGTTAGCAAGGCGGAGGCGAGCAATGCCATATCGATGGCGCCGCAGCCCGAGTCATGGAATCGCTCCCTCTCGATCAGCGCAAGTGTCTCGTCGGTTGTCGCCACTACGGCCTGCTGCAGCTTCTGAAGATCCGCGATTGTGCGCTCGCGCGGTGCTGGTGGTGTTCCGCACGCGAGTTCGAGCACGATAAGCGGATGGCACACGATCTGGTCCATCGCAATCAGTGCTTGGAGCACTGGGTTGGCGTGGCGGAAATGCGCGACCCAGACTGATGTATCCGCGAGGACCTGTGTCACCGGCTCAGATCTTCTTTCGGTCGCCGCCGGGGAATGTCCTTCATCGCCGGGGCTTTGCCGCCCAAGGCGGCCAGCCGCTTGCCAGCCTGTACTCGCACAAACACCTTCATGGCTTCGCGAAACAGATCACCCTTGTCCATTTTCGGATCGGCGACCTCCAATGC
>JBBQVP010000036.1:0-27785 GCA_038211455.1 Burkholderiales bacterium
ACATCACAGTCAACGGCGAGAAGGTGCAGGCGCTCGCCGAGCCAAGGACCCACCTCGGGGACTTCCTGCGCGAGTCGCAGCGCCTCACTGGAACCCACCTTGGGTGCGAGCACGGCATCTGCGGCGCCTGCACGGTACTGATCGACGGTGAACCGGCGCGCTCGTGCATCGCCTATGCGGTGGCCTGCGAGGGCCGCGAAGTGCGCACGATCGAGGGTTTCGGCGAGGATGCCGTGATGAAGCAGTTGCGTGCGGCGTTCAACCGCGAGCACGCCCTGCAGTGCGGCTTCTGCACGCCGGGAATGCTGATCGCGGCACGCGACCTTGTCCTGCGAGTCCCGGAGGCCGACGAATCCCGCGTGCGCGTCGAGATGTCGGGCAACCTGTGCCGCTGCACCGGCTACCGCGGCATCGTGCGCGCGATCCTCTCGGTGCTGGAACTGCGCCGTGCCGGCAACGATGCGACGGTGGAAGACACTTTGCCGCCGCCCGTTGCCGCATTCAAGCCGTTCGAGGCAGCCGCGCCCGGGGCGCCGGCTGCAACGGTGAAACCTTCTGCCGCCGAGCCGGCTGCAGCGCCGACGGCGGTCCAGACGCCCGCGGCCGTAAAGCCGGCAGCACAGAAAAAGCCCGGCACGGTAATCGAGGACGAGTTCACCGTGGACCATCCGCTGGCCACGGTGTGGGAGATCTTTGCCGATATGCCGGCCGTGGCGGCCTGCCTGCCCGGGGCGGAAATCAGCGAGCACACGCCGACCTCCCTGAAGGGAAAGATCAGCACCAAGTTCGGCCCGATGCGCGCGGCCTTCGCCGGGTCGGCGGCGCTTGAGCGCGAGGAGGACGCCAAGCGAGGCGCGATCCGCGGCAACGGCACCGACAGCCTGTCGGGCTCGCGGGCGCGCGGCGACATCAGCTACCAGCTGTTCGATGCCGGCGGCGGACGTACCCGCGTGGCCGTGGCGATCGACTACAGCCTGCAGGGGCCGCTGGCGCAGTTCTCGCGCGGCGGGCTGGTCAAGGAGTTCGTGAAGAAGATGGTGGCGGATTTTGCCGCCAATCTGAACGCGCGGCTCGGCGCGCCCGAGGGGGCTGCCCCCGTCGTCGCGGCCGAGATGAAGATCGAGGCCGGCAGCGTGTTCTGGAACTGGTTGAAGTCTTTGTTCGGTATCAAATAATTCCAAAGGAGAGAACCATGAAAGCGATCGCAGGCCTCGGCAACTACCTCCACATCTACGACTTCTACGTCGAGAAGGAGAACATCGACGAGTTCATCCGGCTGTTCAACGAATTCGACTACGGCGGCAACAACCCGATGCACATGTCCTCGGCGCAGGAAAAGGACGGCGCGCTGGTGCAGGACGTGGAGGACGAGACTCACTTCTGGCTGATCGGCGAATGGAATGACATTGTCGAGCACGCGCGCATTCGCAAGATCCTCGCCACCGAACTCAAGCCGGCCTTCGTCGGGATGATCAAGGGCAAGGGCTTCGTGCCGAAGTACGCGAAGGTTGTCTCGGCCACGCCGCAGGCGATCCTCGACGCGGCCAGCAAGAAGGCCGCAGCCTGAGGATGATGGAACTCTACACATTCTTCCGCTCCTCGACCTCGTTCCGGCTGCGGATTGCGCTCGCGTACAAGGGCATGGCCTACGAGCCCCGCTTCGTCAGCCTGCCCAAGGGCGAGCACCGGGACCCGGCGTACCTCGCAAAGAACCCGCAGGGCCTGGTACCCGCGCTGGTCGACGAGGCCGGGCGCGTGTTCACCCAGTCGATGGCGATGATCGAGTACCTCGATGACATCCATCCCGAGCCCGCGCTGATGCCCAGGGGTGCCGAAGACAAGTGGTATGTGCGCGCGGTCTCACAGATCATCGGCTGCGAGATGCACCCTCTCAACAACGTGCGCGTGCTGAAGTACCTGAAGGGCTACGGGCTTGATGACGCGAAGGTGAACGGCGACTGGTATCCGCACTGGATCGCTGAGGGGTTCGCGAGCCTCGAGTCGTTCCTGGTCGAACAGAAGCGCACCGGCAAGTTCTGCCTCGGCGTGCAGTTTACGATGGCCGACGTCTGCCTGATCCCGCAGGTGTTCAACGCGCAGCGCTTCAACTGCGACCTGTCCGCGTACCCGACCGTCATGCGCGTGTTCGAGGCGGGTGCGGCGCTCGAGGCCGTGAAGAGGGCGGAGCCTTCGACCCAGGCGGACAAGTTCTGAGCGTCCGGCCGCGTATCGCGGCCGGCGCGGTTTGGCCTGGTGCGGACCACAATTTGAAAAGATTTATTTTACGATCTCCATATCTGGAGCGGCTTTCGCGCTAAATATTGTATCGATATCGATACATTTTGGGTGCGTTGCAGCAGGCAATTCCTATGCTTTGCTTATCGTAAGCAAGGCAACTATAATTCGCCGCATGTTCCGCGAAGACCTCTCGCGCAATTTCGGCTTCCTCGTCAACGACGTGGCGCGGCTGCTGCGCACCGCCTACGACCGGCGGATCCGCGAGGTCAACCTGACCCGCGCGCAATGGTGGGTTCTCACGCACCTGTACCGCAGCAATGGCGTGACCCAGACCGAGCTGGCCGAAACCCTGGAAATCGAAAAGCCGACCCTGGGCCGCCTGCTCGACCGTCTCGAGGAAAAGGGCTGGGTGCGGCGCGAGCACGACGCGCGCGACCGTCGCGTCTGGCGCGTCCACCTCACCAAGGAAGTCGAGCCGGCGCTGCGCACGATGCGCGCGCTCGCGGGCGACCTGCGCCGCGACGCGCTCAGCGGAATCAGCGCGGCTGACGCCGAGCGCTTCGTCGATACGCTGCTCGCGATCAAGGGCAATCTGCTGCGCGGGACTTCTGCGGCGCCTGCGGCGGCTGCGCCGAAGGCGCTTGCGGCTGCCGCCTCCAGGAAGGCACGCGCGACCCGCAGGGCGCCGGCAAGGGGAGCGCGGTGACTCGCCCGGGGTTCGGCCGCCGGATGTGGCGCGTGCTGCTGCTCGTCGGCGTGCCGTTGCTCGTGGTGGTCGCGGCGCTGCATTTTTATGCCGAGGGCGGCCGCTACATCGAAACCGAGAATGCCTATGTCAAGGCGCACATCATCGCGGTGAATTCCGAGGTTGCAGGGCAGGTCGCCGAGGTGCTGGTGCGCGATAACCAGCCGGTGGAGAAAGGCCAGCTGCTCTTCAAGATCGACCCAATCGCCTTCCGGACCGCCCTCGCACGCGCCGATGCGCAGCTGGCGAACGCGCGCACCGATGTGGAAACGCTGCGCGCCGAGTACCGCGTGGCGCTGGCCGAGGCGGTTGAGGCCACGGAGCGCATCGGTTTTCTCGAGCAGCAACTCGAGCGCCAGCGGCGCCTGCGCGAAAAGGGCATGGTGCGCGAGGAATCGTTCGACGAGGCGCGCCACAATCTTGCGGCGGCGCGCGCGCACGTGGTCGCGCTGCAGGAGCGCACGAAGCGCGTGCTCACGGGCCTGGGCGGCAACCCGAACCTGCCGGTCGAGCGCCATCCGCGCGTGATCGAGGCGCAGACGGCGCACGCCGCCGCCGCGCTCGATCTCGCGCGCACGAGCGTGCACGCGCCCGCTGCGGGCACAGTCAGCAACATGCGGCTTCAGGTGGGCGAGTACCTCGCGCGCGGTGCCGCGGCGTTCAGCCTGATCCAGGCCGGCGACCTCTGGATCGAGGCAAATTTCAAGGAAACGCAGCTGACGGCCCTGCGCATCGGTCAGGCTGCCCGGATCGTCGCGGACGCGTATCCGGAAGTCGCGTGGCGCGCGCGGGTCAGCACGATCGCACCGGCCACGGGTGCGGAGTTCGCGCTCCTGCCACCGCAGAATGCGACCGGAAACTGGGTCAAGGTCGTGCAGCGCGTGCCGGTGCTGCTGGCCATTGAATCCGAACCCGAGTCCATGTCCGACTCCACACCGGGGCGCGACAACGATGCGGGCAAGCCCCGCCCTGCGCTGCGCGCAGGCATGACGGTCGGGGTGCAAATCGACACCGGTCACCGCCGTGGCCTGCCAGACCTGCGCCGCCTGCTCGGCTTCTAGGGGCCGCACCGCGCGATGAGCGCAGCGGCCGAGTCACCACCCGCCTCGCCCGAAGGGCCACCCTTCGTCCCGCTCTCGGAAGCCGAAGGCGCGGGCGCGGCGCTCGAGCGCGCGATGATCCTCGCGACCTGCACCGCGGTGACCTTCCTCTACGCGATGACGGTGACCATCGCCAACGTGTCGCTGCCGCAGATGCAGGGCGCGCTGTCGGCGAGCCCCGACCAGATCGCCTGGGTGGTGACCGCGAACCTGGTGGGCACCGCGATCATGACGCCGCTGGCCGGCTGGCTGACCGCGCGCTTCGGCAGGCGGCGCTTGTGCATCGCCTGCGTGGTCGGGTTCGGCGCTGCGTCCCTTGGCTGTGGGACCGCGGATTCGCTGCTGGAACTCGTGCTGTTCCGCCTCCTGCAGGGCGGGTTCGGCGCGCCGCTGGTACCGGTATCGCAGTCGATCGTGCTCGACACCTACGCCAAGCGCCACCATGGCGCGGTGATCGCGATCTACGGCATGGGCTCGGTGCTCGGGCCGATCGTCGGCCCCGTGGTGGGCGGCTGGTTGGCAGAGGCCTACAACTGGCGCTGGGTGTTCTACATGATCGTGCCCTTCACTATGGCCGCCTTCGTCGGGACCGTGGCCTTCATCCGCGACCGCGAACCGGGCAGCAAGGTGCGCCTCGACTGGCTGGGTTTCGTGCTGCTTTCCGCGGGCCTGGCCTGCATGCAACTGATGCTCGATCGCGGCGAGCGCGCCGACTGGTTCGACTCGGCCGAGATCGTCGCCTGGGCGACGCTGGCCGGCCTCGCGTTGTATGCGTTCATCGCGCACAGCCTGACCACCGAGCGGCCCTTCCTCGACCCGCGCCTGCTCGCCGATCGCAACTTCACGGTGGGCATCACGCTGATCTTCGTCTTCGGCATGCTTAACTTCACGCCGATGACCCTCTTGCCGCCGATGCTGCAGGGGGTGAGCGGCTATCCCGATTCGGTGATCGGCTTCGTTCTCGGCGCGCGCGGCCTGGGCACCCTGGTCGCATTCTTCCTGATGATCTTCGCCAGCCGGCTCGATCCGCGCGCGATGATCGTGCTCGGCTTCCTGCTGCAGGCCTATGCAGGCTGGGCACTGGCGAACCTGGGCATGAACCCGGGTACCGACCAGGTGTTCTGGCCGATGGCGATCCAGGGATTTGGCGTCGGCGTGCTGTGGGTCCCGATCACGATCGTGACGTTTTCAACCCTTGACCCGGCGCGCATCTCAGAGGGTTCGGGCGTGTACCACATGGTGCGCAACATCGGCTCGAGCATCCACATCTCAATCACGATCAGCCTCGCGGTACGCATGTCGCGCACGGGCTACGCCGAACTTGCGGAGCGCGTCAATCCTTACAACGAATCCCTGTCCATGCCCTGGGTGACCGGCGCCTGGAACCTGCACGACCTGCGGGGGCTGGCGGCGCTCTCGCGCGAGATGACGCGCCAGGCGCTGATGATTGGCTATATCGACGCGTTCGTGTTTTTCGTGGTCACGTCGCTGGCGGTGCTGCCGCTGGTGCTGTTGATCCGGCTGAAACGCTGAGGAAGTCGCTCTGCACGCACCACGGCAGGGCATATGTAAGCGTATTGACAGTCTCTACGTCCGGCGATACCTTGCCTCGGGTAAGCACTTGGCGCCACTTCGCGACTTCACTGATCAGCGAGGACCGCCGTCGGAGGAACGGGCAATCGCGGGAGGTCTGAAAACGACTCCGCGTCGCCCGATAAAACGAGGAGACACACCATGTCGCTGACCAAGAGAGATCACATCCGCTCCACCCATGGCGTTGCACGCTTTGCGCTCGCCGCCGCATTCTGCGTGCTGCCGTTTGTCGCGGGAACCGCGCAGGCGCAGAAGGCAAACGACGTCATCTTCAGCGCAGGCCCGACCGGCGGCAGCTGGACGCCGATGGCGGCCACGATTTCCCAAGTAGTGAAGAAGGCCTATCCGGAGCTTAACGTCGAGGTGGGGCCTGGCAGCGGACTGGTCAACATGGAAAAAATCCGCACCGACAAGGCGGATCTCGGCTGGTCGATGACCAACATCATGGCCGACGCGCAGGACGGCGTGGGTGCGTGGAAAGGCAAGCAGACCGCCAAGGCGCTCTATGTCGCCAACTTCTATCCCAACGTCTGGCAGCTTGCGGTGCCCGCGAACAGTGATATCAAGAGCGTAAAAGACCTGAAGGGCAAGTCGGTGGCACTGCCTACGCGCGGCAACACCAGCCTGACGGGTTGGGAGATCGTGCTCCAGGTGAATGGCATGAAGCTGGACGATCTCGGGACCAAGAGCTTCGGCCCGATCTCGTCGAACGCCGAGGCGGTGAAGAATCGCCAGGCCGAGGCGATGGGCTGGTTCACGGTGGTGCCCGCCTCGTTTGTGATGGATCTGGGCGCGGCGGTCAAGCTGCGCATGATTCCGGTCAGCGATGCCGAGTTCGCAGCGCTGCAAAAAATCAACCGCGGATTCGTGCGCCACACCGTCAAGGGTACGGTATACGCCGAGCAGGGTGTAAGCGTCGATGTGCAGACTTTCCAGTCACCGACGGTGCTGGTCGCCTCGGAAAAAACCTCGGCCGATGTGATCTACAAACTAACCAAGGCAATCGTCGAAGGGCGTGAGGCCTTTGGCAACGTGGCCAAAAACATGACGGGTGTGACGCCGGCGCACTTTGCCGAAAACTTCGGCATGAAGTACCACCCCGGCGCGGCGAAGTACTACAAGGAAGCCGGGCTGATCAAGTAAGCGCCGGGCGCCCTAGATGCGCAAGCTTTCCGGTTATGCAGGTTGGCTCGTGGGCATGGTGGCGGTCCTCATGTCCGTCTTCCATGTCTACGCCCGCCTGACCACCTACGCTCCCGACCAGTACGCGCTGCTGTTCATCACGCTCGGATTCAGCCTCGTCCTGTCGTTTCTCCTCTGGCCGCGCGACATCGGCGCCAGGGAAGAGGGCATTCCCTGGCTGGACCTGGGCCTTGCCGCCGCCTCGCTCGCCGTGATCGGCTACATGTTCGCGCGCTACAACTACGTCGTGAACCGCTTTCCGACTGCCGACCCGCTTTCGGCTGCCGACATGACCGTGGGCGTGAGCGCGGTCCTGCTGGTGCTCGAGGCGACCCGCCGCACCATCGGCGCAGCGCTCCCGATCGTCGCGATCGTGTTCGTTGCCTACGCGTTGGGCGGTCAGTGGCTGCCCGGCTGGCTCTACCACAGCGGCCTGACGCTCGAAATCATGATTGACCAGACCTACTTCACCAGCGAAGGCATATTCGGCGTGCCGATGACGGTGGCCGGCACCTACGTGATCCTGTTCATCATCTTCGGCGCGTTTCTCGAGAAATCCGGCGCCGGGCAGTTCTTCATGCAATTCGCCAACGCAATCGCGGGCGGCGCGCGCGGCGGCCCGGGCAAGGTCGCGGTGGTGTCTTCGAGCCTGTTCGGCACGATCTCGGGTTCCGCGGTTGCCAACGTCATGGTCGATGGATGGCTCACGATCCCGATGATGAAGAAGACCGGCTTCAAGCCGGAGGCCGCGGCGGCGATCGAGGCCGTGGCCTCGACCGGCGGCCAGATCATGCCGCCGATCATGGGTGCCGCGGCGTTCGTGATGGCCGAGTTCCAGGGCGTGAGTTACACCCAGGTCATGATTGCGGCGGCCATACCCGCGCTGTTCTATTACGGCGCGCTGTTCGCCGCGATCCATTTCAATGCGGTGCGCTCCGGGCTGAAGGGCATCCCGAAGGAGGAGCTGCCGATCCTCGGCAAGATCATCATCGCCCAGGGCCATCTGTTCCTGCCGGTGATCGTGCTGCTCGCGCTGCTGCTGAACGGCTTCACCCCGACTTACGGCGCGATCATCGCGACCGGCTTCGTGATCGCGATCTCCTGGATCCGGCCGAAGGAAGGCTTGCGCTGGAGGACCTGCATCGCGGCCCTCAAGGAAGGCGCGGAGAATACGATTCCCGTGGCCATGGCCTGCGCCTGCGCGGGGATCGTCATCGGCATTGTGCTGCAAACCGGGCTGGCGATCCGATTCACCTCCTTTTTGGTCGGCATGGGCGGCGGTTATCTGCTGCCCGCGCTGCTGCTTACCATGGTGGCCGGCATCATCCTGGGCATGGGCATGCCGACCACGCCTGCCTACATCATGCAGGCGGCGCTACTCGTGCCGGCCCTGATCAAGCTCGGGGTGGTGCCGATGGCCGCGCACATGTTCGCCCTGTATTTTGCCTGCCTGTCCTCGGTCACCCCGCCGGTCGCGCTGGCCGTCTATGCCGCGGCTTCCATTGGCGGCGCCAAGCTGTGGGGATCCGGCCTGCAGGCCATGAAGTTCGCCGCGGCCGGTTTCATCGTCCCGTTCTTCTTCGTCTACAACCCGGCGCTTCTGTTTGCCGGCCCCTGGCCGGAAATCCTGCTGGCCGTGCTCACCGGGTCGGTCGGCGTGGTCGCGCTGGCCGCCGGGCTCGAAGGGTATTTCCTGCGCAATGCATCCTGGCTGGAGCGGGGAATGTTTCTCGCCGCCGCGTTCCTGCTGATCAATCCGGGCGTGACCTCGGACCTGATCGGCGCCGGCCTGCTTGTCGTGGTGATCGTAATCCAGAAATTGCGCGCGCCGGACACCGTTGTCGCGGCGGGACGGCCATGAGCCGGGCGCAACTTGCCGCGCTCACGCTGATCGCCGCCGTGGTGCTGGTCGCGACGATTGTCTACGGGGTCCTCCGCCTGTACGTTTGAGCCCGGCAGGTTCAAACTGCGGGATTCTCCAGGGGGACATGAATGGGCAAGTACTGCACGATCGAAAGCGACGGTCACGTGATGGTGGCGACCATCAATCGACCCGAGGTCTACAACGCGCTGCATCCGATGGCAAACCAGGAACTGTCGGATGCGTTCGATGCGTTCGCGGCGGACCCGGAACTCTGGGTTGCAATCATCACCGGCGAGGGCGACAAGGCCTTCTGCACCGGCAACGACCTCAAGTACCACGCCGAAATGCGCGCGAAGACGGGCGAGCGCCCGCAGCACCCGCCCAAGGGGTTCGGCGGACTCACCGCGCGCTATGACCTCGACAAGCCGGTCATCGCGGCGGTCAACGGGATCGCGATGGGCGGCGGCTTCGAGATCGCGCTGGCCTGCGATATCGTCATCGCCGCGGAGCGCGCGGTGTTTGCGCTTCCCGAGCCGCGCGTCGGCCTGGCGGCAGGCGCAGGCGGTCTGCAACGGCTGACGCGCATGATTCCGCTCAAGCACGCCATGGGCATGATGCTCACCGGTCGGCGCGTGAGCGCCGCAGAGGGCGAGCGGCTGGGATTCGTCACTGCCATGGTGCCCAACGACCAGCTCATGGCGGAGGCGCGCCGCTGGGCCGGGCAGATCCTTGAATGCTCGCCGATGAGCGTGCGCGCAACCAAGCAGGTGGCGATGCGCGCGCTGGGCATCCCCCAGCTGGAAACGGCGATGCGCAACCTCGACTATCCGGCTTACGTTGCCATGACCAAAAGCGAGGACACGATTGAGGGGCCGCTCGCGTTCGCGGAAAAGCGCAAGCCCGTCTGGAAGGGGCGCTAGGGAATTCACGTCCTTCGAAGGCGTCGACAGCATCGATATTCACGAGGAGCGAAACATGAGCGGCAAGGTAAAACTGGTAGTGCCGGAGGCACCTGGCCCGGCGGCGGCAAAGATCGGGACGCAGCGCAAGTTCGCGCAGGGTGGCCTGCGACTGGGGATCCTCGACAACAGCAAGGGCAACGCGGACCATCTGCTGCGCTTCATCGTGGAGGGCGTAAAGGCGCTCGTGCCGGTGGCCACAGTGGTGTCGCTGAGGAAGGGAAGCGTGAGCCTGCCGGCGCCCAGGGACATCCTCGATCGCCTCGCCGCGGAGACGGATTTTGTCTTGAGCGCAATGGCCGACTGAGGCTCGTGCACGTCGTGGAGTGTCCACGACATGTCCGAATTGCGCAAACGCGGCCTCGCGACTGCGGTCGTCTGTTCCGACCCGTTCATCAAGCTTGGCAAGACGCAGGCCATGGTGCTCGGAACTCCGGACCTTCCGCTGGTGATCATTCCGCACCCGGTGGGCGGCCTCGCGCTTGAGCAGGTGAAGGCGCGCGCGATGGTCGCGGTGCCGCAGGTCGTTAAACTTATCCAGGAGCACGCGCAATGAACACGCTTGGCACCCTGCTCGAGGCGCCGGGCGCGAGCGTAGAGGCGGACGACGACCTCGAGGCGATCAACCGCCTGTACATGGAGCGCGGCTGGGGCGACGGGCTGCCGATCGTGCCGCCCACGCCGGGGCGCGTGGAAAGCATGCTCGCCTACTGCGATCGCCCGTGGAACGAGTCGATCGCGAAGATCGCGCCGCGCTATGGCGAGGCCACGCCGCTGCGCCTGGCGGCCAATGCAGTGATGGCAGGTTGCGCGCCGAACTACTTTCCTCTGCTGCTGCTGATCATCGAGGCGCTCTGCGAGGAGCCGTTCAACCTGTACGCAATCCAGTCGACGACCCACCTGTGTGCGCCGCTGGTGGTGGTCAACGGGCCGGTTGCGAAGGAACTCGGCATCAACTCGGGGCACAACGCCTTCGGGCCGGGCAACCGCGCGAACGCGACAATCGGGCGCGCGGTGCGGCTCGCACTGCTCAACATCGGCGGTGCGATCCCGGCGCTGGGCGACATGTCAACCTTCGGTGCACCGTCCAAATACAGCTACCTGGTGGCGGAGAACGAGTCGGCCAATCCCTGGGGGCCGCTGCACGTCGCGCGCGGCCTGCCAGCGGAAGCCAGCGCGGTGACGGTTGTGGGCGCGGAGTGCCCGCATAACGTCAACGATCACGAGAGCATCACGGGTCTGGGCACGCTGATGACGATTGCCGGCACGATGGGCGGCGTGGGCTCGAACGACCCGCTTTACGGGGTTGCACAGCCGATGGTCATCTTCGGGCCGGAGCACGCCAAGACCGTGGCCGACGACGGCTACAGCCTCGCCGACGTCAAGCGCTTCCTGCATGAGCACGCGACGATCTCCCTGCGGCGCTTTTCAAAGGAGAACGTCGAGCGGCGCCTGCGCGTGACCTTCAAGGAGCGCTACGCCAACGCCGGCCCCGATGTCCAGGTGCCGATCGTGCAGAGCGCGGATGACATCCTCGTCGCTGTAGTTGGCGGCGCGGGGAAGCATTCCGCGGTCATTCCGACATTTGGCGCAACGCGCGCCGTCACGCGTGCGCTCAGGCGCGCCGACGGGCAGCTCGCAAAATCAGTCGAGGATTTCCGCAAAGGCGGATAGTCCGCGCATCGTCCCGACCGGACACAAAGGCAGAGCCCGCATGCACAGAAAAATCCTCATTGCACTCGGCCGGACGATCGAAGCGAGGCGGGTGCTCGATGAAGCGGTTCGCAGAGCGGTGCGTTTCTGAGCGTTGATTCGGGCCACTCGCCGCTGGCGCCATTCGTGGTGCGCAGTTTCCGCTTTCAGTGGCCGAGCGACCTGTTGACCTCGCTGGCGTTCGAGATGGAAACGCTGATCCTCGGCTGGTACATCCTGGTCGAGACACGCTCGGTGGTGCTGCTTGCGGTGTTTGGATCGCTGCAGTTTCTCGGAACCCTGGTTGCGCCGCTGTTCGGCGTCATGGGCGACCGGCTGGGCCGGCGCACGACCCTGTGCGGCATGCGTGTCTGGTACGCCGTGCTCGCGACCGTCCTCATGCTGCTCGGGCTGACCGGCATGTTATCGCCGGCTTTCGTGTTACTGGTCTCCGCGTTGTCGGGACTGGTCAGGCCGTCCGATCTGGTGATGCGCCAGGCCCTGATCGGCGACACCATGCCCGCCCGCCATCTGATGAACGCAATGGGGCTCTCCCGGATCACCATGGATCTGGCCCGCATCGCCGGAGCGCTTGCCGGTGCCGGACTGTTTGCAACGCTGGGTCTGGGTGTGAGTTACGCTTTTGTCGCGGGTTTCTACCTGCTGAGCTTTGTTCTCACGCTTGGTGTGTCGCGGGCAGGGCCTGCGGGTTACGGATCGTCGCGCGGCCCGGTTCCCGGCACGGGTGCGGAACAAGTCGCGCCGCCGCAGGATTCAACCTGGGGCGACCTGAAGGCGGGCATGGTGTATGTCTGGAATACGCCAAAACTTCTGGCGATCATGTGGCTGGCATTTCTGATCAACCTGACTGCCTACCCGCTGTCGCAAGGATTGCTGCCGTATGTGGCGCGCAGCGTCTACCGCATCGATGCGGTCGGCTTGAGCGAGCTGGTTGCGGTGTTTGCCGTGGGCGCGTTGGCGGGCTCGATCTTCATGACCCTGCGCGGCGGCGGGCGCAACCCCTCGCGGTCCATGTTGTTCGCCACCCTGCTGTGGTTTGCTGCGGTGTTGCTGTTCGGAATATTCCAGACGAAGACCACGGGTATGGTGCTGCTGCTTTTCGCCGGCCTGTTCCAGAGTATCGCAATGATCACCATGGCGGTGGTGTTGCTCACCACCGCGAGCGAACAGTTTCGCGCGCGCGTCATGGGCGTGCGCATCCTGGCGGTCTATGGGCTTCCGGTCGGCCTGCTGGCGAGCGGCGTGCTGGTCGATACGGTGGGCTTTCTTGGCGCCACGGCAATCAATTGCGCGATCGGCGCGATCGGCACGTGCCTGATCGCGGCGCGCTTCCGCAGGGAGCTTTGGCACTGACCGGAGATCGACAACGCACCTGATCTAAATTCTAATGAAATAAAACCTGATCCGAAGCACTGGAGCGGCTCGGGTGGTAGTTTGTGTATCGATTTCGATACAAATCCTGCGATCAGGGCCGGACGGCCGGCGTCTCCAGTGGCATGCCGCGCGCCCGCCAGAGCATGTAGTACTCGAGCTCGACCATGTCCTTCGAGCCATAGGCAAAGGGTTCGGCGCGCGTACCGATCATGCAGTTGCGGATCCTGCGCGCAAGCGAACCCAAAGCCTGCCACTCGAGCCGGTAGAGCGGATAGCCGGTCGGATGCGCCTGCGGGATCGTGTTGCCGGCAAGCTTCAGCCCCGCGCGCGCGTCGTGGCACTGGGCGCACGACAGGTTCACCTGGCCCATGCGGCGGTTGAAGGTGGCGCGACCTGCGTCGAGCGCCGGCCGAGACCGTGCATCGCTGCTGACCGCGATCGGCAGGCCGCGCGACTGGCGCCCTACATAGGCTTCGAGCGCGAGCAGCGCGCGGCTTTCGTATTCCAGGGCCGGCGCATCCTGCTGCCCCACGCGGCAGACGTTGATGCGTTGCGCGAGGTTAGTCAGGCGCCCTTGTGCATCCGCAGCCGGATGGCGGGCCGCCACTCCGCGCATGCTTTGCGTTGCATCCCCATGGCATCCGGCGCAGGTGCGGCCGGCAGTGCCGGCATTTGCATTCCACAGGGCTTCGCCCTCGAGCACCCAGAGCATGCCGGGGTTGGCCGCGTCGTCGTCCTGCATGGCGCGCGTCTCGCGCCCCATGAGAGCGTAGCCGGACTGGCGTTCGGCTGCAGGGAGGTCGGATGCGCCCAGAGCGATAGTCGCGTCCATCAACGCAATCAGCACAATCAGCGCAACCAGGAGCAGCGGTGCGCGCACTCAGGTGACGACGATCGCGGCCGAGGTCGACAGCGAGAAGCCATCGTCGCCAGCCCAGTGGAAGGCGAGCGTGCCGCTTTCGGTCGCGATCGTTGTGAACGCAAAATAGGGATTGGCCGAAATCGCCGGGTGCAGCTCGGCGCTGAAGACCTCGACGCCGTTGTAGGTGCAGGTGAAGCTGCGCAGGATATTGCGCGGGATCGGCTCGCCGCGCTCGGTGCGCCGGTAGCCGGTTTCCATCGTGTGCGCCGCGAGCGCCTTGATCTCGATGACCTCGCCGCGTCGGGCAGTGGGCGGGACTTTGACGAGCGCGCCGGCCATGGTCAGCGCAGGTCCTCAAGACAGGACGAGAGCGTGACCACGACATCGACGCTGCCCGACCAGAACGAACCGTCGCTCATCTCGGCAATCGCCACCACGGTCTGTGTATCCGCAAGCCGCACGCGTGTTGATACCGCTGCCCGCCCCGCGCGCGGTCCGAGCCGGAAACGCACCATCACGGGCTCCGGGTTCTTCTCGCTGAACACGTGGATCGCGCGCACGTGGTCGCCTTCGGTCATCGGGCTGTCGACGGTCACTGACAACGGAACCGTGTTGCCATTGTCAACCAGCGGGGGAAGGTCGACCTTCACCCGGCCGGAGCCGGGCTTTGCATCCCCGATGAGTTGTCGGATCGCCGCGCGCATCTGTGCTTCGGTGCCCATGACTGAAGCACTGCGCGACTGTGCGCGCGCGGGCAGGCCCGCCGCCGCGGCCAGCCCGCCGGCGGCGGCAAGAAAGCGGCGGCGTGAGCGTGGTTCAGTCATTCAGCGTCGCAAGCCAGGCGATGACGTCTTCGATCTGCGCGTCCGTCAGCACCGGTTTGTCGCGCAGTGTGTGGGTGACCCGATTGAGGCCATCGGTGCGGCGATACGAGGGCATGATGGTTTCGGGGTTGAGTCGGGCCGGATCCACCATGCGCAGCCGCAACTGCCCCGTGGTCCAGCGGCGGCCTGCACCCGCGAGGTCCGGCGCGAGGTTGCCCTGGAAGCGCTCCTCGGGAATCGGGCCGCTGTGGCACAGCAGGCACAGGCCCTGCGTGCGGCTCGCGACGATCGCGCGGCCGCGCGCCGGATCGCCCGGCGTGCCGGTGAGCGGGGTTGGCAGCGAATCCTGCGCCGCCGCGGCCGGCGCGCTCAGCGCCGCGCAAGCCGACAGCGCGGCGGCGATCACGCACCGCATCCCTCAGACCAGCGTAATGCCGTGGTTCTTCAGCGGGAAGCTGCGGATGCGTTTGCCCGTCGCATTGAAGAACGCGTTGAGCACGGCGGGCGCGGCGACGCAGATCGTCGGTTCGCCTACACCTCCCCAGAAGCCGCCCGAGGGCATGACGATCGACTCCACCTTTGGCATCTGCGCGATGCGCATCGAGTTGTAGGTATTGAAGTTCTCCTGCTCGATGCGGCCGTCCTTCACAGTGCATTCCTGCTCGAACAGGGCCGACAGGCCGTAGACGAACGAGCCCGCGATCTGGCGCTCGATCTGCGCCGGGTTCACCGCGTAGCCGGTATCGGTCGCCGCGACGATGCGATGGACCTTGACCTCCTTGCCATCCTTGACCGAAATCTCGGCGCAGGCGGCAACGTAGCTGCCGAAGGCGCGGAAGTGGGCGAGCCCGCGGTGCACGCCGGCGGGCGCCGGCTTGCCCCAGCCGCCCTTGTCCGCCACGGCATTCAGCACGGCAAGCGACTTCGGGTGCTTCGCCATCAGCGCGCGGCGGAATTCCAGCGCATCCTTGCCGGCCGCATGCGCCAGCTCGTCGATGAAGCACTCGAGGAAGATCGCGTTCTGGTTCACGTTCACGCCGCGCCAGAATCCCGGCGGCACGTGCGTGTTGCGCATCGCGTGGTCGATCTTCAGGTTCGGGATCGTGTATTCCAGCGAATGCTCTCCTGAGGGCCAGAAACCCTGGAACGAGAAGCGGTCTTTGCCGTTCTCGAGGGCCGCGGGCCGCACGCCTGCGAGGATCGACTGCCCCGACAAGCGGATCTCGAGGCCGGCGAGGTTGCCGTTCGCATCCAGCCCGCCACTGAGCTTCGCCTGCATGACCGGATGGTATTTTCCGTGCGTCATGTCCTCTTCGCGCGACCACAGCAGCTTCACCGGCGTGCCCGGCAGTTCCTTTGCAATCAGCACGGCCTGGCGCACATAGTCGGTCGCGCCGCGCCGGCCGAAGCCGCCGCCCAGCAGCAGCTTCTCCACGTCGCATTTCTCGACCGGCAGGCCGGACGCCTCCGCGGCGGCCGCAAGCGCCGCCTCGCCGTTCTGCGTGCCCACCCACACCTTGCAACTGTTGGCGGTATACAGCGCGGTCGCATTCATCGGTTCCATCGTGGCGTGGTTCTGGAACGGATAGGCGTAGACCGCCTCGATCTTCTTCGCCGCACCCGCGATGGCGGCTTTAGCATTGCCCGCCTCGTTGTGGACGAAGGCCTGTGGCGCGCCGAGGCCTTCCTTCAAGGTCGCAGCGATGGATTCGCTCGAGACTTTCTCGTTCCCGCCGCCGTCCCAGGTGATTTCGACCGCATCGAGCGCGGTCTTGGCATGCCACCAGGTGTCGGCGACGACCGCGACGGCAGTCTCCACCTGCAGCACCTTCTTCACGCCCGGCATGGCGGAGGCCTTCGCGGCATTGAAGCTCTTCACCGTCCCGCCAAACACAGGGCAATCCCGGATCGCGGCGTTCAGCATCCCGGGCAGTTTCAGGTCGGCGCCGTAGATCTGCTTTCCCGTCACCTTGTCGGCCGTGTCGAGGCGCTTCACCGATTTGCCGATGAGTTTCCAGTCTTTCGGGTCCTTGAGCGCGACATCCGCAGGCGGCGCGATCTTCGCAGCCGCTTCGGCCACCTTGCCGAAAGAGGTGGTGCGCCCGCTGGGCCGGTGCGTGATCACGCTGTTGGCGGCGGTGCATTCCGAAGCAGGTACCTTCCACGCATCGGCCGCCGCCTGCACGAGCATCACACGGGCCGCGGCGCCTCCCTTGCGAACATAGTCGTGCGAGGCGCGGATCCCGCGGCTGCCGCCGGTGCTGAAATCGCCCCACACGCGCTTTCTTGCAACGTTGGTGCCGGGGGTCGGGTACTCGGTGGTCACCTTGCCCCAGTCGCACTCGAGTTCTTCAGCGACCATCTGGGCGAGACCCGTCAGCGAGCCCTGTCCCATCTCGGAGCGCGCGATGCGAATCACCACGGTGTCATCCGGCCGGATCACCACCCAGGCATTGACTTCGGGCGAGCCGTCGGCGGCGCGCACGATATCCGGCCCAAACGGCAGGTTCAGGCCGAGGGCGAGGCCGCCGCCCACGGCAGCGCTGCTGACGATGAACTGGCGGCGGGAGACTTTCGGGTACATGTCCATGGCGGCGTCCCTATGCTTTGGCCGCGGCGTGGATCGCCTCGCGGACCTGTTGGAACGTGCCGCAGCGGCAGATGTTGGTGATCGCGGCATCGATGTCGGCGTCTGTGGGTTTGGGCTTGTCCTTCAGCAGGGCGGTGACCGCCATGATCATTCCCGACTGGCAGTAGCCGCACTGCGGCACGTCGTTGTCGATCCAGGCCTGCTGCACGCGGGTCAACACGCCGTTGGCGGCCAGCCCCTCGATCGTCGTGATGCTCTTGCCCTCGGCGGCACTCACGGGCATCACGCAGGAGCGCAACGCCTCCCCGTCCATGTGCACGGTGCAGGCGCCGCACTGGGCCACGCCGCAGCCATACTTCGTGCCGGTGAGCCCGACCTGCTCGCGGATCACCCACAGCAGCGGGGTGTTCGGATCGACCGCCACATCGACTGCTTTTCCATTGATCGTCATGCGTGCCATGCTCGGATCTCCAAGGGTTCGCGCGGCGGAGGCTCGCGCAGAAGAAAGCCACTCTATCCTTCGGTCCATCGACGCCGCAAGGAGGATTTGCGTATTCCATATTGGAATAGACCGGGGTGTCCCGGCGTACCGGCATTACACTCGCCAATACTGAACATTCTGAAAGGAAAAAGTCATGCGCTTGAACCGGTTCATGATCCGCCCGCTGGTCGAGCAGGGGCTGCGCGAGGAACTCAATGCCGGCGACACCACCGGCGGGTTCCTGGTCTGGGATGAAGATCCGGTACAGACCGGGCAGATCTACGCCAAGGGGACCGGCGTGGCCTGCGGCCTGCTGTTTGCGGACGAAACGATCAAGCTGATCGACCCCCAAGCCGAGATCGAGCACTGCGTGGAAGAGGGTGCGGAGATGGGCCCCGGGACCGTGTTGCTGAAGATCCGTGCGAAAGCCTCGGCCTTCTTCATGATCGAGCGTGCCGCGCTGGACTGGGTCCAGCAGCTCTCGGGTATCGCCACCAAGACCCGGCGCTACGTCGATCTCGTCAAGCACACGAAGGTGCGCCTCACCGACACCCGCAAGGGCTGGCCCGGGCTGCGCATGGTGCAGAAATACGCGGTGCGCGTGGGTGGAGCGCACAATCATATCTTCAACCTCAGCAACTGCGTGCTGGTGAAGGACAACCACATCAAGATCGCGGGCAACATCAGGAACGCGATCGAGATCCTGCGCGCGCGTGCCCAGCACACCTTCAAGATCGAAGTCGAGTGCGAGTCGCTCGCCATGGTGCAGGAGGCGCTTGATTGCGGCGTCGAGATCATCATGTTCGACAACATGGATCTCGACGAAATGCGCGAGGGCCTGAAGCTCGTCAACAGGCGCGCGATCACCGAGGCCTCGGGCGGGGTCAATGAGGACACCGTGGTGGCGATCGCGGAGACCGGCGTCGATGTGATCTCGGTCGGCGACCTGACGCACACGGTGAAGGCGGTGGATATCAGCCTCGACGTCAAGGACATCAAGCCGAGCGCGTTGCGCACCATCGGCAGGCTGAAGACGCAGGCATCTTCCACGCAGGCGGCCGGTTGATGGCACGGCTGCTGCGCTTTCGCACCAAGCACGGCATCATCGTCGCGCTCGATGCGGAGACCGTCGAGGCCTGCAAGCGCACGATCGACCTGACAACCGGGGTCGAGGGTGTCGTGGGCTTCAAGCTGGGCATGTCGATGGCGCTGCGCCTGGGCCTCGCCGAGGCGGTGCGCCAGTTGCGCGGGCATACCGACCTGCCGCTGATCTACGACCACCAGAAGGCCGGGCCCGATGTATTCGACATGGCGGCCAAGTTTGCCGGATTCTGCGCCGAGGCACGGGTCGACGGCCTGATCCTGTTCCCCATCGCGGGGCCCCGGGCCGTCGAGAGTTTCGTCGGCGAGACCATCAAGCACGGCATGCTGCCGCTGGTGGGAGGCGACCTGCCATTTCCCGACTACAACGTAAGCGGCGGAGGCTACGTGGCCGACGACGCGCTCGAACGCATCATCGACAAGGCGGTGGAGTCGGGCGCGAGCCATTTCGTGGTGCCGGGCAACACCCCGGACAAGCTGCGCTACCATTCCGAGCGGCTCAAAACCATGCTGCGCGCGCCGGTGTTCGTGGTGCCGGGTATCGGACCGCTCGGAGGAAAAATCGGCGAGCTGGTTGCCGCGGCCAACGGCTGCAGCGTATACGGCGTAGTCGGGCGCGCCGTCTACGCCGCAGCCGACCAGACCGCTGCGGCGCGCGCGCTGGTCGACGAAGCGATGGGCGCGGCCTGATGCCGGAGCGCGCCGCGCGATCCCCGGCGCGAGCTGCCTGGAATATGTCCGCGCATACCTCTGCTCAAACCCGCGACCCCAGGCCGGTCGTCCTGTTCGACTGGGGCGAGACCCTCATGTGGGTTCCGGGCATGATCCACGACCCGGACCGCCACCTGGCCTGCGTCGCGAAAATTTTCGATTCCGACATCTGCCCCCAACTCGGGGAAGAGTGCGCGCAGCTGCCGGTTGGCATGTTCATCGAGTACTACCATGCGGTATGCCGCGAGCAGATCGCCGCATCGAAGGTCACGCAGCGCGAGCACACCTTCGACGAGCGCTTCGCGCTTGCGCTGAAACTCGCGGGCGTGAAGAGCCTTCCCGATGCAGCCGGGCTGCGCCGCATGTCCGATGCGCTCGGGCGCGAAGTGGTGCAGGGCGCACGGCTGCTCGACTTCGCGGCCGACGTGGTGGAGACGCTCGCGCGCTCGTACCGCCTCGGCGTGGTGTCGAATTATCCGCACGGCCCGGTGGTCGGGGCCTCGCTCGAGCGCTTCGGCCTGCGGAGGCACTTCGAGACGATCGTGGTGTCCTCCGACACGGGATGGATGAAGCCGCACGCGGGCTGCTACCGTCCGGCCCTCGATGCGCTGCAGGCCGCGGAGGGGCGGACCCTGATGGTGGGCGACGACCTGCGCAACGACGTGCAGGGTGCCAAGGCGCTGGGCCTGCTCACCGCGTGGATCGCGCCCAAGGCGACCGAAATCCACCCCGACGTCGACATCCACCTGACCTGCCTGTCGCAGTTGCCGGCGTACTGCGAGTGGGTTTTCGCATGAACCACTGCGAGTGGGTTTTCGCATGAACCACTGCGAGAGGGTTTTCGCATGATTTCGCAGGGAAGGCTCCAGACCCGGCTGCTGATCGACGGGTCATTCGTTCCTGCCGCTTCGGGCCAGACGTTCTCCACCGCCAGCCCGATCGATTTTTCAACACTCGCCGAAATCGCGAAGGCGGGCAGTGAGGATGTCGACCGCGCCGTCGCCGCCGCGCGGCGCGCGTTTGATTCGGGCGACTGGTCCGGCATGCAGCCATTTGCGCGCGGAAAAATCCTGCGCGCCATCGCGGACGGAATCCGCCGCAACGCGACACGGATCGCGGAGATCGAGACCCGCAACGGTGGCAAGACGATCTCGAATTCAGCCAACGAAGTTGACAGCGCGGCCAATGTGTTTGAGTACTACGCCGGCGCCATGGACAAGTTTTTCGGCGACACAATCCCGATGGGCGCCGGCGTGCTCGACTTCACGCTGCGCGAGCCGCTTGGCGTGGTGGCGGCGATCACGCCGTGGAATTTCCCGTTCCTCGCCGCGGCGTGGAAAGTCGCGCCGGCACTGGCCGCGGGCTGCTGCGTGATCCTGAAGCCCGCGAGCATGACGCCGCTCACCGCGCTGATGCTGGGCGAGATTGCGATGCAAGCGGGCCTGCCTCCGGGCGTGCTCAACATCCTGCCGGGGCCGGGTGCCGCGCTCGGCGAGCACATCGCGCGGCACCCTGGGATCGACAAGATTTCCTTCACCGGCGAGACGCGCACCGGCGCGACGCTGCTGAAACTGGGCGCGGACGACATCAAGCGCATCACCCTGGAACTGGGCGGCAAGAGCCCGAACATCGTTTTCGCCGACGCCGACATCGCAAAGGCTGCCGAACAGGCCGTCAAGGCGGGGTTCGGCAACGCAGGGCAGAGTTGTTCGGCGCGCACCCGCGTGTTCGTCGAGCGCAGCGCGGCCGAGGCGTTCACGGCGGCGTTCGCCGCCGCGACGCGCGCCGCGCGCGTGGGTGATCCGCTCGACCCCGCAACCGAGATCGGCCCACTGGTGTCGCGTGCGCAGTGGACTTCTGTGAACGGCTACGTGGAACTCGGGGTCGAGGAAGGCTGCGCTCTGGTGACCGGGGGCGGGCGACCCGAAGGCTTGCCTGACGGGGCGTATTACGCGCCCACCATCCTTTCCGGCGCGGCCAACGTGATGCGTGTCGCGCAGGAGGAGATCTTCGGCCCGGTCGTGGTGGTGATCCCGTTCGACGCCGAGGCCGATGCAGTGCGCCTCGCAAACGACAGTGCCTACGGGCTGAACGCGTCGGTTTGGACCCGCGATATCGGCCGCGCGATGCGAGTGGCGCGCGCGCTGCGCACCGGGATGGTGAGCGTAAACTCCCACGGCAGCGCGAGCCGCTACGGCTTCATGGCCCCGTTCGGCGGCTACAAGAAATCGGGACTCGGTCGCGAGCTCGGCATGCATGCGCTGTCGCTGTACACCGAAGTCAAGAACGTATTCGTGGATCTGGAGGGTTAGGCACGTGGCGACGGACGGAAGGACACAGGCGATCACCGGCGGGACGCTGATCGATGGCAGCGGGCGCGATCCGGTGAAGAACGCCACACTGGTGATCGAGGGCGAGCGCATTGCGGCCGCGGGCCCGGCTTCCAGCGTCGCGATCCCGAAAGGCGCGCGCGTGATCGATGCGGGCGGGCATACGCTCCTGCCCGGCATCATCGACTGCCATGTACACGGCACCTATCGCGCGCGCGACATGCGCCAGCACCTGCTCAATGCGCCGACCTACAACGTGCTGCGCTCCACCGCGGTGCTGAAGGAAACCCTGGCCTGCGGTGTGACCACGGCGCGCGACATGGGCGGGGCAGACGCAGGGTTTCGCGAGGCGATCGCCGAGGGCTTCATCGCCGGGCCGCGCCTCCTGATTTCGATCGCGATGGTTTCGCAGACGGGCGGGCATGGCGACGCCTGGGTGCCCGCGGGCCTGCGCGTGCAGAAGCGCGCCTGGCTACCCAGCCCGGTCGCCGACGGCGCGGACGAGGTGAGAAAACTCGTGCGCCACCTGCTGATGGCCGGTGCCGACTTCATCAAGATCTGCGCGACCGGCGGAATCACCTCGGTGACCGACACCTGGGACGAATCGCAGTTCACCACAGAAGAGATCGGCGTCGCCGTCAGCGAAGCGGCGATGCGCAGGAAGAAGGTGGCGGTGCACGCCGAAGGGGTGGACGGCATCCGCGTCGCACTCGGCGCGGGCATCCATTCGCTCGAGCACGGCTGGTTCATCGACGAGCAGTGCGTGGACACGATGCTTAAGGCGGGCACCTGGTGGGTGCCGACACTCGCGCTTGTCCCGCTGTCGCTCGAACACCGCAAGGCGAACACCGCCTGGGACAAGCAGCAGCTCGCCAACGAGGCGGTCAAGGAGCACGAGATCTTCGAGCGCATGCAAAGGCAGGTGCCGCTCTGGAAGGACGCGGTGAAGCGCGGGGTCAAGGTGGCGTTTGGCACCGACCAGTCGCACCGGCTGCTGGTCGGCGAAAACCTGGTCGAGTTCCGCTTCATGGTCGAGTGGCTGGGGATGAGCCCGATGCAGGCGCTGGTGTCGGCGACCAGCCAGGCGGCCGAGTGCATCGGCCGCAGCGACGTCGGCCTGCTCGAGGCCGGGCGCTACGCCGACGTTCTGGTGATCGACGGCGACCCGCTGGCCAACATTCGCATCCTCGAAGAGCGCGCGCGCCTGAAACTTGTCATGCAGGCCGGGCGCGCGCATACCAACACATTGCAGGAGTCCTGATGTTTCCCAAGGAATTGCTGGCCAAGGCGGCCGCGGCGTTGCAGGCCGCGCAAGCCGCGAATGTGCGCATCGCTACGGCGGAAACCTGCACGGCAGGCCTGGTGTCCGGATGCCTGACCTCGGTGTCGGGCGCTTCCAAGATCTTCGAGCGCGGTTTCGTGCTCTACCACGACTCGGCGAAAGCCACGGGTCTGGGCGTGGCCGAGGAGGTCTCGCGCGCGCACGGCGCGGTCAGCGCGGAGGTCACGCGCGGTCTGGCCGAAGGCGCGCTTGCAAATTCGGGCGCGGGCGTTGCGGTGGCGGTGACTGGTTATGCGGGGCCCGGGGGGGGCAACGAAAAAAATCCCGTGGGCACCTGCTATATCGCCGCTGCGCGCCACGGCGCGGACACGCTGGTCGAGCGGCACGTATTTGCCGGCGATCGCGATGGCGTGCGGCTCGCTGCGGTGGGTGCGGCGCTGGACCTGATCGTCAAGCGGCTGGCGTGACCAGGATTCCGGTCACCATATTGACCGGTGCGCTGGGCGCGGGGAAAACCACGCTGCTCAACGCTGCGCTGCGCGGCGGCGCGATTCGCAACGCCGCAGTAGTGGTCAACGAATTCGGTGCGGTCGGAATCGACAACGTGCTGATCGAAGCCGCAAGCGAGGACGTGGTGTTGCTGCCTGGCGGGTGCGTCTGCTGTCAGGTGCGCGCCGACCTTGCAGAAGCCCTGTTGAGGCTGGAGCGCGGCGTTGCGCAGGGCGCGCTCGCGGCCTTCGAGCGTGTCGTGATCGAGACCAGCGGGCTGGCCGAGCCCGGGCCGATCCTGCAGCTGTTCGCCGAATCGCCGCTGCTTGCGGCGCGCTACAGCCTTGCTGCGGTGGTTTGCGTGGTTGATGCGCTGCTTGGCGAGGCGGCGATCGCGGAGGAGGGAAGCGCGCAGCGCCAGGTCCTGCTCGCCGACCGACTGGTGGTGTCGAAAGCAGAGTCGGTAACGCCGGAAGCATTCGAACGCCTCGCAGCGCGGCTCGGGGAGATCAACCCGCACGCCGAGTTGGTCCGCGCCGCGCGTGGTGCCGCAGACGCGGGCTGGTTCGGGCCGGCCAGCGTGGCCGCAGGGCGGTTGATCCCCGCCGCGGCCCTGCGCGCGGCGCACGACGAGTCGGTCGAATCGTTCGTGCTGCAGTGGGATACGCCACAGCCGCTCGCGGCGCTGGGAGACTGGCTGCACGCGCTGGCCGGGAACTACGGCGCGCGGCTCCTGCGCGTCAAAGGTATCGTCGCAGCCGAAGGGGTGGATGGCTCGGTCGTCGTGCACGCCGTGCAGCACCTCGTCGCGCCACCGGAATTTCTCGCGGCCCCGGCTGAGCGAAGCCAGGTGGTATTCATTACCCGCGGGCTCGAACCGGGCGATGTGGCGCCGGCGTGGCCGAGCGCAGCGGCACGCCGGTTTGAACCTTCGGCGGCGCCGCGCCCTTCGCGAGCAGCGTCCACACCGCTTCCGCAGCCTCTGACAACCGCTTTTTCCGGCGCAGCAACTCGACCGTAAGCGGGATATCCCAGTCGGGGCCGGCGACGCGCACGAGGCTGCCGTCGCCCAGGTTGCGCTCGATCGTCGAGCGCGGCAGCCACGCCACCCCCATGCCCTGCAGCGCGAGTTCCTTGAGCACGAAGATGAGCGGGTCCTCGAACATTTTCTGCGGGCGGACTTCGCTCACGCGCGCGGCAACCTCGTCGTCGACCGCGCGGCCGATGAACGAGGAGCGCCCGTACGGCAGGTACACCAGAGGCGAGCCCGCAACCACCGGCAGGACGTAGCCCGGCAGAGCGCGCCTCTGCGGCGCGCATACCGGAATCATGGGCTCGTCGGCAATCTCGATTGCGTCGAGCTCGTCGAACCCTGCAGGACGGGGAAGCGACGGGTGGCGGTACGACAGCGCAAGGTCGGCTTCGCCTGCGGCATAGCGCTCGGCGACCTCGTCGATGCGCTTGACCGAGCCCAGGCCCACGATCGGCCCGATCTCGCGGTTGAGGCGCGCAAGCAGCGCGGGAAAGATCCCCGCCGAGCAGGGGGTTGGCATGAGGAAACTGACGGTGGGCGCGGAATCGGCCGAACGGGCGCGCATCGAGGCGCGGAAATCGAGCAGCGGCTCGACGCTGCCCACGGCGATCGGCAACAGTTGCTGGCCGGCGCTGGTGAGCTCAACGGGGTGGCCACCGCGATCGAAGAGCGGCGCGCCCACCCAGTCTTCGAGCGCCTGGATGCGCCGGCTGAAAGCCGACTGCGTCACGTGGCGCTCCATGGCGGCCTTGGAGAAATTGCCGCTGCGCACGAGGGCGAGGAAGTCCTGCAGCCAGTAAAGTTCCATCGTCTCAGGCCGGGCGCTCGCCGCGTCCCGGCTCCTCGCGAAAAAGGAAACGGCAAGTTTATCGCGCTCCTACCGGCGGGCCGGTTTCCAATTGTTACAAATCGGCCGGCTATTGGACGGCGCGCAGTGCGCACGCCGCGCGCCCTGGACACGCTGCAGCGCGCGCGGCGCGGACCCTACATCGGCTGCAGCGTGCCATTGACGACGCGAACGTGGTCGCCGGTGCGCCACGAGGGCTGCGCGTTCAGGGAAATGGTGCGATAGCTGCCGTCTTCCATGTGGACGCTGAGTTCGTACGTCTTCCCGGCCCGTGTGCGCTTTTCGATCTCGTGACCGGCATAGGCGCCGCCCGCCGCGCCCAGCACTGCGGCGACGTTGCTGCCCTTGCCGTTGCCCACCTGCTTGCCCAGGATCAGCCCGCCGATGCCTCCGGCGACTGCACCAAGGCCGGTACCTTCGCCGGGGCGGCTCACTTCGCGCATCGATTCGACCACGCCGCAGTCGACGCAGCGCTGGCGCTGCACCACGGGCGCGGTGCGGTAGTCGTAAGGCTGCGCGGGCGACTGCGCGGGCGACTGCGCGGACGGTTGCGGGCGGTAGTCGGCGGGCGCAGGCGGGTAGCCCAGGGGCTGCGATCCGGTCGATGCATCGCGGCCGTAGGATTCCGGCTGCGGCGCCACGCGCGGAGCCGGCGCCTGCGCCAACTGCTCCGGCGCGGGACGCGGATGCTGCGCGACGACCTTGGGCTTCGCGGCCGGGGTCGCATGCTTCGGCGCGGGCTTGGCGGCCGGCGTGGAGTCCTGGGCGAGGGCTTCCTCGCGCTGGGGCTTGAGCGTGGCATCGAGGGCTGGCGACGACGTTCCCGAGGCGAGCCCCGTGCCGAGGACTGCAGTGCGCGGCAGGAGAGGCTGGTCGGACTGCTTGGCCGCGCCCGAAGGTAGCAGCCCGGTCATTGCGCCGACGGCGACGCCCGCGGCGACGATGACCGCAACGGCGGCGGTGGCGAGCAGCGGATGCAGCCTGCGGCTGGGGGTGGCTTGGGTTTCCATCGTTTTCTCCCTGATGTTTGCTGTGATGTGCAGGCTAACCGTCCGGCCCCTCACGGGCACAGTGATGGTGTTACCAGTTGTAACGTCGGACCCGCTCAGGTCTCCGGCCGCATCTGCGGGAACAGGATCACGTCGCGGATCGAGGCGCTGTCGGTCAGGATCATGACCAGCCGGTCGATGCCGAGGCCCGCGCCCGCGGTGGGCGGCAGGCCGTACTCCAGCGCGCGGATGTAATCGGCGTCGTAGAACATCGCCTCCTGGTCGCCGGCCTCCTTTTTCTGCGCCTGGGCAAGGAAGCGCTGCGCCTGGTCTTCCGGGTCGTTGAGCTCGGAAAAGCCGTTGGCCATTTCCTTGGCGTCGATGAACAGTTCGAAGCGGTCGACCAGCTCGGGGTCGCGGTCGGCGCGGCGAGCGAGCGGTGATACCTCTTCAGGGTATTCGGTCACGAAGGTGGGCTGGATGAGGTGCTTTTCAGCCACTGCCTCGAACAGCATGAGCTGCAGCGAACCCCAGCCGTGATGGTCGTCCACCGCGCCGCCGAGCTTCTTCACGCGCGTGGCGAGAAAACCCCGGTCGCGCAGGTCGGCCGTCGCGCTCTGGGGGTCGTGCCGGCGGATCGCCTCGGGAATGGGCAGCCGCGCGAACGGCTGGCCAAGGGCGATGGCGGTGCCCTGGTAGGTCACGTTGTCGGTGCCCAGGGCCGCCTGTGTGGCGTTGCGCACGAGGCGCTCGGTCAGCTCCATCATGTACTCGACCGTCTCGTAGGCGCAGTACATCTCCATCATGGTGAACTCGGGGTTGTGCCGCGTGGACATGCCCTCGTTCCTGAAACTGCGGTTGATCTCGAACACCTTTTCCAGCCCGCCCACCACCAGGCGCTTGAGGTAGAGCTCCGGCGCGATGCGCAGGTAAAGCTCCATGTCGAGCGCGTTGTGGTGGGTCTTGAACGGCCGCGCGGCGGCGCCGCCGGGGATCGAATGCATCATCGGCGTCTCGACCTCGAGGAAGCCTTCGCCGACCATCGAGGCACGGATCGACTGCACGATCTTCGAGCGCTCGGCGAACACCTTGCGCGAGGATTCGTTCACGATGAGGTCGACATAGCGTTGCCGGTAGCGCACCTCCTGGTCGGCCAGGCCGTGGAACTTCTCCGGCAACGGACGCAGCGCCTTGGTGAGCAGGCGCAACTGCGCGGCCTGCACCGTGAGCTCGCCCTTGTTGGTCTTGAACAGGGTGCCGCTGACCGCGACGATGTCGCCAAGGTCCCAATGCTTGAAGGCGTCGTGGCTCGCCTCGCCGGTGATGTCGTTGGAGACGTAAATCTGGATGCGGCCCGAGCCGTCCTGCAGGGTGGCGAAGCTCGCCTTGCCCATCACGCGCTTGAGCACCATGCGCCCGGCCACCGCGACCGCGGCGTTCTTCGCTTCGAGCGCGGGCTTGTCGAGCGCGCCGAATTC
>JBBQVP010000037.1:0-27575 GCA_038211455.1 Burkholderiales bacterium
ACTTACTACACGACGATCTCCGGCGCCCGCGCGGCCTGTACGGGCATGCGCCACCTCGCGGCACTCGAGCCCTATCGCTTGCAGGATCTGCATGCGAAACTGAAATTGGCCTGGAAGACAGGCACAGAAAACTGAGGGGACACCATGGCCATTCCACTAACCATCGTTGGCGCCGGACTACTGCGCGCCGAGCTGCACAAACTGAAGACTGTCGAGCGCCCGACCGTGATTGCCTCGATTGCCGAGGCGCGCGCGCACGGTGACCTGTCTGAGAACGCCGAGTACGACGCGGCCAAGGAAAAGCAGAGCTTCGTCGAAGGCCGGATCCTGGAGATCGAAAGCAAGCTATCCAACGCGCAGATCGTCGATCCCAAGCTGGTGGATGCCGACGGGGCGTGCGTGTTCGGCTCGACGGTCGATCTCGAGGACATTGCCAGCCACGAGAAGGTGACTTACCAGATCGTTGGCGAGGACGAGGCGGACATCAAGGAAGCAAAGGTGTCGATCAGCTCGCCGATCGCCCGCGCCCTTATCGGGAAATACGCCGGCGACCAGGTGGACGTGCAGGCGCCCGGCGGGGTGAAGCAGTACGAGATTCTGGACGTCCAGTACCTCTAGGCCGGTCCGAGTCCAGGCGCGCGGTCGCGGTGCTTGGCCGTCTTGCCCGGCCAGGAGCGGGCCCACGCTCACGCTCGGCGGGTTTGGCGGACCGTTCGGCGCGCTCGCCCGCCGCGCGCTTGCGGACCGGGGGGCCGCCCGAGGGGAATTTGCGCGCCCGGGGCTTGGGCCTGGGCGCGGCTTCTGGGGGCTTCTCTCTGAAGACCACCAGCACCTTGCCGATATGCTGCACCGCCAAGGCGTTGGTTGCGGCGCAGATTTCGTCGAGAATGCGCGTCCGGTCTTTGCGGTCGGCTTGCACGCGGATTTTGAGCAGTTCATGGACACCGAGTGCGCGCTCGATTTCCGCGAGCACGCCGCTGGTCAGGCCTTTGTCGCCGACCAGCACGACCGGCTCGAGCGCGTGGGCGCTGGCCCGCAACGCTCGCCGGCGTGCGGGGGATAGTTCTTCCTGGTTCGATTCGTTCATGCCGACACTCTAAGTCAAACGATGGCGCGCTCCAAATCAAGCAAGGCCTGGCTGAAGCGGCACGTCAGCGACGCCTATGTGCAGAAGGCCAAATCACAGGGTTATCGCTCGCGCGCGGTTTTCAAGCTCGAGCAGATCGACGCCAAGGACCGGTTGTTCCGGCCTGGCGCCCGTGTAGTGGACCTGGGTGCGGCGCCGGGCGGCTGGTCCCAGCTGGCGGCATCGCGGGTTACCGCAAAAGGCGCCGTGGTCGCGGTTGATCTGCTGGAAATTGCCCCCATGTCTGGTGTAACCGTGCTGCGCGGGGATTTCCGGGATCGCGCGGTTCGCGAGTCCGTGCGTGCCGCGCTGGGCGGCCAGCCGGCCGATATTGTGCTGTCAGACATGCTCCCCAACGTTTCGGGGATCCCGGGTGTGGACCAGGCGAATGCCGCGGCCCTGACGGAGATTGCGATCGATTTCTGCCTCGACGGGATGAAACCCGGAGGGGTTTTCGTGGTCAAAGTGTTTCAGGGTGAGGCGTTTGAGGGCCTGCTTGGCAGGATGAAGGAAGTTTTCCGCACGGTTACGACGCGCAAGCCCGAGGCGTCGCGCGGCGAAAGCCGCGAAGTCTATCTTCTGGGCCGGGGATTGCGCTCTGCACAAGGCGCGCAAGATTCAGATTAGAATGGTGTTTCATTGAAAGTAGTGCCACTTTGTTTGCAGTGCCTGTCGCTCTGAGGAGCCGCGTTTGAACAATATGATGAAGAATCTGGTGATCTGGCTTGTCATTGGTCTCGTGCTGATGACGGTGTTCAACCAGTTCAATACCCGCCAGGCGGTGCAGGCGCCAATGGAGTACTCGCAATTCATCGACGAGGTGAAGGCGGGACGTATCGCCAAGGTAACCATCGAGGGCCGCCAGCTGAAGGCGACGACCAACGAGGGCAAGCGCGTCACGAGCTATTCCCCCGGGGACATCTGGCTGGTGTCGGACTTGCTGAAATACGGCGTCAAGATCGAGGCCAAGCCGGAGGAGGAACCCTCGCTGCTGGTCAATATCTTCGTTTCCTGGTTCCCGATGCTGCTCCTGATCGGGGTATGGGTGTTCTTCATGCGCCAGATGCAAGGCGGGGGGCGGGGCGGGGCGTTCTCGTTCGGCAAGTCGCGCGCGCGCATGCTCGACGAGTCCACCAATACCGTCACGTTTGCTGATGTGGCCGGCTGCGAAGAGGCCAAGGAAGAGGTCTCCGAACTCGTCGACTTTTTGCGTGACCCCTCCAAATTCCAGAAGCTCGGCGGGCGTATCCCGCGCGGCGTGCTGATGGTCGGCTCGCCCGGCACGGGCAAGACGCTGCTTGCGCGCGCGATCGCGGGCGAGGCGAAAGTGCCGTTCTTTTCCATTTCCGGGTCCGATTTCGTCGAAATGTTCGTCGGCGTGGGCGCGGCGCGTGTGCGCGACATGTTTGAGCAGGCGAAAAAGAGCGCGCCGTGCATCATATTCATCGACGAACTCGACGCAGTCGGCCGCCAGCGCGGCGCGGGTCTGGGTGGCGGAAACGACGAACGCGAGCAGACCCTGAACCAGATGCTGGTCGAAATGGATGGCTTCGAAGCCAACGTCGGGGTGATCGTGATTGCGGCGACCAACCGGCCGGATGTGCTTGATCCGGCGCTGATGCGCCCGGGCCGCTTCGACCGCCAGGTGGTGGTTCCGCTGCCCGATATTCGCGGCCGCGAGCAGATCCTGATGGTCCACATGCGCAAGGTCCCGCTCGCGCCGGACGTCAAGGCCGACATCATTGCGCGCAGCACCCCGGGCTTTTCCGGGGCGGACCTCGCGAACCTCGTCAACGAAGCCGCGCTGTTCGCCGCAAGGAAAACCAAGCGGCTCGTGGACATGGAGGATTTCGAGCGCGCCAAGGACAAGATCATGATGGGCGCAGAGCGCCGTTCGATGGTGATGCCCGAGGAAGAGCGCCGCAATACCGCCTACCACGAGTCGGGTCACGTCGTGGTGGCGAAGCTGCTGCCCAAGACCGATCCGGTGCACAAGGTGACGATCATCCCGCGCGGGCGCGCCCTTGGCGTGACCATGCAGCTGCCCACCGAAGACCGCTACAGCCAGGACCGCGTGCGCCTGCTGAACACGATCGCGGTATTGTTCGGTGGCCGCATCGCCGAAGAGATCTTCATGAACCAGATGACCACCGGCGCTTCGAACGACTTTGAACGTGCCACCGACATCGCGCGCCGCATGGTGACGCAGTGGGGCATGTCCGATGCGCTGGGCACGATGGTCTATGGCGAGAACGAAGGCGAGGTCTTCCTCGGCCGCTCGATCACGACGCACAAGAACGTGTCGGAGGAAACCATGCGCCAGGTCGATGCCGAAATCCGCCGCATCATCGACATGCAGTACGCGCTGGCACGCAAGCTGATCGAAGAAAATCGTGACAAGGTGGAAATCATGGCCTCGACCCTGCTCGAGTGGGAGACGCTCGACTCGGATCAGCTGAACGACATCATGGAGGGAAAGCCTCCGCGTCCGCCCAAGCTTGCGACGCCGCCCATGCCGGGACCGACGCCGCCCGGCGCAAGCGACGGTGCCGCAGGAGCCGCCGCGCCGGCAGCCAGCTGAAACCGGTCCTGTACTGCGGCAGGTTTACCCTGCCGCTGGACTTTCCATTGATCATGGGCGTGGTGAATATCACGCCCGATTCTTTTTCTGACGCAGGCCGCTTTCTTGCGGCCGACGCCGCCATCGCGCAAGCGGTGCGGCTCGCGGACGAGGGCGCGGCGATTCTCGATATCGGCGCAGAGTCGACCCGCCCGGGATCGCAGCCTGTCGGCGAGGATGAGGAACTCGCGCGGCTGATGCCCGTGCTCGAGGCAATCCGCGGGCTGCCCCTGCCGATTTCGGTCGATACCCGCCGCCCGGGCGTGATGCGCGCTGTGCTGGCCTCAGGGGCTTCGATGGTGAACGACATCGAGGCGCTGACCCTTCCCGGCGCTCTCGAGGCGGTTGCCGGGACGGATTGCGCGGTGTGCCTGATGCACAAGAAAGGCGATCCGGCCACGATGCAGCAGGATCCGCGCTATGAGGATGTCGTGGCAGAAGTATCCGAATTTCTGCTGGCGCGCGTGGCAGCGGCCGAGGTCGCCGGGATCTCGCGCGAGCGCATCGTAATCGACCCCGGATTCGGGTTCGGGAAAACCGTCGCCCACAACCTGGAACTGCTGCGCAACCTGCACAGGCTGAAGGCGAGTGGCCTGCCCGTGCTTGCAGGACTCTCACGCAAGGGTACGCTGGGCAAGATCACCGGCCGGCCGGTGGCCGAACGCATGGCCGCGAGCGTCGCAGCCGCGTTGCTTGCAGCCCAGCACGGGGCGACAATACTGCGCGTGCACGATGTCGCGGCAACCCGCGATGCACTCGCGGTGTTGCGCGCGGTGGAGGAACGATGAGCAGGAAATATTTCGGTACGGACGGGGTTCGCGGGACGGTCGGCCAGGCGCCCATGACAGCGGATTTCGTGCTGCGCCTGGGCTATGCGGCCGGCAAGGTCCTGGTCGCGCGCAGCAAGGGCGCCGCCAAGGGGCGGCCTGCGGTCCTGATCGGCAAGGACACGCGCATCTCGGGCTACATGATCGAAGCCGCCCTGGAGGCGGGTTTCTCTGCGGCGGGTGTGGACGTGCTGCTATGCGGCCCGCTACCTACGCCGGGTGTGGCCTACCTGACGCGCGCGCTGCGGTTGATGGCAGGCGTGGTGATCAGCGCTTCGCACAATCCCTATCCGGATAACGGCATCAAGTTTTTTTCCGGCGACGGATTCAAGCTGCCGGACGACTTCGAGGTGGAGATGGAGCAGGCCATCCAGTTCACCATGGGCTGCAATGCCGCCGCCGATCTGGGCCGCGCGCGGCGCATCGAGGACGCGGCCGGCCGCTATGTCGAATTCTGCAAATCGACCTTTCCGGCCGACCTCGACCTGAAGGGCATGAAGATCGTCGTCGATTGCGCGCACGGCGCGGCCTACCACGTGGGACCGCACGTGTTCCATGAACTTGGGGCCGACGTGGCGTCGATCGGCGTCACGCCTGACGGCTTCAACATCAATGACATGTTCGGCGCGACCGCGCCCGACCAGCTGGTGATGGAAGTCAAACGGCAGAAAGCCGACTACGGGATTGCTCTGGATGGGGATGCCGACCGCCTGGTCATGGTCGATTCGAACGGGACGCTGTATGACGGAGACCAGCTGCTGTATGCCGTGATCCGGCACCGCGCAGGGCGTGAGAAAGTGGCCGGGGTTGCCGGCACGCTGATGACCAACCTTGGCATGGAGCAGGCGGTTGCCGCGCTGGGCATCCCCTTCGGGCGCGCAAGGGTCGGCGACCGCTACGTGCTCGAGATGCTGCGCGACAAGGGCTGGCTGTACGGCGGCGAAAATTCGGGACACATCATCTGCCTGGACAAGCACACCACGGGTGACGGCATCGTCTCTGCGCTGCAGGTGCTGACATCGATACGTGAATCCGGCCGCAGCCTGGCCGAACTGACCTCCGAGCTGAGCCTGTACCCTCAGGTGCTGATCAACGTCAAGGTGGCGCGCGGCTTCGACTGGAAGAGCCATCCGTCGATCGCCGCCGCTCAGACCGGCGTCGAGCGCGCGCTCGAGGGACGTGGACGCGTGCTATTGCGACCTTCGGGCACCGAGCAGGTGTTGCGCGTCATGGTGGAGGGCGAACCGCGCGCCGCAATCGAGGCGGGCGCGCAGGAGATCGCCGCCGCGGTGCGAGTGGCCGCCGGGACCTAATTGGAAAGATTATTTTTCGAGTATTGGCTTCTGTAGCTTCTTACAGGGTAGTTTGTGTATCGTTATCGATACATTTTTGTCGCGCAGCGTTCAGCGCCGCGACCACCACAGCGCCAGCGGGCCGAACAGGATCCCCGCTCCCATGACCATGAAGGCCGCAGTCCAGCCGCTTGCGCTTGCGGCGCCGCCGGCCGCGTCAATCGCGGCGCCAACTCCCCATCCGCCGAGCGCAGACAGTCCGAAGCCGACCGTCGAGTGAAGCGCGAGCGTCGCGCCGCGATAACGCGGCTCGGCGGCGGCGGACATGCCCGACGTCAGCGCCCCGGAATCCGCCGGGACCGTGAACGCGTAGCAAAGCAGAAGTGCGAGGGACAGCCACGGCGAGATGCCAGCCGTGATCCCGATGGCTCCCGCCACCAGCGCGGAGCAGAGCATCACCAGGCTGATCGCGCGATGCCGGCCGTAGCGCAGCGCTGCCTCGTTGCCGAGAATGCTGGCTGGCAGCGCCAGCACCGTGACCATCACGCTCACGGCGACGGCATCGAATGGCGCAGCGCCGCCGGCGTGCGCGACGACGAAGCCCCAGAACGCAACGATCCAGGTGCGCATGCCGTACAGCTCGAAGCAGTGCGCGCCGTAGCCGAGGATGTAGCCCAGCGCCTCGCGGTTGCGTAGTACCGGGCGGAAGTCGAGCAGCGCGCCCTGGCGCGGCGGGGGCGGGACGGGACGCAGCGAAAACGCGACCATGGCCATGATCGCCGGGCCGCAGCCGGTGACCAGGAACGCCGTGCGCCACCCCCAGTGTTCCGCCACCAGCTGCGAAACGAGGAACGACAAGCCTACGCCCACCGAAAAGCTTGCCGTATAGAGCGTGACGCTGCGCGACGCGTCGCCTGCGCCGAGGCGGTCGGTGAGTGCCTTGAGGCCTGGCATGTAGGCGCCCGCAAAGCCGATTCCCGCCAGGCACCAGAGCAGGATCGCACTGGCCAGCCCCTGCGCGAACAGGCCGAATAGCAGGGTTGAAAGCCCGCTCGCAATCGAGCCCCAGAACAGGATCTTGCGCGCGTCCACGCGGTCGGTCAGCGTGGTCAGCACCGGCACGGCCAGCATGTAGCCCGCGGCGTAGCTCGCCGCCATCAGGCCGCCTTCCGAATAGCTGAGGCCCCATTCGGGGATCAGGAACGTGGGCATCACGGCGGGCAGCACCACGTGTGGCAGCAGCGAGCCGAGTTGCGCGGCGCTCATGAGCGCAACTAGGGTGCGGTTGTTCATGGGCGAATTTCGCGGCGGTCGGACATGGTCGCGTGCATTATCGCCGCTCAGGTCCGTTGGGTGCGGCCCAGCGCCAGCATCGCCGCGTAACCCGAGAGCCCGAGAAGGGCCGTCAGGATGAGCGCATCGGGACCGAAACCGTCCAGCGCCAGGCCGAATGCGAGCGGCGCTGCGGCCTGCCCGATGCGCGCGGGTCCCGACAGCAGGCCCTGGCGCAGGCCGTAACCGACGGGGCCGAACAGGACCAGCGGCAGGGTTCCTTTGGCAATCGTGATCACGCCGTTGCCGCCGCCGTGTATGAGGGTGAACAGCGCGGCGAAGGGTGCGCCGAAAAGCAGCAGAATCGCCGCGCCCAGCGGATGCGCCAGCGTGGCGAGCCGCGCCGAGAGCAGCGGATGGGTCCGCCGCATCAGCGCGAATTCGAACATCCGCGCCGCGACCTGGGCGGGACCCACCAGCGCGGCGGCCGCGATCGCCGCGGTCGCCGAAGCCCCGGCGAGTTGCAGCATCGCGGGCAGGTGCGCGGCCATCGCCGTGCTGGTGAACCAGGTGACCGCGAAGACATATCCGAGTAACAGCATGGCACGCGTGTCACTTTCCCCGGGCGCAGAGGCGGGCGCGTCACTCGCCGGCGCGGGCCTCGACGCATGGATTCCCGCCGGAATCATCCAGCGATTCAGCGGCAGGCAGACCAGCAGATGTATCACTGCCCACACAAGGCAGGCGTCCCGCCAGCCGGCCTCCGCCTCTAGGATGCCGGTCAGGGGCCACGCGACGGTACTCGCAAATCCGGCGATCAGCGTGATCCCGGTGATCGGCGCGCGCGCTTCCTGCCCATAGGACGCCGTCAGCGCGGAGAACGCGGCTTCGTACAGCCCCATCGACATGCCAGCGCCAAGAAGGAGCCACGCCACCCAGAGCCAGGCCGTGTCGGGCGCCCAGGACAGTAGCGCGAGCGCGCCGCCAAACACTAGGTTCGAGGCCATCAGCACGCCGCGGCCGCCGGCGCGGTCTATCCAGCGACCGACGCTCGGGCCGCCGATCCCGGCAAGCAGGAGCGCGACCGAGAACATGCCGAAGATGAGGCTCGCGGGCACGCCGAACTCCGCCGCCATTGGCCGGGCGAGTATGGCCGGCAGGTAGTAGGTCGAACCCCATGCGATCGTCTGCGTCGTGCCGAGCGCGACGACGACTGCAGTGCGGCTACGCGGCTTCAAGCGCGGCGGCAGTCAGTGGCAGGCATATAGCGCGTCGCAATTGTGACGTCCTTCCTTTCGGGTCAGAGCGATTGAACGATTCGTTTCAGGTGCGCGAGGCGTTCGGTATCAACGCAGTAGCAGGTGCGCTGCAATTCGGCCGAACTGCGTATCAGGCCTGCGTCCTTCAACACGCTCACATGCTGTGACGTGGTGGAAGGCGCAAGTCCCACGACGTCGGCCAGGTTGCCGAAATAGCACGTGCCGATGTCCGCAAGGTGGCGCAGCAGCTTTATCCGCGCGGGATGTGCCAGCGCCTTGCAAAGCAGCGCGAGTTCGTCGGCATCCACGCCCTCTGCGCGTGCCACTGTCTCGCAGGCGATGCTGTCGGTCATCGGAAAAATTCCTTTATTCGTAATTCAACGAAATAAGAATGCTAGTCATATCAATAGTTTGTCAAGTGGTGGGTGTTTAATTATTTCTATATAATTGGAAATATGGAATCAAAACAAGCAGTCAAGGCGCTTGCTGCGCTGGCGCAAGACACGCGTCTGGCGGCGTTTCGCCTGCTTGTCGAAGCGGGGCCGCAGGGCCTTGCGGCGGGAGTGATCGCCGAACGCCTTGGCTTGCCGGCGGCGACCGCTTCTTTCCATCTCGCCCAGCTCAGTCATGCAGACCTGATCCACTCGCGCAGCGAAGGGCGGTTCGTCATCTATTCGACCGACTTCGCGCGCATCCAGTCGCTGATCGTCTTTCTGACCGACAACTGTTGCGAAGGCGGGGTCTGCGAAGTGTCGAGCGTCGTCGCGGCGGCCTCGAATCCCGGAACCTGACCAAGAGAAACCGCATGAAGAATGTACTGTTCCTTTGCACCGGAAATTCGGCCCGCTCCATCCTTGCCGAGGCCTATCTCAACATGGCAGGCAATGGCCGGTTTGCTGCCTACAGCGCGGGGAGCAAGCCGGCGGGGCAGGTGAACCCCTTCGCGCTTGAGCTGCTGGAGAAGAACCGGATCGACGTCTCCGGTGCGCGTAGCAAGAACTGGGACGAGTTCGCATCGCCCGATGCGCCGAAGATGGACTTCGTCTTCACCGTCTGCGACAACGCGGCTTCGGAACCCTGCCCATACTGGCCGGGACAACCGATGACGGCGCACTGGGGCGTGCCCGACCCCGCAGCGGTTGAAGGCGACGACGCGGTGACGCGGCGCGCGTTCCATCTGGCTTTCAGCCAGCTCTCCACCCGCATCAACCTGTTTCTCAGCCTCCCGTTCGACAAGCTCGACCGGCTCGCCCTGTCGAAGCGGCTGCTGGACATCGGCACCGACGGCACCCGGGAAGGCGCGTGAGACGTATTGAGGAACCCTCCACGGCGTCAGCAGAAGCGGGGGGATCCATGGGATTCTTCGAACGCTGGCTGACGCTCTGGGTCGTGCTGTGCATCGTCGTCGGCATCGCGCTGGGGCAGGGCCTGCCCGGCGTGTTCGCCGCGCTCGGCCGGATGGAAATCGCGCGCGTCAACCTGCCGGTGGGCCTTTTGATCTGGGTCATGATCATCCCGATGCTGCTGCGGATCGATTTCGCGGCGATCGGGCAGGTCCGGCGGCATGCGCGCGGCATCGGCGTGACGCTCGCGGTGAACTGGCTGGTGAAGCCGTTTTCGATGGCGCTGCTCGGCTGGCTCTTCGTGCGCCACGTGTTCGTCGACTATCTGCCCGCCGCGCAGATCGACAGCTACATCGCGGGGCTGATCCTGCTGGCCGCGGCGCCCTGCACGGCGATGGTGTTCGTCTGGAGCCAGCTCACGCGCGGCGACCCGTACTTCACGTTGAGCCAGGTTGCGCTGAACGACGCGATCATGGTGGTCGCGTTCGGCCCGCTCGTGGCGCTGTTGCTGGGCCTGTCCTCGATCACGGTGCCCTGGGACACGCTGCTCGCCTCAGTCCTTCTCTATATCGTGGTGCCGGTGGCGTTGGCGCAACTCTGGCGCAGGGTCGCGCTGCGCGGCGGGCAGGCGAAACTGGATGCGGTGCTCGCGCACGTGCAACCGTTTTCGATTGTCGCCCTGCTCTCCACCCTGGTGCTGCTGTTCGCCTTCCAGGGGCGGCAGATCGTTGAACAGCCGCTCATCATCGCAATGCTTGCGGTGCCGATCCTGATCCAGGTGTATTTCAATTCCGCGCTGGCCTACTGGCTGAACCGAAGGCTGGGCGTGGAACATTGCGTTGCCTGTCCGTCGGCCCTGATCGGCGCGAGCAATTTCTTCGAACTGGCGGTCGCCGCGGCGATCAGCCTGTTCGGCATCGACTCGGGCGCGGCGCTGGCGACTGTGGTCGGGGTACTGGTCGAGGTGCCCGTCATGTTGACGGTCGTGGCAGTCGTCAACCGCTCCAAAAGCTGGTACGAAAGGTCACTGTAATGATCCTGTAACACGACGCTCCTAGACTCCGGTCCCTGTACAAAGGATCAGGCAGTCAAATCTCATGAAGGAGCGGATACATGAACATTGTTAAGACCTTACGCATCGTTACCCTTGGCGCCGTGTTGGCGGTAGGGCAGGCGTTCGCCGCCGACATCACCGGCGCCGGCGCGACCTTCCCCTACCCGATCTACGCCAAGTGGGCCGACGCCTACAAAAAGGCGACCGGCACGGGAATGAACTACCAGTCGATCGGTTCGGGCGGTGGCATCAAGCAGATTACCGCCAAGACGGTGGATTTTGGCGCATCCGACAAGCCGCTGACCCCGGACGAACTGGACAAGGGAGGCCTGATGCAGTTCCCGGCGATCATGGGCGGCGTGGTGCCGGTCTACAACGTCAAGGGCGTGAATTCCGGCGACATCACCCTGACCGGCCCGCTGTTCGCCGACATTTACCTGGGCAAGATCAAGAAGTGGAACGACCCGGCCATCGTTGCGATGAACAAGGGTGTGAAGCTGCCTGACCAGGCGATCTCGGTTGTCGCGCGTTCCGATGGATCCGGCACGACCTTCCTCTTCACCAACTACCTCTCGAGGGTGAGCCCGGAGTGGAAGAGTTCAATCGGCGAAGGCACTTCGGTGAAATGGCCGGTAGGGCTGGGCGGCAAGGGCAATGAAGGCGTGGCCAACTACGTCGCGCGCATCGACGGCGCGATCGGCTACGTCGAGTATGCCTATGCCAAACAGAACAAGCTGGCGGTTGCGAAGCTCGTCAACCATGACGGCGGCGCCGTTGCGCCGACCGAGGAGTCGTTCAAGGCGGCGGCGGCGGGCGCGGAGTGGGCCAAGGCGCCTGGCATGTACCTGATCCTGACCGATCAGCCCGGCAAGATGAGCTGGCCGATCACGGGTGCCTCGTTCATCCTGATGCACAAAGTCCAGGACAAGCCGGCAAGCGCGAAGGAAGTGCTCAAGTTCTTCGAGTGGTCGTTCAAGAACGGCGACAAGATGGCCGGCGAACTTGACTACATCCCGATGCCCGATGCGGTGGTCAAGATGATCGAAACGTCCTGGAAGGGCCTCAAGGACGCGAGCGGCAAGGCCGTGTATTGAACCGCGGGAATTGGCTGCAGCGCGGCGTGTGCCGCGGTGCAGCCGCTGCCGGTTGAAAGGGCATGGTGGCAGCCTTCGCCACCCGACTTTTAATCGGTCCGCTGCAAATGCTTATAGAATCGACCTTGTAAAAGGTGCCCATGAGTGCCATGTTCCCCACAGCTGAGTCCAGCGGTCAAACCGGTCCGATGAGCGATTCCTCACCGCGTTCCTCACCTCCCCCGGTAGTGTCCGAACGGTGGAAGGACACGCTGTTCGAAAACGTCACCAAGTTTTTCGCGCTGTTCGTCTTCAGCATCCTCGCGGCGATCATGATCTCGCTGCTGATCGGCAGCAGCCTGAGCCTGCAGAAGTACGGCTTGTCCTTCATCTGGACTGCGGAATGGGATCCGGTGCAGGAGGAGTTCGGCGCGCTGGTGCCGATCTTCGGCACCCTGGTGAGCTCCCTGATTGCGATGCTGATCGGCATCCCGGTGAGTTTCGGGATCGCCCTGTTCCTCACGGAATTGTCGCCCAACTGGCTGAAGCGGCCGCTCGGCACCGCGATCGAACTCCTTGCGGCGATCCCGTCGATCATCTACGGCATGTGGGGCTTGTTCGTGCTCGCACCGATCCTGCAGACATACGTGCAGCCGGCGCTGATCCGCATGTTCGGCAGCATCCCTCTGGTTGGCCTGCTGTTCGAGGGTGCGCCACTTGGCATCGGGATGCTCACGGCGGGCCTGATTCTTTCGATCATGGTGATCCCGTTCATCACCGCTGTCATGCGCGATGTGTTCGAGCTCGTTCCGCCGATGCTCAAGGAATCGGCCTACGGCCTCGGTGCGACCACGTGGGAAGTGGTGTTCCGCATCGTGCTTCCGTATACCAAGACCGGCGTGGTCGGCGGCATCATGCTGGGCCTCGGACGCGCGCTCGGTGAAACCATGGCCGTCACCTTTGTCATCGGTAACGCGCACCGGCTTTCGGCTTCCCTGATGGCGCCCGGCAACAGCATCGCGTCGGCGCTCGCGAACGAATTCACCGAGGCGGTCGGAGACCTCTACTATTCCGCACTCTACGAGCTCGGGTTGATCCTGTTCGTGATCACCACCATCGTGCTTGCCCTCGCCAAACTGATGCTGTCGCGGCTGGCGCGGCAGGAAGGGGCAAGGACCTGAGATGGAGGGCACCGCGATCGACGCCGCGAACCCCGTGTACCTCGCGCGCAAGCGGCGCAACGTCGTGATGCTGTTGATTTCGGTAGCGACGCTTGCGTTCGGGCTGTTTTTCCTGGTGTGGATATTGGCAACCTTGCTGTATGAGGGTGGAACGGCGCTCACCAAGATAACCATCTTCACGAAGATGACGCCGCCGCCGGGCGCGGACGGCGGGCTTGCAAACGCGATCTACGGCAGCCTCCTGATGGTGGGCGTGGGGACCTTTATCGGCACGCCTATCGGCATCCTGGCGGGAACCTACCTCGCCGAGTACGGCAGGAACGGCTGGCTTGCCTCATCCACGCGTTTTCTCAACGACGTGCTGCTGTCGGCGCCCTCGATCGTGATCGGCCTGTTCGTCTACTCCGTCTACGTCTCGCAGGTGAAGCACTTCTCTGGTTGGGCGGGATCGATGGCGCTTGCCCTGCTGGTGATCCCGGTGGTGGTGCGCACGACCGACGACATGCTGAAGCTGGTGCCCGGGGCGCTGCGCGAGGCCGCTGCGGCGCTCGGCTGCCCGACCTGGAAGATGGTCATCCTGATCACCTACCGCGCGGCGCGCACCGGCATCGTCACCGGCATCCTGCTGGCCGTGGCGCGCATCAGCGGCGAGACGGCGCCGCTGCTGTTCACCTCGCTCAACAACCAGTTCTGGTCGAGCAACATGAATGCGCCGATGTCGAACCTGCCCGTGGTCATTTTCCAGTTCGCGATGAGTCCCTACGAGGACTGGCAGCGGCTCGCATGGGGCGGCGCGGCCCTGATCACGATCGCGGTCCTCATCCTCAATATCGTTGCGCGGACGCTGTTCCGCAAACAGTAATCTTCCCGAAGGAGAACCCATGGAAGCCGCTACCAGCAACAACGTCCAGATGCGCAGGCCGCAGCCGTTCGGGCCGTCCGAGCGTGCTGGCGAATCCGCGCTGGCGAAAGTCCGGGCCAAGCTGGAAGTGCGCGACCTAAATTTTTTCTACGGGAAGTTCCAGGCGATCAAGTCGGTGAGCATGGACATCCCCGAGAAGAGGGTGACTGCCTTCATCGGGCCATCGGGCTGCGGGAAGTCGACGTTGCTGCGCATCTTCAACCGCATGTATTCGCTGTATCCGGACCAGCGCGCCGAAGGCCAGGTCCTGATGGATGGCGAAGACCTGATCACGACGAAGCAGGATGTGTCCCTGCTGCGCGCGAAGATAGGCATGGTGTTCCAGAAGCCGACGCCGTTCCCGATGTCGATTTACGAGAACATCGCATTCGGCGTGCGGCTGTTCGAGCGGATGAACCGGCGCGAGATGGACGAGCGCGTCGAATGGGCGCTCACCCGCGCTGCACTCTGGGGGGAGGTGAAGGACAAGCTCAACCAGAGCGGACATAGCCTGTCCGGCGGGCAGCAGCAGCGCTTGTGCATCGCGCGCGGAATCGCGATCAAGCCCGAAATACTGTTGCTCGACGAGCCCTGCTCTGCGCTGGACCCGATTTCCACCGCCAAGGTTGAGGAACTGATCCACGAGCTCAAGACCGACTACACCGTGGTCATCGTGACGCACAACATGCAGCAGGCGGCGCGCGTCTCCGACTACACTGCCTATATGTACCTCGGTGAGTTGATTGAATATGACGTCACCGACACGATCTTCATCAAGCCGAAAAGGAAGGCAACCGAGGACTACATCACGGGCCGGTTCGGCTAGCGTCCGCCGGGCAGCGAAGCCGGGCAGGGCATTGCGGCGCGATCCGCGCGCAATTTGTTGATCCTTAGGGCGGTTTTGGTTTGACCCGTCGTATGCTGGCACGGTAAAATCGAACGTTTTTGTGGCTCGGGATTGCGATGCGTGTGCGGCTGGTAGCCGGGAACTGGAAGATGCATGGCAGCCGGCGCGCGAACGCGGCGCTACTCGATGCGCTCGTGCCAGCGCTGGCCGGACTCGGGGAGCTCGAGACTGCGGTCTGCGTGCCGTTTCCCTATCTTGGCGAGACGGCCGCAAGGCTGGCCGGATCGAAGCTTGCGCTCGGCGCGCAGAACCTCAGTGAGTTTGCTTCAGGTGCGCATACCGGCGAGGTCGCCGCAGCGATGCTGTCCGAATTCGGCTGCAAGTTCGTGCTCGTCGGCCATTCTGAGCGACGCGCACTGTATGGCGAGACCGACGCGCAGGTCGCGGCCAAGTTCGCGCAGGCGCAGAAGTCGGGTCTGACGCCGATTCTCTGCGTCGGGGAGACTCTTGAAGAGCGTGATGCCGGGCGCACCGAGCAGGTGGTGGGGCGCCAGCTTGACGCGGTGCTCGGGGCCGCGGGTGCGGAGGCGATGGGTAAAGCAGTGCTCGCCTACGAGCCTGTCTGGGCGATCGGGACCGGGCGGACCGCCTCGCCGCAGCAGGCGCAGCAGGTTCACGCATTCCTGCGCGCCCGCGTCGCGGGACTGGCGCAAGGCGTGGCCGGCGCGTTGCGGATTCTTTACGGCGGCAGCGTCAAGCCGGGCAACGCAGCGGAGATTTTTTCGATGGACGATGTGGACGGGGGGCTGATCGGTGGCGCCTCGCTGGTAGCGGACGATTTTCTTGCGATTTGCAAGGCGGCAGCAGGCAAGAGGTGACGAATGGAAAACTGGTTGACGGTAATTTTGGTGTTTCATGTTCTGGTCGCGCTGACGGTGATCGGGCTGGTGCTGCTTCAGCATGGCAAGGGCGCGGACATGGGATCGGGGTTCGGAGGAGGTTCTTCGGGCAGTCTTTTCGGTGCATCCGGATCGGCGAATTTCCTCTCGCGCGCGACCGCGGTGCTGGCGACGGTGTTTTTCCTCACCAGCCTCGGCCTGGCCTATATGGCGACTCACCGGAGCAAGCCCTCAGGCGGCGTGATGGATGCGGTGAAGACGGAGAAGTCCGTGCCGGCCAGCGCGACGCCGGCGCCGGCGAACGCGCCAGAGCAGCCGGCTGCGAAGCCGGACGCGGACAAGTCGAAGAACGTGCCGAACTGATCCGGCGCCGATCCGGTTCGACGGCGATTGCGCGGCGAATTCAGCGAACGGGGTTTTTTGAGGGATAATTGTCGTATTGCCCACGTGGTGAAATTGGTAGACACGCTAGCTTGAGGGGCTAGTGGCCTAAACAGCCGTAGCAGTTCGAGTCTGCTCGTGGGCACCAGAAGGAAGCGGGACCGGGAATGATCCCGGGCCCGCTGCAAGGAACAAACCTATTTCGGGAACGCGTAGCCAGTAACCATACGGCCCAGTCCGGCCGGACCGAAGCGAATGCTCGTAGAGTACTTTCCGATCCTGCTGTTCATCTTTGTCGCGCTAGGCGTGGGCGTCATGCCCATGATGCTCGGCAAAATGCTCGGGCCGAGCCGCCCTGACTCTGAGAAGCTCTCCCCGTACGAGTGCGGCTTTGAGGCGTTCGAGGACGCGCGCATGAAGTTCGACGTGCGCTACTACCTCGTTGCCATCCTGTTCATCCTGTTTGACCTTGAAATCGCCTTCCTGTTTCCCTGGGCGATCGTGCTCAATGAAATCGGCCTGTTCGGTTTCCTGTCGATGATGGTTTTTCTGGCGATCCTCGTCGTGGGTTTCGTCTACGAATGGATGAAAGGGGCGCTGGAATGGGAATAGAAGGCGTTCTGCAGGAAGGCTTCGTCACCACGACGGCCGACAAGCTGATCAACTGGACGCGCACGGGGTCGCTGTGGCCGATGACATTTGGCCTTGCCTGCTGCGCTGTGGAAATGATGCAGGCCGGGGCGGCGCGCTATGACCTTGACCGCTTCGGCATTGTCTTCCGCCCCAGCCCGCGCCAGTCTGACCTGATGATCGTTGCTGGCACGCTGTGCAACAAAATGGCGCCCGCGCTGCGCAAGGTGTACGACCAGATGGCCGAGCCGCGCTGGGTCATTTCAATGGGGTCATGCGCAAACGGCGGCGGCTACTACCACTACTCGTATTCCGTGGTGCGGGGCTGCGACCGGATCGTGCCGGTGGACATCTATGTGCCCGGCTGTCCGCCCACGGCGGAGGCGCTGCTGTACGGCCTGATCCAGTTGCAGAACAAGATCAAGCGCACCAATACAATCGCACGCTGAGACAATCGCACGCTGAGCATCGGACGCTTACATTCGCACCCAGACGACACATCAAGCCCGAACAACAAGAATTCAATGACCCCGAAGCTTCAGCGCCTGCATGACGCACTCCAGAATGTCCTCGGCGGGCGCATCGCGAGCCTGCGTGAGGCCCAGGGCGAGTTGACCCTTGAGGTGGACGCTGCCGAGTATCCTGCGGTGGCGCTGACACTGCGCGACGCCCCCGAGCTGCGCTTTGAGGAACTGATCGACCTCTGCGGGATCGACTATTCGACCTACGGCGACCTGGCCGAGCCAGGCCCGCGCTTTGCGGCCGTGGTCCACCTGACCTCGATCACGCACAACTGGCGGATGCGCCTGCGCGCTTTCTGCCCGGATGCCGGGTTTCCCATGCTCGATTCCCTGATGCCGGTGTGGGCGAGCGCCAACTGGTATGAGCGCGAGGCGTTCGACCTGTACGGGATCGTGTTCAACGGCCACCCCGACCTGCGCCGCATCCTCACCGACTACGGCTTCATCGGGCACCCGTTCCGCAAAGACTTCCCGATCAGCGGCTACGTCGAGATGCGCTACGACCCGGACCAGAAACGCGTGATCTACCAGCCCGTCAGCATCGAGCCGCGCGAGGTCACCCCGCGCATCGTGCGCGAAGAACACTACGCTGAGGGCGAGTAGGCCCAGCCGCGATGTCCGATATCCGCAACTACACGCTCAACTTCGGCCCGCAGCACCCGGCGGCGCACGGGGTTCTGCGCCTGGTGCTCGAGCTCGACGGCGAGGTGATCCAGCGCGCGGACCCGCACATCGGGCTGCTGCACCGCGCAACCGAAAAGCTCGCGGAGACGAAGACCTTCCTGCAGTCCGTTCCCTACATGGACCGGCTCGACTACATGTCGATGATGTGCAACGAGCATGCGTATGTGATGGCGATCGAACGCCTGCTTGGCATCGAAGCACCGGAGCGCGCGCTCTATATCCGCACGATGTTCGACGAGATCACGCGCCTCTTGAACCACCTGCTCTGGCTGGGTGCGCATGGCCTGGATTGCGGCGCAATGACGATGTTCCTGTATTGCTTTCGCGAACGCGAAGACCTCATGGACTGCTACGAAGCGGTCTCAGGCGCGCGCATGCACGCAGCCTATTACCGTCCCGGCGGCGTGTACCGCGACCTGCCTGATTCGATGCCGCAGTACAGCGCAAGCAAGATCCACAACGCGCGCGCAGTCGGGACGATGAACGAGAACCGGCAGGGGACCCTGCTGGATTTCATTGACGACTTCACCCGCCGGTTTCCGGCTTGCGTCGACGACTACGAGACGCTGCTGACCGAGAACCGCATCTGGAAGCAGCGCACCGTGGGAGTGGGCGTGGTGTCGCCCGAGCGGGCGATGCAGCTCGGGTTCACGGGCGCGATGCTGCGCGGGTCGGGCATCGAATGGGACGTGCGCCGCATGCAGCCCTACGCGGCGTACGACAAGATGGTGTTTGACATCCCGGTCGGTGTTAATGGGGACTGTTACGACCGCTACCTCGTGCGCGTCGAGGAGATGCGCCAGAGCAACCGCATCATCAAGCAATGCGTCGACTGGCTGCGCGCGAATCCCGGCCCGGTGATCATCGACAACCACAAGGTCGCCCCGCCCTCGCGTGTCGGCATGAAGCAGAACATGGAAGAGCTGATCCACCATTTCAAGCTCTTCACCGAAGGCATGCACGTGCCGCCTGGAGAGGTATACGCGGCCGTGGAGCACCCCAAGGGCGAATTCGGCATCTACCTCGTCTCCGACGGCGCCAACAAGCCTTACCGAGTGAAGATCCGCGCCCCCGGGTTTGCGCACCTGTCCGCGCTGGACGAGATGGCGCGCGGCCATATGCTGGCTGACGCTGTCGCGATCATCGGCACCCAGGACATCGTGTTTGGCGAGATCGACAGGTAAGCGAACGCTATGCTATCCACAGACTCCCTGAAGAAGATCGATCGCGAGGTCGCCAAGTACCCGCCCGACCAGAAGCAGTCGGCCGTGATGGCGGCGCTTATCGTCGCGCAGGACGAGAAGGGCTGGCTCGCGACCGAGACCATGGATTTCGTCGCGCAGTACCTCGGCATGGCGCCAGTCGCGGTGTACGAGGTCGCGACTTTCTACAATATGTACAACCTGGCGCCGACGGGGAAGTTCAAGCTCACGATCTGCACCTGCCTGCCCTGCGGACTGCAGGGTTCGCTCGAGGCGGCGGACCACCTCAAGCAAAGTCTCGGCATCGGCTTCAACGAAACCACCGCGGACGGAAAATTCACGCTGAAGGAAGGCGAGTGCATGGGTGCGTGCGCGATGGCGCCGGTGGTGCTGGTCAACAACAAACGCATGTGCGACTACATGTCCAGGGACAAGCTCGACGCGCTTGTGAACGAGTTGCGCGCCGACCAGGGGGGCAAGGCCTGAGATGCTTAACTACGGACCCGATGCGATCCTGATGGCCGGAATCGACGGCACCAACTGGCGCCTCAAGGATTACGAACAGCGCGAGGGCTATGCCGCGCTGCGCAAGATCATCGCGGAAAAGATCAAGCCCGAGGACGTGATCGCGGAGATCAAGAAGTCCGGGCTGCGCGGTCGCGGCGGCGCGGGCTTCCCGACCGGCCTGAAATGGAGCTTCATGCCGCGCCAGTTCCCCGGCGCGAAGTACCTGGTTTGCAATTCAGACGAAGGCGAACCCGGCACCTGCAAGGACCGGGACCTGCTGCGCTACAACCCGCACTCGACGATCGAGGGCATGATCATCGGCGCCTATGCCATGGGCGTGACGACAGGCTACAACTACATCCACGGCGAGATCTGGGAAGTCTACGAGCGCTTCGAGGAAGCGCTGGAAGAAGCGCGCGCGGCAGGCTACCTGGGAAAGAACATTCTCGGCTCCGAGTTCAGTTTCGAGCTGCACGCGCATCCGGGCTATGGCGCCTACATCTGCGGCGAGGAAACGGCGCTGCTCGAATCGCTCGAGGGCAAGAAGGGCCAGCCGCGTTTCAAGCCGCCGTTCCCCGCGAGTTTCGGGGTGTACGGCAAGCCGACCACGATCAACAACACCGAGACTTTCGCCGCCGTACCCTGGATCATGCGCAACGGTGGCGATCCCTTCCTCGCGCTGGGCAAGCCGAACAATGGCGGGACAAAACTGTTCTCCGTGTCGGGACACGTCAACCGCCCGGGTAACTACGAGGTGCGGCTCGGCACGCCGTTCGCGAAGCTGCTGGAGATGGCCGGCGGCGTGCGCAACGGCCACAAGCTGAAGGCGGTGATCCCCGGCGGCTCTTCGATGCCGGTGCTGCCCGCCGAGATCATGATGGCCACCGACATGGATTACGACTCGATCACCAAGGCGGGCTCGATGCTCGGCTCGGGGGCGGTCATCGTGATGGACGAGACCACTTGCATGGTGCGCGCGCTCGAGCGGCTGTCGTACTTCTATTTCGAGGAGTCCTGCGGCCAGTGCACCCCGTGCCGCGAAGGCACGGGCTGGCTGTATCGCGTGGTGAACCGGATCGAGAACGGGGCCGGGCGTCCCGAGGACCTGGACCTGCTCAACAATGTGTCCGACAACATCGCGGGCCGCACGATCTGCGCGCTAGGCGACGCCGCCGCGCTGCCGGTCAAGAGTTTCATCAAGCATTTCCGGCCGGAATTCGAATACCACATCCAGCATAAGCGCTGCCTCGTCCAGGGCCCGCAGGTCGAACCCCGCTGGGGACGCTCAGGCGCGAATAATTCGGCACACGGATCCACGCACGAGAGTGCCAGGGCAGCCTAGGACGACGCACATGCTCAAGGTCGACATAGACGGCAGGGAAGTGGAAGTCCCGCACGGCGCAACCGTGATGGAGGCCGCGAACAAGCTTGGCATCTACGTGCCGCATTTCTGTTACCACAAGAAGCTCTCGATCGCGGCCAACTGCCGCATGTGCCTGGTCGAGGTCGAGAAGGCGCCCAAGCCGCTGCCGGCCTGCGCGACGCCCTGCACTGACGGCATGAAGGTCAAGACACACTCCGATGCCGCGCAGAAGGCGCAGAACGGGGTGATGGAGTTCCTGCTGATCAACCATCCGCTCGACTGCCCGATCTGCGACCAGGGCGGCGAATGCCAGCTGCAGGATCTGGCCGTGGGGTATGGCAACAGCAATTCACGCTACGCCGAAGAAAAGCGCGTCGTGCTGCACAAGGACATCGGCCCGCTGGTGGCGGCAGAGGAAATGAGCCGTTGCATCCAGTGCACCCGCTGCGTGCGCTTTGGCCAGGAAATCGCCGGAGTGATGGAGTTGGGCATGATCGGCCGGGGTGAGCATTCGGAAATCGTCGCCTTTGTCGGCAAGACGGTTGATTCTGAACTCTCGGGCAACATGATCGACCTGTGCCCGGTCGGCGCGTTGACCTCCAAGCCGTTCCGCTATTCCGCCCGCACCTGGGAGCTCGCGCGCCGCAAGAGCATCGCGCCGCACGACGGCCTGGGCTCGAACCTCGTGGTGCAGGTCAAGCAGAACCGGGTCATGCGCGTCCTGCCGCTGGAGAACGAGTCGATCAACGAGTGCTGGCTGTCGGACAAGGACCGCTTCTCCTACGAGGGCCTGAATTCACCGCAACGCCTGACCCGGCCGATGGTGAAGAACGACGGCCAGTGGGAAGCGACCGACTGGCAGACGGCGCTGGAGCGCGTGGCCGCGGGGTTGAAAGCGGCCGGCAGCGACGTCGGCGCGCTTGCCACGCCGCAAACGACCCTGGAAGAACTCTACCTTGCGCAAAAGCTGGTGCGCGGCCTTGGCAGCCAGGGCGTGGACTTCCGCCTGCGCCAGGCGGATTTTTCGGCCGACGGCAAGCTTGGCGGGATTCCCTGGCTCGGCATGCCGATCGCGGAACTCGGTGCGCTCGACCGAGTGCTGGTGGTCGGCTCGTTCCTGCGCAAGGACCATCCGCTGATTGCCAACCGCCTGCGCCAGGCGGCCAAGCGCGGAACCCAGGTCAACATCCTGCACTCGAGCGACGACGACCTGCTGATGCGGGTGGCAAACAAGAAGATCGTTGCGCCGGCGGACCTGCCCGCCGCGCTCGCGGCGATCATGGACGGCCCGGTGGGCGAGAGCCTCAAGTCGGGAAAGAACGTCGCGATCCTGCTGGGCAACTTTGCGCAGCAGCATCCACAGGCGGCGCAACTGCATGCGATTGCCCAGTCGCTGGCCGATTCGCTCGGCGCCAAGCTCGGTTTCCTCGGTGAGGCGGCCAACAGCGTGGGCGGCTACCTCGCGCAGGCGGCGGGAGCGGTCAATGCCGCTGCCATGCTGGCCCAGCCGCGCAAGGCCTACCTGCTGCTCAATGCCGAAGTCGAGCTCGACTGCCACGACCCGCGCGCCGCGCGTGCCGCAATGGACAAGGCGGATTTCGTCGTCGCGCTGTCGGCGTTCATGCACCACGCGGCCGATTACGCCGACGTGCTGCTGCCGATCGCCCCCTTCACGGAAACGCCCGGAACCTTCGTCAACACGGAGGGCCGCGCGCAGACATTTCACGCCACTGTGAAGCCCCTGGGCGAATCGCGCCCCGGCTGGAAGGTGCTGCGGGTACTGGGCGGTTTGCTCGGCGTGGCCGGGTTCGACTACGAGACGGCGGAGGCCGTGCGCGCCGAATGCATGCAGGGCAGGGACCTCGCGGCATTGCTTTCCAACCGCACATCGGTTGCAGTGCAGGGTGCGCCTGGCATGGTCGATGCGGTGTCGGGAATCCAGCGCGTTGCCGACATTCCGGCGTATTTCGCCGACGCGCTGGTGCGCCGAGCCGAATCTCTGCAGAAGGCTGTGGACGCCCGTGCACCGCGCGCGCGGATGAACGCCCGGTTGATGACCGAACTCGGCCTGGCCGCGGGAGACACCGTGATGCTGCGCCAGGGAGAGGGCGAGGCGCATCTGGCGGTTGCCGCCGATGAGGGCGTGCCGGACAACTGCGTGCAGGTTGCCGCGGCGCATGCGTCCACCGCAGGGCTCGGGCCGATGTTCGGTACCTTGAGCCTGGAGAAAGTCACCGTGCAGAAGGCCGCCTGATGCTTGACGCGCTGCTCGCCCTGTCGGAATCGCGCCTCGGCCCCTTGTGGGGCCCGGCGCTGTACGAACTGGTGACCTCGCTGTTCTTCATCGTGTGCATCGTCGCGCCGCTCATGGGCGCGGTCGCCTACCTGACTCTGTGGGAGCGCAAGCTCATCGGCTGGATGCAGATTCGCATCGGCCCGAACCGCGTAGGGCCGCTGGGCCTGCTGCAGCCGGTCGCCGACGGCGTGAAGCTGCTGTTCAAGGAAATCATCTCGCCGAGCCAGGCGAATACGGGACTGTTCTTCCTTGCGCCCATCATGTCCCTGATGCCCGCGCTGGCAGCCTGGGCGGTGATCCCGTTTTCCCCCGAGCTGGTGCTCGCCGATATCAACGCGGGCCTCCTGTACATCATTGCGCTCACCTCACTGGGCGTCTACGGCGTGATCATCGCCGGTTGGGCGTCCAACTCCAAGTACGCGTTCCTCGGCGCGATGCGCTCGGCGGCGCAGATGGTGTCCTATGAGATCGCGATGGGCTTTGCGCTGGTCGTGGTGCTGATGGTGTCGGGCAGCCTGAACATTTCCGACATCGTGATCGGGCAGACGAAGGGCATGTTCGCGACCAAGGGCCTGAACTTCCTCTCCTGGAACTGTCTGCCGTTGCTGCCGATCACGGTCGTCTACTTCATTTCCGGCGTGGCGGAGACCAACCGCGCGCCGTTCGACGTGGTCGAGGGCGAGTCCGAGATCGTCGCCGGGCACATGGTCGAATACTCGGGCATGGCGTTCGCGCTGTTCTTCCTCGCCGAATACATGAACATGTGGCTGATCTCAGTGCTCACGGTGGTGATGTTCTTCGGTGGCTGGCAGGCACCGATCGACAGCGTCGTGTTCAACTGGATTCCGCCGTTCGGCTGGCTGCTGATCAAGATGTTCTTCGTGGTTTCGCTGTTCCTGTGGTTCCGGGCGACCTTCCCGCGTTACCGCTACGACCAGATCATGCGGCTGGGCTGGAAGATCTTCATCCCGGTGACGCTGGTCTGGCTGGTCTTGATCGGCGTCTGGATGCAAACCCCTTATTCGTTGTGGAAATGAGGCGCAGCCATGCAACGCATCGCTGAATTCTTCCGCTCCTTCCTGCTGCTCGAACTGCTGCGCGGGATGATGCTGACCGGGCGCCACCTGTTTGCGCGCAAGATCACGGTGCAGTTTCCGGAGGAAAAGACGCCGATGAGCCCGCGCTTCCGCGGGCTGCACGCGCTGCGCCGCTACCCTAACGGGGAAGAGCGCTGCATCGCCTGCAAGCTGTGCGAGGCGGTCTGCCCGGCGCTTGCGATCCACATCGAGTCCGAGCAGCGCAGCGATGGCACGCGCCGGACCACGCGCTACGACATCGACCTGACGAAGTGCATTTTCTGCGGGTTCTGCGAGGAGGCATGCCCGGTGGACGCGATCGTCGAGACGCGCATCCTAGAGTACCACGGGGAAGAGCGCGGGGACCTGTACTACACCAAGCCGATGCTGCTTGCGGTCGGGGACCGGTACGAAACCCAGATCGCGAAGGACCGCGAGGCCGATTCGGCCTACCGATAGAACATGATCTTCGAAGCCGCCACCTTTTATGTCTTTGCCGCGATCCTGCTGATCGCGGCGATCGCCGTGGTGACCGCGCGCAATCCGGTGCACTCGGCGCTGTTCCTCGTGCTTGCGTTCTTCACGGCCTCTGGAATCTGGATGCTGCTGCGCGCCGAGTTCCTCGCCATCACGCTGGTGCTGGTGTACGTCGGTGCGGTGATGGTGCTGTTCCTGTTCGTTGTGATGATGCTCGACATCAATCTGGACCGTCTTCGCGAGGGCTTCTGGCGCTACCTGCCGCTGGGCGCGACGGTCGGGATTCTGATGGTCGCCGAAATGGTGCTGGTGCTTGGTGGGCGGTATTTCGACTTCATCCTGCCCAAGAACATGGACTACGGCGCCCCGTACAGCAACACCAAGGAACTCGGCCGCCTGCTCTACACCAACTACATGTACGCGTTCGAACTGGCGGCGGTGGTATTGCTGGTGGCGATCATCGCAGCGATTGCGCTGACGCTGCGCAGCCGCAAGGACAGCAAGGCGCAGGATCCCTCCGAGCAGGTCCGCGCGCATCCCGCCGGACGGGTGCGCATCGTGTCGATTCGCTCGGAGGACGGCCAGTGAGCCTGACCCTCTCGCATTTCCTCGTGCTCGGGGCGCTGCTGTTTGCGATCAGCGTGGTTGGGATCTTTCTCAACCGCAAGAACGTGATCATCCTGCTGATGGCGATCGAACTCATGCTGCTCGCGGTCAACCTGAATTTCATCGCCTTCTCGCACTACCTGGGCGATACCGCGGGGCAGGTGTTCGTGTTCTTCATCCTGACGGTGGCGGCGGCGGAGTCGGCGATCGGCCTGGCTATCCTCGTCGTGCTGTTCCGCAACCTCAGCACCATCAATGTCGATGACCTCGACTCGCTGAAAGGATGAGCCCGGCCATGAACCGTCTGCCTGGCAGCGCTTCGCGCGGATCAAAACGATGATTGCGATGAAGACCCTGTACCTGGTGGTGCCGCTGGCCCCGCTTGCTGGCGCGATCGTCGCGGGCCTGTTCGGGCGCGCGATCGGACGCGCCGGCGCGCATTCCGTGACCATCCTCGCCGTGCTTGTGTCGTTCATCGCCTCGTGCATGATTTTCGCCGATGTCGCGGCGGGTAACGTCTACAACGGCAGTGTCTACACCTGGATCACCAGCGGGGAAACGCGCCTTGAGATCGGATTCCTGATCGACCGTCTGACCACGATCATGATGGTCGTCGTGACCTTCGTCTCGCTGATGGTGCACCTCTACACCATCGGCTACATGGCGGAAGACCCCGGGTATCAGCGGTTTTTCTCGTACATTTCCCTGTTTACCTTCTCGATGCTCATGCTCGTGATGGCGAACAACTTCCTGCAGCTGTTTTTCGGCTGGGAGGCGGTCGGGCTCGTGTCATACCTGCTGATCGGGTTCTGGTATACCCGGCCGACGGCGATCTACGCGAACATGAAGGCTTTCCTGGTCAACCGTGTCGGCGACTTCGGTTTCATCCTCGGCATCGGCCTGGTGCTCGCGCATTTCGGCACGCTCGATTACAGCGCGGTGTTCTCGCAGGCTCCCGGGGTCGCGGGCAAGACGGTCGAGGTCTTCTCCGGCACGCCGTGGCTGCTGATGACGGTGGTCTGCCTGTGCCTGTTCGTCGGCGCGATGGGCAAGAGCGCGCAGTTCCCGCTACATGTCTGGCTGCCGGATTCGATGGAGGGCCCGACCCCGATTTCCGCCCTGATCCATGCGGCTACGATGGTCACCGCGGGTATTTTCATGGTGGCGCGCATGTCGCCCCTGTTCGAGCTGTCGGAAACGGCGCTTTCGGTCGTGCTGGTGATTGGCGCGATCACGGGGCTGTCGATGGCCCTGGTGGCGATCACCCAGTTCGACATCAAGCGGGTGGTTGCGTATTCGACTCTTTCGCAGCTGGGCTACATGACGATGGCGCTCGGCGCCTCGGCCTATTCGGTGGCGATCTTCCACCTCATGACCCATGCGTTCTTCAAGGCGGTCCTGTTCCTGGGCGCCGGGTCGGTCATCATCGCCATGCACCACGAGCAGGACATGCGCCGCATGGGCGGGCTCAGGAAGTACATGCCGATCACCTACTGGACGGTGCTGATCGGTGCGCTGGCCAACGCCGGGTTCCCGCCATTCGCCGGCTTCTTCTCCAAGGACACGATCATCGAGATGCTGCACGCCTCCGACACGCCGGGCGCCGGTTTTGCCTACGTGGCGGCGCTGGCCGGGGTGTTTCTCGCCGGACTGTATTCGCTGCGCCTCGTGTTCATGACCTTTCATGGCAGCGAGAGGATGGACGCGCATACGAAGAAGCACCTGCACGAGACGCCCTGGGTGGTGACGCTGCCTCTGGTGCTTCTCGCCATTCCTTCGATCGCGGCGGGCTGGACGATCGGCAGCGTGGTTTATGGGGATTTCTTCAGCAGCGCGATACACCTCTCGCCGGAGCATCTCGAGGTGATGACCGAACTGGCCGAGGACTTCCACGGCGTCTGGGCGATGATGCTGCACGGACTGACGGCGCTGCCGTTCTGGCTGGCACTCTCCGGCGCCGTGACCGCCTGGTATTTCTACATCCGGCGGCCCGACCTGCCGAAGGTCGTCGCTGGAAAGTTCGGCGTGCTGTACGCCATCGTCGAGCGCAAATACGGGTTCGACGAGCTCTACTCCTGGATGTTCGCAGGCGGGGCGCGAGTGATCGGGGGCGGGTTCTGGAAGTACGGCGACCAGAC
>JBBQVP010000038.1:0-26734 GCA_038211455.1 Burkholderiales bacterium
CCAGATCCGGTCATGGTCGACCAGGCTGATGATCGCGATCGGGACGCGGAACAACGCAGCCGCAACCGCAGCGATTCCATCAAACGCCCCGTCAGGAGGTGTGTCGAGGATCTCGTACCCTCGCAAGGCCTCCAGCCGCAAAGACTCACTCAATGGAATCCCTTTATTTCAAATGATTGTACGAGTATTCGTAGTTCGACTGCTGGGACTCGTAGTTTTACGAGATCTCGTTGCTTTGAATTGAGCCGCTAAAACACGGTAACAAACTGTTTAAAATAAACTTTATAAGATTCCAAAAGCCTGGCACGTCACTTGCAATCAATGATCGGTGCGGCCTGGGTGCATCTGCCCAAAGGCTGGGTCTTCAGCGCCTGGAAGCTGGCACGGGCCAGCGGCAAGTAGTTGCGGAACAGGCGGTGAGCTTCATCACCAACACAACACGATTCAAGACCCACATGCAAGCATCAACGACCGGTTCATCAAGGAACTCGAGCGCAAATTCAGGTGGCCACTGGGGCGCCGAACGGATAGCCACCCGGGTCTCACCGAGCTGGGCCTTTAGTGCGCCCGGGACCGGGGGTTAACTGGACGACTTTGCATCGCTCGCGGAAGTCGTTGCGTTCGCAGTTGCAAGGCGCACATCGAGAATCGACCTGACTCATCCAAGGAGAATCAAATGCCGTACCTGAATGCAAGACTTTGCGCACCGGAGTCCGCGGACACAACAGCCAGGATCGCCACGCTACTTACCGACGTAACAGCCGAGGTACTCAAGAAAAAGCGGGAACTTACCTCCGTTGCAGTCGAGTACGTTGAAGCAAGCCGCTGGTTTATCGGAGGCACGAGCCTTGCCTCTCAAAATATTGGCACGTTCCATCTGGACATCAAGGTGACCGAGGGCACGAATACGAAAGACGAAAAGGCAGCCTATGTTCAAAGGGTATTTTCGGCGGTTGAAGAAATCGTCGGAAAACTCAACCCGGCAAGCTACATCGTCATTCACGAGGTTCGCGGGGACGCGTGGGGCTACCAAGGGTTCACACAGGAATATCGGTACATCGATGGCAAACGTTTGTAGTGCCAAGCCGGCAATCAACACGGACGCTGCACAATGGATCCGCGCAGCGCCATTTACTTATTTCGTAGGGTGGCTTTTGCACAGTATCCTGTGATCACCCGACTCAGGAGGGGAATTTGACGTGCGACTCGAACATCTTTTCGACGGCGAATTTGTTGTTGTTTGGAGCGCATATATAGACCTGGCCTCACCGGTGTCCTATTCGTTCGCGCAAGGCGAAGGCGTGGTGAACGGAAAACATTTCACAGGCACCGCAAAATGGTCAAATCACCCGTGGCGCCGCCCGGATGGCGTTTGGAACCCCGACATGCATGGGATCATCACAACCGACGACGCCGCAACGCTGCGATTTGCGTTCCAGGGGATAAGCGTGCCGAGTCCCGCTCCGGCGTCCCGCTACAGTTTCGTTGCATCAGCGACATTTCAGGCCGATGCCGAGAAATACCGCTGGCTGAACAACGTGATGGGCGTAGTGGAAGCCGAGCTCATCGTAGAGACGCCGCTTCGAATAAACCTGCGCGTGCACGCGTGCATCAACGAACTGGCAACTTGGCACCCGGCGATTCCCGTGCCGCCTGACAAAAAGGAACCACCGGCCGGCGACGCGCCCGTCAGCTAGCACATTGAACGTCTGCTTCCGACTCACAGCGGACGAATGTGCGAAGCGGATTTCCCCCCTTCCTTGACCCCCTGACTGACGCGGCCTAGATTCCTCTGCCTGTTCCACCTACCGCATGGTGCTCACTATGATCAGACCCGCTTCCATCACGTCGCCGCCTGGTCTTGCCTCGACCATGCGGTCACCCGCAAGATTGTCGGGATGAGCACCGAAGCCTTTCACGAGGGCGAGCGCGCGATCCAGGAGCGCGTTGGCATGCGCGAACGCTTCGCCGCCCTCGGCCATCAGGTGATCCGCGACTTCATGCCGGATCAGCACCGCGAGTTCTATCGTCACCTGCCATTCATCGTCACGGGGCACCTTGATACTGCCGGGCACCCGTGGGCGTCGATACTTGCAGGCGCACCGAAATTTCTCACCTCGCCGGACCCGAGGCAGCTTGCGATTCACGCGCTGCCCGATCCAGCTACGCCGCTGAGCGCGGCGCTTGCGCCGGGAATGAGTATCGGACTTCTTGGCATCGAGCCGCACACGCGGCGGCGAAATCGCCTGAATGGCATCGTATCGGTAGTGAACGACGGCGGGTTTGATGTTGACGTGCGCCAGAGTTTCGGAAATTGCCCCAAATATATTCAGGCTCGAACGTCCGAATTCGTGCCAGGACTGCGCGAGACTCGCGGTGCGATTCGCACAGACGTGCTTGGTGGTGCGGCGCACGACATTATCGTCGCTGCCGACACGTTTTTCATCGCCTCCGCACATCCGCGTGCGGGCGCCGGCGACGACCGTGCAAATGGCGTGGATGTGTCGCATCGCGGCGGCAAGTCCGGGTTCGTGCGCATTAATGACCCGTCTACGCTGACCGTACCTGACTTCCTCGGAAATTTCTTTTTCAATACCCTCGGCAACCTTGTCGTGAATCCGCGCGCAGGGCTGCTGTTCGCAGATTTCGACAAGGGCCACCTGCTGCACGTCGCCACCGATGCCGAGATCGTGTGGGCTGGCCCTGAGGTTGCATCCTTCCATGGTGCGCAGCGCCTGTTGAAATTTCGGGTGCGAGAAGTTCTCTTCTTCCCGAACGCCCTGCCACTGCGGTTTGGCCCGGCACAACTCTCGCCCCACCTCGCGGCCACCGGCGGCTGGTGAGGCGCGGCCCCCAAAATCCCCAAGGGGCGATACGCCAAACTTCACGAACGACCACACCGAAAAGCCGTAGTTCAGCGTAACAATTGTTTGGTTCGGCTCAGAGTCGGCTGGTCAGCCAACGTTCGCGGTTCACTCGCCCCTCCCGTCGGGAGGTGTGTCGAGGATCTCGCACCCTCGCAAGGTCTCCAGCAGCAACGATGCATTCATGAGATTTCTTCATCTCGAATTTTCATACGAGTATTCGTAGTTCGACTGCAGGTACTCGTAGATGTACGAAATGTCGTAATTCTGAATCCAGCGTTCAAATGATGTCACTCGATTGTTTTATATGAGTTTTATCGATTCCTAAAGGCCTGGCACGCCCCTTGCATTTAGTGGTCGGCAAACTGGTCAACCAAGATCAGCAACCGATACAAAGGAGCTGCATTGAATCGAATTATCCCCATCGACCCCGCCCTAGCGGTCGGGACGACCAAGAAACTCCTTGGCGGCGTTCAGGCGGAGCTGGGCTCGGTGCCCAACCTTTACCGGGTGCTCGGCAGCGCACCGGCGGCGCTTGACGGATATCTCGCATTAAGCAGCGCTCTGGCCGGGGGAACGTTCGACGCCAGGCTGCGCGAGCAGATTGCCCTGACCGTCGCGGAAAGCAACCAGTGCGGTTACTGCCTGAGCGCTCACACCTACGCAGGCGGCAAGGCTGGTCTGAGCGCAGGTGAAATCGCCGAGGCAAGGCGTGCTGACGGAAGCACCGATAAAACCAGGGCGGCTCTCAAGCTGGCGCGGAGCATCGTGGTCGAGCGCGGAGAGGTATGCGACGCCGCCCTGACGGATGCTCGTGCAGCTGGTCTTGGCGACAGCGAGATCATCGAGACCGTTGCAAACGTCGCGCTGAACATATTCGCCAACTATGTCAACCACGTTGCCCAAACGGCGGTCGACTTTCCCGAAGTCAAACCGGGCGATCTCGACGACCGCGGCGCGGTTGTTCGCTGATCCCGGGCATATCAGTACCTGTTCCCCCACTCATTGAAAAGGAGTTTGACCATGTCACGTCTCAGCATCCCATCCGTCGAGCAGTCCCTGGAAGGTTCCAAGCCGTTGTTGGCCGCAGTCAAGAAGCAGTTGGGTGTCGTACCAAACCTGATGAAACTGGTGGGCCACAGCCCGTCCGCATTGGAGGGTTATCTTTCACTCAATGGCGCGCTCGCCAAGGGCAAGCTCAATGTGCAAATGCGCGAGCGCATTGCTCTGGCCATTGCCGAATACAACGGCTGTGACTATTGCCTTTCCGCCCATGGTTACCTTGGCCGCAATGTCGCCAAGCTGAGCGACAGCGAAATTGATGCCGCTCGCGAGGGTCGTTCGAGTGACCCGCGTTCTGATGCTGCACTGGGTTTTGCACGACGCGTCGCGGAAGCTCATGGCCGCGTGTCAGACGCCGACCTGGCCACCCTCAAGCTGGCAGGCTTCGACGAAGCCAGCGTCATTGAAATCGTGGCAAACGTGGCGCTCAACGTGTTGACCAACTACATCAACAACGTGGCGCAGACCGATATCGATTTCCCAAAGATCAGCGTGAAGTTGGCCGCCTGATCCGCATGTGCTGGTGATTGACCCTACAACTGACATCCTGAAGGAAACATCATGTACAAGTACCTCATACGCAATACCTTGCTGGCATTCCTGATTTCCGGCCCCACGCTTGCCCTCACGGCGACTACAGTCCACGGCGCAGGCAACGAAGCAATCGCAGGGTCCGGCGCCGTGACCGTTGCCTACAGCACCATAAAGATCGACGGGCTGAATATTGCCTACCGGGAGGCGGGCAATCCGCGGAACCCCAAGCTCGTCCTGCTGCACGGCTTCCCGGCCGGCTCGCACCAGTACCGCGAGCTGATTCGCTCACTGGCCGGCACGTTTCACGTCATCGCTCCGGACTATCCCGGCTTCGGCGAAAGCGACATTCCCGACCCTGCGTCGTACAGCTACACCTTCGACGGGATCTCCGAGATCGTCGAGCACTTCCTCAAGGCCAAGGGCTTCGATCATTACGGGCTCTACGTTCAGGACTATGGCGGTCCGGTGGGATTCCGTGTCGTTGGCCGCAACCCGCAGGCGCTCGACTGGCTGATCGTCCAGAACAGCAACGCATACGAAGAGGGTTTCACGGCGGTCTGGGATGGATTCCGCGGTGCGCTCTGGAAAAACCGTTCGGCTGAAACTGAGAAGCCGCTGGTTGGCTTCCTGACGAAGGACGCCATCAAGGGCATCTATCTGCACGGCGCCGAGAAGCCTGAATTGATCAGTCCCGACAACTGGGAATCCGACGCCGCCTACATGCAGCGTCCCGGTGCGGTACGGGTCAATCTGGACCTGTTCTACGACTACCGCACCAACGTCGATCTGTACCCGAAGTGGCAAGCGTTTCTGCGGGATAAGCAGCCAAAGACGCTGATCTTCTGGGGGCAGACGGACATCTTCTTTACACCTGCGGGAGGCGAGGCGTTCCTGAAAGATCTTCCAACGGCGGAAATGCACCGCCTCAACGCAGGGCACTTTGCAGTCGAAGACCATCTTGACTACATATCGACGCAGATGCGGCGTTTCTATGCGGACAAGGTCGCGGGCGAAAAGACGGCGCCCATGGCAAGCCGCAATTGAGCCCAGTCGGCTGTACAACCTACGCCCGCCTCTCGAGTGCGGGAGGCCCGTCCACAACACAGGGAGTACCAGCATGACCGACGATACACGTCCTATCCACCCGATCTGGCTTCGCGTCACACACTGGCTCAATGCAATTGCGGTGCTGATCCTGGCGATGAGCGGCTGGCGCATCTACAACGCGGCACCCTTCTTTGACTTCAAGATCGCCAAGGCGATCACGCTGGGGGGCTGGCTCGGCGGCGCGATTCAGTGGCATTTCGCGGCGATGTGGCTGCTGGCCGCGAACGGATTGGTGTACCTGCTGTGCAACGCCGGCAGCGGGCGGCTCGTGCGCAAATTCTTTCCGCTCTCCCCGCGCGCCATCTTCGCCGACTTCACCGCCGCGCTGCGAGGCCATCTGTCGCATGCCGATCCGCGCCAGTACAACGCTGTGCAGCGTGCGGCCTATCTCTTCGTCATGGTCGACGCACTGCTTCTGGTCCTCTCGGGCCTGGTGCTTTGGAAGTCAGTGCAGTTCCCGCTGCTGCGCGAGCTGCTCGGCGGCTACGAGACGGCGCGCCGCGTGCATTTCTTTGCGATGGCCGCGCTGGTCGCCTTCGTAGCCGTTCACCTGACGATGGTGGCGCTGGTGCCCCGCACGCTCTTGACGATGATTCGCAACCACTAAGACTGGAGTCCCCGCAATGATCAAGAAACCTTCCCGCCAGCTTTCCATCGACAGCGACGCTGTCGTCAAGGAAGCGATGCGCCGTCTGGATCAACCCTCACGCCGCCTATTCCTGCGACGTTCATTGACGCTCGGCGGCCTCTCTCTTCTCACGGGTTGCGCGATCGTCGACGAAGCAAGCGTTGAGAATGCGTTGATGAAAGTCTCCCGTTTCAACGACAGGGCGCAGGGCTGGCTGTTCGACCCCACCCAGCTCGCGCCAACCTATCCGGATTCGATGATCACCAGGCCATTCCCGTTCAATGCGTACTATGGGGAAGACCAAGTGCGCCAGGTCGATGCCGACAGCTACCGCCTCGAAGTCACCGGCATGGTTGCGGCAAAGCACTCCTGGACGCTCCCGGAACTGCAAGCGCTGCCCCAGACCGACCAGATAACACGCCACATCTGCGTCGAGGGCTGGAGCGCCATTGGAAAATGGGGCGGCGTTCCTTTCGCGGAGTTCCTGCGGCGTGTCGGCGCGGACACCACCGCCAAGTACGTCGGATTCAAGTGTGCCGACGACTACTACACAAGCATAGACATGCCGACCGCGCTGCATCCGCAGACGCTGCTGGCACTGACCTGGGATGGACAGCCCTTGCCTCCACGCTACGGCTTTCCGATGAAGTTACGCATGCCGACCAAGCTCGGCTACAAGAATCCGAAGCACATCCAGGCAATTTTCGTCACTAACACCTACCCCGGGGGCTATTGGGAAGACCAGGGGTACAACTGGTTCGGTGGCAGCTGAGTAGCATCAGGCTGCGCTGAATAACCTGCATCACCGTTTCACTTTTTCCATTCACTTACAAAGGAGTTCACCATGATCAAGACTACCGCAGCCCTTCTTTCCATCGGCGTCATGCTCGCAGGCGCCAACGCCTATGCAGCAGACGACATGATGAAGAAAGACAACATGTCGAAAGACACGATGGCCAAGGACGGCATGAAGCACGATGCCATGACCAAAGGCATGAAGCACGATGCCATGACCAAAGACGCGATGACCAAGGATGCCATGTCGAAGGACGCGATGGCCAAGGATGCGATGGCCAAGGACGCGATGAAGAAGTAATGCATGGGTGGGCGCACCGGCATTCGTGTTGGGCGTTGTTGTTTTCGAATGCCGGTCGCACCCGCTTTCCGGGAGAACAGTTCTCTCGAACATGGAAATGGAGAATTGCAATGCGTCATCAAGCGTATCAATCAACCCAGGTCGGTGCCTCGATGCTGCGTGTGAGCCTCGGCGTCATGTGGATCGCGCACGCCCTGTTGAAGCTGCTGGTCTTTACCCTTCCCGGAACAGCGCACTTCTTTCAGAGTGTTGGTTTCCCCGGCTTCCTGGCCTACCCGGTTTTTGCAGTTGAGCTATTGGGGGGCATCGCGCTGGTGCTTGGTATTTACGCCCGGCAGGTCTCACTGTTACTGGTGCCGGTCATGCTCGCGGCCGCGTCCGTGCATTTCGGCAATGGTTGGGTCTTCACGAGCCCGAATGGTGGATGGGAATACCCTGTCTTCCTGACCCTCGCATCGGTTTGCCTCTGGTTGATCGGTGACGGTGCGTTCGCCATTCGCCGCAGTGATCGATTTGTGCCGAGTGTTTGAGGGGGCATCCATGACTTCCAAACTTGTTCTCGTCAGTCACAACCTGTGCCCCTATGTGCAAAGGGCCGAGATCGTATTGGCGGAAAAAGGCATTCCGTTTGAGCGGATCGACATCGACCTGGCAGACAAGCCAGCGTGGTTCCTGAAGATATCGCCACTTGGCAAGACGCCCGTTCTGTTGGTGGACGGCGTGCCTGTCTTCGAATCCACCGTCATTTGCGAATATCTGGATGAAACTGCGTTGCCACGACTTCATCCAGCGGACGCCCTGGCGCGTGCTCAACAAAGGGGGTGGATGGAGTTCGGCTCAGCCGTTCTCAATGTCATTGGTGCGCTCTACAACGCTACTGACGACGCGGCATTACGCGGGAAAGTTGCTGATCTGCGCAGCCGGTTCGAGCAGATCGAGTCGGTGCTCGGTTCGGGCCCGTACTTCGAAGGGGTTCGGTTTTCCATGGTGGACGCGGTGTTCGGCCCGATCTTTCGCTACTTCGATGTGTTTGAATCATTTGAAGATTTCGGCGTCTTCACCGATACGCCACGTGTGAGGGCATGGCGGCGCGCACTCGCGGCAAGGCCTTCGGTGCAGGGGGCGGCACACGGGGACTACGCCAGCCTGCTTCGCGCGTTCCTGCTTCGTCGCAACAGCGCAATTTCACGCCATGTTGAAAGACACGCTGAACTTCAACCTTGACCAAAAATAGCCCGCAGCATGGCTTTGTGCACGGCGACGTCCTGCCTTATTTGGCCGACAACGCGCTGACTGTCGCGGGTGGGTCGGTGCCTGGTGCCGCTGTCACGGCGGAACACAAAATCAACTATTTCCGCCCTGCGGCGGACGCACAGCGCCTGGTTGCCGTGGCCAACCTGCTGATGAACGGCCCGGTCCGGAGAACCGCGGGTTCGGCCCTGGTTCCGCCGCCCTAGTTCGGCAGCAGCGACGCGCCCGGCTTGACGATCCCCGCCAGCCCCGGGCTGGCCGGCAGGATCGCAGCCGCATCGGCGAGGATCCGCACGGCCTCGTTCAGCAGGACATCCTTGACCGCCTTGCGTGCCTTCTCGGTCGCGAGTTCCTTCGCGAGATTGCGCTCGCCGAACTGCAGCCCGTCGTCGCGCAGCGGATTGTCCGCGCCCGAAGCACCCTTGCCCGCCGCCTTGCCCGCGTCCATCGCCGCTTCGCGCGCCGCCTGGCGCGCTTCCAGCGCCGCCTGCTCCTTGCGCCGCGTCACCTCGTTCAGTGACACCAGGTTCTTGTCGCGCTGCGCCTTTGCGTCCGCGATGCTCTCCTGCAGCACGCGGAAATCCTTGTCTGCTCTCACGCGCGCCTCGTGCCGCGCGAGCAGCACCGGTTGCACCGACTTCATGTCGCCCGCCGGTGCGTAGTCCAGCGCCTTGATCTGTACCCAGGGCAGCGCGTTGTCGAAGCTCGACTCACCCACGCGCTCCACGTCGGACACTTCCGGGAACGCGATATCCGGCTGCACGCCGCGCAACTGGGTCGTCCCGCCGTTGATGCGGAAGAACTGCGCGATCGTCATCTTCAGTTCGCCGAACTGCGGCTTTGCGTTCTTGGCGATGCGGTCGAGGTCGACCAGGTTCTGCACCGTGCCTTTGCCGAAGCTCGCCTCGCCGATGATGAGGCCACGGCCGTAGTCCTGGATGGCGGCTGCAAAAATCTCGGAGGCCGAGGCCGAGCGCCGGTTGATCAGCACGCCCAAGGGGCCGTCCCAGGCCACGCCGGCCAGGTTGTCGCTGCCCACGGAGATCTGGCCGCGCGCATTGCGCTGCTGCACCACCGGGCCCTTGTCGATGAACAGCCCCGTGAGTTCGATCGCCTGCGAAAGCGATCCACCGCCGTTGTTGCGCAGGTCGATCAGCAGGCTGTCGACCTTCCTGCTTTTCAGGTCCTCCAGCAGGCGGACGACGTCGCGCGTCGCACTGCGAAAATCCTTCGTGCCGTTCTGCCGTCCCGCGAAATCCTCGTAGAACGAAGGCAGCGAGATCACCCCGACGCGGCGTGTGGCCTGCCCGTCCGTCACCTCGTGGATGGTGGCCTTCGCGGCCTGCGCCTCGAGGCTGATCTTCTTGCGCACCAGCGAAATCAGCTTGTGCTTTGCGTTCGGCCCGGCATCCGCCGGCAGGATGTCGAGCACCACCACGGAATCGGGCGCACCGCGGATCAGCGCCACGGCATCGTCCAGGCGCCAGCCGAGGATCTCGGTCATCGCCGCGCCCTGGCCCTGCGCGACGCCGACGATGCGATCGCCCGGGTTCAGCAGCCCCGACAGGATCGCGGGCCCGCCGGGGATCAGCTCGCGAATGGTGACATAGTCGTCCAGTTCGGCCAGCGAGGCACCGATCCCCACCAGCGACAGGCGCATCGAGATATCGAATTCCGCCGCGGCCCGCGGACCCAGGTAGTTGGTGTGCGGCTCGATCGCCGTGGTGTAGGCGTTCATGAAGGTCTGGAAGGCGTCGGTGCTCCTGACCCGCGTGATCCGTTTGATGAACGTGTCGTAGCGACGGTCCAGCAGCTCGACGATCTGCTTGTCGTTCTTGCCGGCGATCTTCAGGCGCAGCCAATCGTTCTTCACGCGTTTGCGCCAGAGGTCCAGCACCTCGTCCTCGCTTTTTGCCCAGCCCGCCTTGTCGCGCGCGAACTGGTAGCCCTCCGGTTTGCGGAAATCGAACCCCTTGGCGAGCAGGCCGCGTGCATAGGTGAAGCGCTCGGCCACGCGCTGCCGGTAGAGGTTGAACATTGCGAACGGAACCGAGAGATCCTCCTTGACGATCGCTTCGCCGAGCCCGGCGCGGTGGGCGGAAAGTTTGTCGATGTCGGCCTGCACGAACAGCAGCTTCTCTGCGTCGAGCATCTTCAGGTACTGGTCGAAGATCCGGTTGGATAGCGCCGCGTCGAGCGGCGTGCCGGTGTAGTGATAACGGGTCAGCACTTCGGCGGCCACGTGCGCAGCGCGCGCCTCCTGCGGAACCGGCTTGAGTTCCTGCGGGGCGGTGGCCGCCCCGGGTGCCGCCTGCGCCGCGCCTGCGAGGACGAGGAGCAGCCAAAACAGTTTCTGTTTCATTCGTGCCTGGTCGTGTGATGGCGGAGGGTCCGGAAGCGCCGCAACGTGCAGCGCCCCATGGGAGTGCATTTTACCCCCCTGTCCGACAGGAGAACCGGAGTTGCAGTTTGATTGTGTATAGTCGCCGACTTGTCCCCGTTACCCGTCACAAAAGCATGATTTCCCGCAACCTGCGCACCACCGTACCGGGCCTGCCGTCCTGCCTGAGCTTCCTGGCCTTCCTGGCATTGGCCACCGTCCTGTCCTCCTGCGGGAAGAAGGCCCCCGACACCGCACCAAAACCCCCGCCCGCCGCGCAGGCGAGGATTCTCGAAGCGAAGCCGCAGCGCGTGCCCCTGCGGCTCGAGCTGGTCGGCCAGGTCGAGGGATCCAAGGAGGTCGAAGTGCGCGCGCGCGTCACGGGCATCCTGTTGAAGCGCCTGTACAAGGAAGGCGAAGTGGTGCGCGCCGGTGCACCGCTGTTCCAGATCGATCCGGCACCTTTCGAGATCGCGCTGACGCAGGCACGCGCCCAGCTCGCGCAGGAACGCGCGCGCAACGACCAGGCGAAACGCGAGGCGGCGCGACTCAAGTCGCTGGCCGACGAAAAGGCGATCAGCCGCAAGGAGTACGACGACGCTACCTCGACCCTCAGATTGTCGGATGCCACGCTGCAGGTGGCCGAAGCCAGCGTGAAGCAGGCCGAACTGAATCTCTCCTACACGCAGGTCACCGCGCCGGTGGCCGGCGTCAGCGGCCGGGTCGCCCGGTCCGAGGGCAGCCTGGTATCGGCCGGGGCCGACAGCCTGCTGACAACGATCAACCAGGTCGACCCGATCTGGGTCCGCTTCAGCCTGTCGGATTCGGACCTCGCCAGCCTGCCGGGCGGCCGCCTCGCCCGCGGCGCGGCGAGCGACCTTCGCCTTGTCCTGCCTAACGGGGCCAGCTATGCAGAAAAGGGGCGGCTCAACTTTACCGCCCGCCAGATCGATCCGCGTCTGGGCACCCTGCAGATGCGCGCCGAGTTCGACAACCCGGACCAGCGACTGCTGCCAGGACAATTCGTGCGCGTGCTGCTGGTCGCCGGTGAGCGTGACAACGCCTTTCTCGTGCCGCAGCCGGCGGTGCAGCAGACGGAGAAGGGCGCGTTCGTCTTTGTGCTTGATGGCGAGGGCAAAGCGGCCCTGCACCCGGTGCAGCTCGGCCCCTGGGTGGGCGCCGATTGGATGGTCACCTCCGGCCTGAAGGCCGGCGACCGGGTGATCGTCGACAACCTCCTGAAGATCCGCCCTGGCTCGCCGGTCACCGCCGCGCCAGCGGGTGACAAGGCTGCGCCGGGCGACAACGCGCCACCGGGCGACAAAGCGCCACCCAGGGCTGCCCCTCCCGCGGCAAAGAACTAGGGCCCCGGCATGACCCGCTTCTTTATCAGCCGGCCGATCTTTGCCGGTGTCATATCGATCGTCATCACGCTGGCCGGGCTCATCGCGTCGCAGGTGCTGCCGATCGCGCAGTATCCCGAGATCGCGCCGCCCACGGTGACGATCACCGCCAACTTCCCCGGCGCCAGCGCCGAGACGCTCGCGCGCACGGTGGCCGCGCCGATCGAGGAGCAGCTCTCGGGCATCGAGGGCCTGCTGTACTTCAGCTCGAGCTCCGCCTCGAACGGGACGCTGACCATCACGGCAACCTTCGAAGTCGGCACCGACATCAACAACGCGACGATCCTGACCAACAACCGCGTGCAGATCGCGCTGCCGCGCCTGCCCGACGACGTGCGGCGTACCGGCGTGGTGGTGCAGAAGCGCTCGAACGACATCCTGATGGCCGTCGCGGTGAGCTCAACCGACCCGCGCTACGACACGCTCTACCTGTCCAACTACATCACGGTCAACGTGCTGGACATCCTGAAGCGCGTGCCCGGCGTGGCCGACGCGACGATCTTCGGCGCGCGCGACTACTCGATGCGCGTCTGGCTGCGGCCCGACAGGATGGCCCAGCTCGGGCTGACGACCACTGACGTGGCGAACGCCATCCGCGCGCAGAACGCGCAGTACGCCGCCGGCAAGATCGGCACCGAACCCGCGCCCCCCGGGCAGGAACTGGTCTACAGCGTGACCGCGCAGGGCCGGATGGCCGATCCGCGCGAGTTCGGCGAGATCATCCTGCGCTCGGGCGGCGCGGGCGGCGTGCTGCGCCTGAAGGATGTGGCGCGCCTGGAGCTGGGCGCGCAAACCTACGATCAGTTCGTCACCGTCGACGGCAAGCCGACCATCGGCACGGCGATCTGGCTGCAATCGGGCGCCAACGCGCTGAAGGTCGCCGAGGCAGTGCGCGTGACGATGGGGGAAGTCTCGAAAACCTTCCCGCAGGGCATCAGCTACATCATTCCGTTCGACACCACGCGCTTCGTGCAGGCCTCGATCACCGAGGTCATCCACACCCTGCTGATTGCCGCGGGGCTGGTGCTGCTGGTGGTGTTCGTGTTCCTGCAGAGCTGGCGCGCGACGCTGATCCCGATCATCGCGGTGCCGATCTCGCTGATCGGCGCGTTCGCGGGTCTCTACGCGTTCGGTTTTTCGATCAACACACTGACCCTGTTCGCGATGGTGCTCGCGATCGGGATCGTCGTCGACGACGCCATCGTGGTGCTGGAGAACGTCGAGCGCCTGATGGGCGAGCGCGGGCTCACGCCGCGCCAGGCGGCGATCGAGGCCATGAAGGAAGTGTCGGGCGCGATCGTCGCCATCGTGCTGGTGCTCTGCGCGGTGTTCATCCCGGTGGCCTTCCTCGGGGGCATTGCCGGCAAGCTCTACCAGCAGTTCGCCGTCACGGTCGCCATCGCCGCGATCATCTCCGGCCTGGTCGCGCTCACGCTGACGCCCGCGCTGTGCGCGCTGCTGCTCAAGCCCACCCACAAGGAATCGCCGATATTCCGCCCCTTCAACCTGGGCTTTGCCGGGATGACACAGGCGTATATCGCCGGCGTGCGCTTCATACTCAAGCACGGCGTGATCGCCCTGCTGGTGTTCGCGACAATCCTCGCAGGCGCCGTGTGGCTGATCCGCACGACGCCGCGCAGCTTCGTTCCCTCCGAGGACGTGGGGTTCCTGTACGGCGCGATGATCCTGCCCGACGGGGCGACGCTGCAGCGTACCGGCCGGTTCGGGGAAGGCGTGCAGAAAACCCTGGCCGACCATCCCGCGGTGGAGCACGTGTTCTCGATCACCGGCTTCGACCTGATCGGCGGCGGCAACAAGACCAACGCCGGCACGATGTTCGTGACCCTGCACCCGTGGGACGAACGCGCCGCTTCTTCGTATGACGTGATCGCCTACAACGCGATGAAGAACGGCGGCCTGCGCGATGGCATCGCGCTGCTCTTCAACCCGCCGCCGATCCGCGGGCTGGGGCAGTCGGCCGGTTTTGAGGCCTACATACAGGACCGCGTCAGCGGCGACCCGAAAAAGCTCGCCGAGGTGCTGCAGGCGTTCACCGCGGAACTGCGCAAGCGCCCGGAACTGACCGGCATCAACACCTTTTTCCGCCCGACGGTGCCGCAACTGCGCGTCGAAGTCGATCGCGAGAAGGCGCTCGCGCTCGGCGTCCCGATCAACGACGTGTTCGACGCGCTGCAGGGCACGATGGGCTCGCTCTACGTGAACGATTTCAACAAGTTCGGGCGCACGTTCCGGGTGCAGATCTCCGCCGAGGCCGCGTTCCGCGCGAAGCCGGAGGACCTCGGCGCGGTCTACGTGCGATCCGCGGCCAGCGGAGAGATGCTGCCGCTGAAGGCGCTGCTGAGCGTCTCGCGAAGCGTCGGCGCGGAACAGTTCGACCGCTTCAACGGCTTCCTCGCGGCCAAGATGCTGGGGGCGGGCGGGCCCGGCATCAGCTCGGGCCAGGCCATCGCCGCGGTCGAGGAAGTCGCGGCCAAGACGCTGCCGCCGGGCTATTTCCTCGAGTGGTCGGCGCAGGCCTTCCAGGAAAGGCGCATCGGCAATGCCTCGGTGTTCGCGTTCGGCTTCGCGCTCATCATGGTGTTCCTGATCCTCGCCGCCCTGTACGAGCGCTGGTCGCTGCCGGTCGCGGTATTGCTTTCGGTGCCGTTCGCGGTGCTCGGCGCGCTGGTCGCGATCCTGCTGCGCGGCATGACGAACGACATCTACTTCCAGATCGGCCTGGTGACCCTGATCGCGCTGGCGGCAAAGAATGCGATCCTGATCGTCGAGTTCGCCGCGCAGAAGCAGGCCCAGGGCATGTCGCTGCTGGATTCGGCCGTGGAGGCCGCGCGCCTGCGCTTTCGCCCGATCGTGATGACCTCGCTCGCCTTCGTGCTTGGCGTGTTGCCGCTGGTGCTGGCCTCCGGGGCGGGCGCCGCCGCAAGGAAGTCGATGGGTACCGGCGTGTTCGGCGGCATGCTCGCGGCCACCTTCATCGCGACCCTGTTCATCCCGCTGTTCTTCGTGCTGCTGGGGAAAAAGAAGCCCAAGCCGCCCGAGGAGGAAGCCGTGCCCACCGAAGTGGGTGGGCCGTGATGCGGAAATATGTCGCCACGTCCGCTTGCGCCGCGGCACTGCTCGCCACGGCCTGCGCGCCGGTCGGCCCGGACTATGCGCGTCCGGACGTGGACCTGCCGCAGAACTACCCGGCCGCTGCGCCCGGTACGACGGGCACGGGAGGCGCGGCGTTGCAGCGCGACTGGTGGACCCTGTACGGCGACGCGAAGCTGAACGAACTCATTGCCAGCGCGCTGGAGAAAAACAGCGATATCCGCCTCGCGGTCGCGCGCATCGAGGAAGCCGACGCCAATCTGCGCGAGGCCGGCGCAACCTTCCTGCCGCAGATCGACCTCAACGCCGCGCCGACGCGCTCGCGCATCAGTTCCACGCTCGCCACGCCGCTGCCCGGTACGGTGCCGGCGGTCAGGAACAATGTGCGCCTCACGGCGTCCACTTCGTTCGAGCTCGATTTCTGGGGCCGGCTGCGGCGCGGCGTCGAGGCGGTGCGCGCGCAGGCGCTGGGCACGCGCTATGCGAAGGATGTCGTTTCGCTTTCGCTCGCCGGGCTGACTGCGCAGGCGGTTTTCTCGCTGCGCTCACTCGACGCCCAGATCGGGGTCACGCAACAGACGCTGGCCAGCCGTGACGAAGCGCTCGACTACGTGCGCCGTCGCGCGAAGGGCGGCGTCGCCTCGGACCTCGATGTCAGCCAGGCGATCAGCGCGCGCGCCGATAGCGCCAGCCAGTTGAAGGAACTCGCGCGCCAGCGCGCCCTGGCGGAGCACCAGCTCGCTACGCTCGCCGGCAAGCTGGACCTCGCGGTGCCGGCCGATGCCACCGGCGCGCCGCGCGACCTGCTCGCCCTGCCGGTCCCGCCCCTGCCACCGGCGGGCCTGCCCTCGGCGCTGCTCGAGCGCCGGCCCGACATCCGCGTGGCCGAGCAGGCGCTGGTGTCCGCCAACGCGCAGATCGGCGTGGCAAAGGCGGCGATGCTGCCGACCATCCTGCTGACCGGCTCGGACGGCTGGGAGAGCAAGGCGCTCTCCTCGCTCGTCCAGGGCACCTCGAACATCTGGTCGCTTGGTTTCGCGCTCACGCTCCCGATCTTTGACCACGGGCGCTTCCAGGCGCGCACCGATGCGGCAATCGCGCGCGAGCGCCAGGCGCTGGCCGGCTACCAGAAGAGCATCGAAAGCGCGTTCCGCGAAGTCGCCGACGCACTGTCGAACGCCCAGCAGTCGGGCGCGGCAGAAGCCGATTACCAGGCGCGGGTCGATGCGACACGTCGCACCCTGCACCTGGCGCGGCTGCGCTACGACGCGGGGTATTCTGCGTACCTGGAGGTGCTCGATGCGCAGCGCAACGCAAACGACGCCGAGCTCGCGTTCGTGCGCAACCGGCAGGCGCGGCTCGCGGCGAGCGTGGACCTCATGAAGGCGCTCGGCGGCGGCTGGCAGGCCGCAGACGCCGCGCCCCGGCCCTGACCAACGGAAGCGATGCCATGACCGTCAAGATCGTCACCTACCGAACCCTTGAACCCGGCCCCGCGTTCAGCGTGCTTGGCGCGGTGCACGGCAATGAGCGCTGCGGGGCCGAGGCGATCCGCCGCCTGATCGAGGACATCGACAACGGCGCGGTAGTGCTGGCGCGCGGCACACTGCGGCTCGTCCCGGTGACCAACCCGAAGGCCTACGCGCAAGGCGTGCGCTTTGTCGAGCGCAACCTCAACCGCTATCTCTTCCCGAAGGAGGAGAAGCGCTGCTACGAGGACCACCTCGACCCCATCGTCTGCGGCGTGCTCGACGCGACCGAGGTATTGCTCGACCTGCATTCCTACACCTCGCAGGGCGGCCCGTTCATCTTCCTCGACCCGAAGGACCCGCGCGAAACCGCCTTTGCGACCGCGCTCGGCGTAGCCGATTTCGTGTGCGGCTGGAGCGACGCATTCGGCGTGGCGCAAGCCGGCAAGGAATCGCAGGGCACCACCGAGTACGCGCGCGCGCGCGGCGCGATTGCCGCGACGCTCGAATGCGGCAACCACCTGAACGCCGACGCGGCGGACATCGGCTATCGCGCAATCCTGCGCGCGATGGCACACCTGGGCATCACCGACACCGCGGGCCCGGCCGCGGAATCCGGCGGCGGCAAACGCAGCGTGCAAATGCGGAGCGTCTACCGGCGCGAGGCCGGCGCGGAACTCACCAAGCCCTGGCGGCATTTCGATCCCGTCACGAAGGGCGAGGCGATGGCGAAGCTGGCCGATGGCCGGATCATCGCCGCGCCGGAGGACGGCTACATCGTGCTGCCCAAGGAATCCGCCGACACCGGCGCGGAGTGGTTTTTCTTCGGCACGAAGGCGACGCTACCCGGCTGAGGGGCGCGGCGCCGGGGAGTTGCGCGGAGTTGCGCGCGCAAGCGCTGCGTACGCCAGCGCACTGACCACAAGCGTTCGCCGGGTGACCATGGCCCATTGAAAAGGAATCGACCATGAAACCAGCCACCCCCGTTCGAAGCCTGCTGCTCACCGCGCTGCTTGCCGCAACCGCGAGCTTGTCAGCCCCGGCTTTCGCCCAGATCAACGTGACTATCAGCCTCGCGCCCCCGGCGCCGCAGCAAGAAGCCGTCCCGGTGATACAGCCCGGATACGTCTGGGCCCCCGGCTACTGGGGCTGGACCGGCGAGCGCCACGTGTGGGTGCGCGGCCGTCCGATCATCCAGCGCACCGGCTATCTGTGGACGCCGGACCGCTGGGAAGAGCGCGGCGGCCATTACTATCGTCACGAAGGCCACTGGGAGCACGACGCGAAATACAAGCCCGTGAAGTACAAGAAGGAGAAGAAGGACAAGCACGACAAAGACCACGACGAAGGCCACGACAAAAACCACGGCAAGGGCCACAAAGGCGGCAAGCACGGCGATTGAGGCGCGCGGCCGGGACAATCCGAAACTTTATTTGAACTAACTCTAGCGCCGTAGAGGCCTGTACGTCAGTTTGTGTATCGATACTGATACAGTTTTCGTATATGTAAACAGCGGCTTACTTGTCTGCGTCGCACGCCGCACGACTGACCCGCACATCCAGCGTGCCCGAGCGCACGTGCAGGTCGCGCTGCGGGAACGGGATCTCGATGCCCTCGGCGCGCAGTTCGTCCTCGATCGCCCACAGATAGGCGGCCTCAGTCCTGCCGGGCCGCGCGACGAGGTCCGGGCCCACCCAGACGACAAGCTCGAAATTGAGGCTGCTATCGCCGAAACCCACGAGCCAGACGTCGGGGTCGCTGCTCGCCCCCAGCACGGTGCCCTCGACCTTCCGCGCGGCGCGCAGCCCCGCGGCCTTTACCTTGTCCTTGTCCACGCCATAGGCCACGCCGAACGGGATGCGCATGCGGCGCACGCGGTTCTCGAAGGTCCAGTTGGTGACGCGGCCGTTGATGAACTCCGAGTTCGGCACGATGACGTCGACGTCGTCATTGGTCGTCACCCGCGTATAACGCAAGCTGATCTCGCGCACCTTGCCGCGCACGCCCGACTGCAGGTCGACGAAATCGCCGATTTTCAGCGTGCGCTCGAGCAGGATGATGATCCCGGAGACGAAATTGCTGACGATGTTCTGCAGGCCGAAACCGATCCCCACGCCGATCGCGCCGCCCACCAGCGCCAGGCTGGAGAGGTCGAAGCCGACGTAGTTAAGCCCGACGATGGTGCCGAGGATCCAGACCAGGTAGCGCACCACCCGCGCCCAGGCGTAGACGGCCGAGGCGCCTTTTTCGCTGCCACCGCCGCGCATCACGATCTGGTGGATGGTCCGCTCCAGCAACGAAGCGATCCACCAGACCCCGACCACCATGATCACCAGCCCGAGCAGGCGCCCGGCGGAGACCGGCGTATTGCCGAGCATGAACCACGGCACCCCCAGCCAGTGAGGCAGGTAGCTCAGCATTCCGGCAAGTGGCGAATCGGTCATCGGGTTTTCCTTCGCGCCTGCGAGCCCTCTACAGCGGCATCCCGGGCTTGGCCTCGCGCAGCGGCGCGTTGCTCTCGGCCAGCTCGGCGAGCAGGATTGAGGGCTTCCAGCGCGCCCCGTAGCGCGCATGCCATTCCGAGATCGTCGCGTGGACCTGCTTCGAGCCGATCGTGTCGGCCCAGAACATCAGGCCGCCGCGGTAGCGCGGGAAGCCGAAGCCGTACAGCCACATCACGTCGATGTCACTGGCGCGCAGCGCCCTGCCCTCTTCCAGGATCTTGCAGGCTTCATTGACCGAAGAGAGCAGCAGGCGCTGCAGGATTTCCGCGTCCGAGAAACTGCGCTGCTCAATCTTGAGTTCCCTGGCCACCTCGGCGATCACGCCGTCGACTACCGGGTCCGGGTGCGGCGTGCGGTCGCCCTTCTCGTAGCGGTACCACCCCGCGCCGGTCTTCTGGCCCTTGCGCCCCATCTCGACGAGCCGGTCGGGCACCGGCAGCTTGCGGTAGGCGGGATCCGCCGCCGCGCGGCGCTTGCGCGTCGAGTAGCTGATGTCGAGGCCCGCCAGATCGCTGACTGCGAACGGCCCCATGGGGTAACCGAAGTCGATCATCACGCGGTCGACCTGTTCGGGGCGCGCGCCTTCTTCCAGCATCAGGATCATTTCGGTGTTGAACGGTGCGCGCGAACGGTTGGCGACGAAGCCGTCGCAGTTGCCCGCGACCGCGCAGATCTTGCCGATGTCGCGCCCGAGCTTCATCGTGGCCGCGACCACCGCCGGCGCGGTCTCTCTTGCTTTCACCACCTCGAGCAGCTTCATGACGTTGGCCGGGCTGAAGAAGTGCGCGCCGCCGACATCCTGCGGCCGTTTGGTGACGGCAGCGATCTGGTCGATGTCCAGCGCCGAAGAGTTGGTCAGCAGCAGCGCACCGGGCTTCATGAGCGCGTCGAGCTTCGCGAACAGGTCCTTCTTGACCTGCATGTCCTCGAAGGCCGCCTCGATGACGACATCGCAGTCCCTGATCGCCTCCAATCCATCCACCGCTTCGATCAGCGGCAGGCGGCGGTCCATCTCGGCCTGCGCAAGGCTGCCGCGCTTCACGCTGACCGCGTAGTTGTCGCGCACGCGCTGCATGCCCTTCGCGAGCGCCTCGGGCGTGGCGTCGAGGATCTTCACGCGCAGGCCGTGGTCGGCGAAGCTCATCGCGATGCCCCCGCCCATGGTGCCTGCGCCAATGATGGCCGCCGTTTTCAGTTTCGGGATGGGCAGGTCTTTCGCAAGGCCGGGGATCTTGCCCGCCTCGCGTTCGGCGAAGAAGGCATAGCGCAGGGCCTTGGCCTCGTCGGCATTCTCGAGCTCGGCAAACAGGCGCCGCTCCTCTTCCAGCCCGGCCTCGAACGCGAACTTGGTGGCGGCCTCGACGGCAGCGATCGCGTGGTAGGGCGCCTTCTGGTTGCGCGCCTTCTTCGCGATCGATTTTCGCATCGCCTCGAACATTCCCGGCTCGGCGCTTGCATCGGCGCTACGGTCACGCACCCGCGGAAGCGGCGACTTACCAGCCACCGATTGCGCAAACCTGATCGCCTCGCCGCGCAAATCACCCTCGGCAACCAGCGCGTCGACAACCCCGAGCGCCTTCGCCTCGGCGGCCGGGACGTGCCGCCCACTGACGATCATCTCCATCGCCGCCTTCGGCCCGATCAACCGGGGCAGGCGCTGGGTTCCGCCGCCCCCGGGGATGATGCCGATCAGCACTTCGGGCAGTCCGACCTTGGCGCTCGGCACCGCGACGCGGTAGTGGCAGGCGAGCGCGTGCTCCAGCCCACCGCCCAGCGCGTAGCCGTGGATCGCCGCGACGATCGGCTTGGCGCTGCCGTCCATCACGTCGTAGCTGCGGCGCCGCGGGGTGGTCCGCGGCTTGCCGAACAGACGGATATCGGCGCCCGCGATGAAGCTGCGCCCCGCACCGATCAGCACGATGGCGTCCACGCCGGGATCGGTGGCGAACTTCTCCACTCCTTCGATGATGCCGTCGGTCACGCCTGGCCCGAGCGCATTCACCGGCGGGTTATCGATCGTGATGATGCCGACCCGGTCCTCGACTGCAAAATTCACCACGGGTTTCACCGCGGGCGTAACTGCGGGCGTTTCTGCCATCGCGCTTCCTTAAGGCAACTGGTTGGAGAACACGATCGTGCCGCTGGCGGCGAACATCCCGCCCACGCCGTGGCAGACCGAAGTCTTCACCCCCGGCACCTGCGCCGGCGCCGTGCCGCGCACCTGGCGCACGGACTCTTGGAGGGCGAACATGCCGTACATGCCGGTGTGAACGTAGGAGAGCCCGCCGCCGTTGGTGTTAAGCGGCAGCTTGCCTCCGGGCGCGGTGTTGCGCGCCGCGATGAAGCCGGGCGCCTCGCCACGTTCGCAGAAGCCGAGGTCTTCCAGCCCGAACCACGGCAGGTGGGCGAAGGCGTCGTAGATCATCAGGTGGTCGACATCCTTGTGCTTTATGCCGGATTCGGTGAAGGCCTGCTTCGAGGCGACGCGGAATGCGCGGCTGGTGGTGAAGTCCTCCATCTGGCTGATCATCGGCGTTTCCACACTTTCGCCGGTGCCGAGAATGTAGACGGGCTTTTGCGGGAAGTCCTTGGCGCGGCTCGCCTTGGTGAGGATCAGCGCGCCGCCGCCATCGCTGACCAGGCAACACAGCAGCTTGGTGAACGGCCAGGCGATCATCTTCGAGCCGAGCACGTCCTCGACCGTGATCGGGTCGCGATAGGTCGCGCGCGGGTTCTTCGCCGCCCACTCGCGCTGGATCACCGCGACCTGGGCGAGCTGCTCCATCGTCGCGCCGTAGGTCTTCAGGTAGCGCATCACCGGCAGCGTGAACGCGGTGGGCGGCCCCATCGTGCCGTAGGGGAATTCGAACTGGCCGATCAATGAAGACGGCCCCGGTCGCACCAGCGTGCGCCCGCTCATCGACCGACCGCTCTCGCCGTGCGTGATCAGCACCGTTTCGCACAAGCCATCGTTGATCGCCGCGCAGGCGTGGCGCACATGCAGCATGAAGGAACACCCGCCCACGGCCGTGCCATCCACATACTTCGGCACGATACCCAGGTGGTGGGCGATATTGGTGGGGACCTCGCCGGCGCAGGCCACCCCGTCGATGTCCTTGGGCTTCAGGCCCGCGTCTTCCATCGCGTTCAGCGCGGAGTCGCAGTGGAGTTCCAATTGGGACGTACCCGGGATCGTGCCAAGCTCGGTCGTCTCGGCCGCGCCGACGACCGCAATCGAACCGGGCTTCATGCTGTGCTCCCGGCAGGTTTGAACTGCGGCAGCGAGATCTTCTCGCTGATCGGCGTGAACACCACCTCAAGCCGCATATCGAGCTGCAGCGCCTCGGGCGTCTGAGGGCATTCGACGATATTGCTCATCAGCCGCGGGCCCTCGTCGAGTGTCACCACCGCGATCGAGTACGGCGCCTTGAACCCCGGCACATCACGCTCGTGGATCACATAACTGTAGAGCGAGCCTTTGCCGCTTGCCTTGAACCAGCTCACCTTCCTGTGCGCGCACTTCGGGCAGAACGGGCGCGGCGGGAAATACACGTGTGCGCAGGCGTCGCAGCGCTGCAGTTTGAGTTCTCCCGCTTTTGCGCCGTCCCAGTAGGGCTGGGTTTCGGGGGTGGGTACGGGGAGGGGGTGTTTGGGGTCGGGGGCGGGCATGCAGTCTCCTTGGTCGGGCAATCTCGGGTCGGAAATGGCGGCAAAGCCGGCCACAGCGCCGAGCGACGGAAGTATGCTTGCACAGGCGCACGCATGGCAATTCGCGTAGCGATTCAAACAAGCACCCTCTCACCGCCCGACACTGCGTCGTGGCTGGAGACACTTTCCTCAGAGGTGAACCATGAACGAACATTTCGATGCCGTCGTCATCGGCGCAGGCCAGGCCGGCCCCGCGCTTGCAGCACGCCTCGACAAGGAAGGCCTGAAGACCGCAATCATCGAGCGAAAACTCCTCGGCGGCACCTGCGTCAACGTCGGCTGCATCCCCACCAAGACCCTGGTCGGCAGCGCACGCGCGATCCACATGGCGCGCCGCGGCGCGGAATACGGTTTCAGCGCCGGCGAAATCAGCGTGGACATGAAGGCAGTCAAGGCGCGTAAGGACGGCGTGGTGAAGCATTCTGTGGACGGCCTCACGGGCTGGATCGGCGGAATGAAGAACGTATCCCTGATCCGCGGCCACGCAAAGTTCACCGCGCCGCGCACGCTGGATGTGGATGGAAAAACGATCACCGCGGACCGGATCTTCCTCAACGTGGGCGGTCGCGCGCTGGTGCCCGACATCCCGGGCATCAAGGACGTGCCCTTCCTGACCAACAGCAGCATCATGGAGTTGAACGAGGTACCCGAGCACCTGGTCATCATCGGCGGCAGCTACATCGGCCTGGAGTTCGCGCAGGTCTACCGGCGCTTCGGCGCAAAGGTCACCGTGGTGGAGCGCTCGGACAAGCTTCTGCCGCGCGAGGATGACGATGTGGCCGCGGAGATACGCGCGGTGCTGGAACGCGAAGGCGTGCAGATCCGCACCGGCGCCGAGTGCATGGAACTGAAGCAGAAGGGCAAGCGCATCGTGGTTGGCCTTGAGTGCAAGGGCGGCGAGCCGATCGCGGAAGGCAGCCACCTGCTGCTCGCCGTGGGCCGGCTGCCCAACACCGGTGACCTGGGGCTGGACAAGGCGGGCGTCGAGGCCGACAAGCGCGGCTACATCACCGTGGACGACCAGTGCCACACCAGCGCCGAGGGCGTGTGGTGCATGGGCGACGCCAACGGCAAGGGCGCCTTCACCCATACCTCCTGGAACGACTACGAGATCGTCGCGGCGAACCTGTTCGACGACGACCCCCGCAAAATCTCAGACCGCATCCCCTGCTACGCCCTGTTCATCGACCCGCCGCTGGGGCGCGTCGGCATGAACGAGATGGAGGCAATAAAGAGCGGCCGCAAACTCCTGCGCGCGAAAATGCCCATGGCCCGGGTGGGACGCGCGCGCGAGATGGGCGAGACGCAGGGCTTCATGAAGGTGCTGGCCGACGCGGACACCAAGGAACTGCTGGGCGCGGCGATCCTGGGCCTGAACGGCGACGAGGTCGTGCACACCCTGCTCGACGTGATGTACGCGAAAAAGCCCTACACCACCATCCAGCGTGCAGTGCACATCCACCCCACCGTGACCGAACTGGTGCCCACGCTGCTGGGGAATCTTCGCCCGATGGATCCTGAATAGTTTGTCCTTGGCGACTACGGGCGCAGTATCGGCGATGGCGTCAGGAAGCTCCGGCCAAATTGTTGCCGTTTACCGTTAAACGGTATACGATGGCGCGGTGATCAAGTCCTTCTGCTGCGCCGAAACTGCCCGACTTTTCGGTGGAGAACGTGTCGCCAGATTCGCCAATATTGCGAATGTCGCTACGCGCAAACTGCAGCAGCTTGATAGCGCCGCCACGCTTGACGCGCTACGGGTTCCGCCCGGAAATCGGTTGGAGAAACTTTCGGGAAACCGGCGCGGACAATTCAGCGTGCGCATCAACGAACAATGGCGGCTGTGCTTCGTCTGGACAGCTGAAGGCGTGTTCGACGCAGAGATTGTCGATTACCACTGAGAGGCAAAGATGAGCGTACCCGCACCCAATAACGCAATGCGCCCGATCCATCCGGGAGAGATCCTCCGGGAGGATTACCTGAAGCCACTCGCGCTGAGCGCCAATGCGCTGGCGAAGGCACTCAATGTACCCGCGTCGCGCGTCAACGACATTGTCCTTGAACGCCGCGGCGTCACGGTCGATACCGCCATGCGGCTGGTGCGCTACTTTGGCGGCGACGTGCAAAGCTGGCTGAACCTCCAGACCGCCTACGACCTCAAGATCGCGCAGAAGACAATCGCCCGCAGAATCGCGAAGGAAGTCGATCCGATGCCGGCTTGAAGACTGCGGGGACCTGTTACGCGACTGTGCATTATCGTTCGCCGCTCCTTCTTCGCCACGGCCTCGCGCCAAGGGCGAAAGCTCACGGCGCCAGGAAATCCGCGTCGAATGCGTGCGCCGAGCGGGTCGTGAGGTACGCAAGGACTCCGTACTTCACGACCTTGCCGGCCAGCACCGCCAGGAATATGACGGAAGTGGACATGCCGAGAAACGCCGCGGCAAACACGGCAGGTGTCTGGCTCACGGGCAGGGCGGTAACCACGACCAGCACCGCAATGCCCCACGCGTCGACCCACGTGATCAGATGGCTCCAGTAGCTGGAGGCCAGGACCTCCGGAAACGTGTTTGCCAGCAGTTCGCGTCCCCAGTGCTCGATCAGGAACGCGATGAGCGCCGTCGAGAGTGCCGAGCCTGTCGCCATGCAAAAGGCGATGCGCCGCCAACGCGCGGTGTCGAGCGCCACCAGGGCGCAAACGAGCGGCGCGTTGGGCACCGTCATGGAAATACCGCCTGCGAACGCCAATGCACCGGCGAGCAGCGGGTACCAGGGCGAAACGGCCAGCGGCCGTACCTGTCGGAGAATGCTCACCGCGACCGGATGCTGTAGAGCGTGCCGGATCCAGGCTTGCGTTACCGTGTTCATCCTGAGGTGATCCCGGGCTAAGCCCCGGCCGTCCAGGGATCCACAACCGGAATCTTCAGGTCGGCAAAATGCCGGAGATTGCGCGTGGCCAGCGTGGCGCGCCGCGCGAGCGCGATCCCGGCGATCTGCGTGTCGCGCATGTCCACGGGGCGGCCGGCGTGCTGTCGGGCGGCTGCGAGCGTCGCGGCTTCGGTGGCGGCGGCACTGTCGAAATCGAGGACCCGGTTCTCCAGGTCCAGTTCCAGAAGTTCGGCGAAGGCCGCCTGCAGCGCCTGCCGCCGCCGGCCTGCCGGAAGCAGCGCCAGGCCGAGACGCGCCTCAAACAGCGTGATGCTGGTGATCCAGACCGATTCGGCGGGCTGGCGGTCCAGCCACGCAACCACCGAAGACTCGGGTTCCGTGCGCATCAGCGTGGAAAGCACATTGGTGTCGAGGATGATCACTTGTCGAACCGCGCCGCGCGCGGGGGCTGGCCGCGCAGTTCCGGCAGATCGGCCGTCAGGCCGGATCCCGCGAAGCGCGCGGCAATCCGCGACCCCAGCTTTGCGGCAGGCCGATTCTGCTCCCTGACGGCGTTGCGCAGAATGTGGCGGATCTCCTCCTCCATGCTGCGCTTGTGCTGCGCGGCGCGCTTCTTGAGGCGCGTCTTTACGTCATCTTCCAGGTCTCGAACGATGAATTGGGCCATGGCCGGCTCCGGCGGATTTATTTGATATCATGATATCGCAGCTGCCCGCCTGGCTGCAAGGTAC
>JBBQVP010000039.1:0-26382 GCA_038211455.1 Burkholderiales bacterium
CGGAGGATGGCGATGGCGCGTTCCGCTGCATGCGCAATGCCTTGCGCGACGCGAGTCTGGACGCCAGCAGCATTGATTACATCAATGCGCATGGCACTTCGACCCCGCTTGGCGACATCGCCGAGACGAAGGCGGTGAAGAAGCTGCTGGGTGAGCAGGCGAAAAGCGTGGCCGTGAATTCGACCAAGTCGATGACCGGACACCTTCTGGGGGCCGCAGGTGGCATCGAGGCGGTTGCCAGTATCCTTGCACTTCGCGACCAGGTATCGCCTCCGACGATCAACCTGGAAAACCCTGACCCGCTGTGCGATCTCGACTACGTGCCGAATACTGCCCGCAATATGACGATTCGCACGGCCCTTTCGAATTCTTTCGGATTTGGCGGCACGAACGGCACGCTGATTTTTTCACGTCTTTGACCGGCGCACCGCCACTTCGGGTGGAGTTGGGCGGCTCGCCGATCCTGACTGGCCTGACTGTCGCCGTACATGCGGTTGCGGGCCTCATCCTCCTGGTCGTTCTTCCATTCCTCCCGGCAGTGGTCTGCCTTGTCATACTGGCATTGCTCGGACTCCGGGCCGTCCGTCAAACGACGTTGAATGTTGCGCCGCACTCGCCGGCGGTTCTGCGCTTGGGGAACGACGGAAGTCTGGTGGTGCTCCTGCGCAACGGCCGGGAGATCGCCGATACCATCGCACCCAGGCGCTATGTCAGTCGTTGGCTGGTCGTTATCGGCCTGAAGGGGCAAGGGGGAGGCGGGCGCACAATTCTTGTGGCCCGGGATATGCTTAGGCCGGAAGCGTTTCGGCACCTGCGTCTTTGGGCTCTCTGGGGCGCGCTTCCGTTTCCACGTCCGGCGGGTCGCACCTGCGTAACGATCGAAAGAACTATTTCTACGGATACCTGTCTTTGATACATGGGCATCTACTGATTGCGGAACTTGCTCAGCTGGGCGGGGGCGCCTGAGTATGGCGGATCGTGAAATCGACCAACAACTGGTCGAGCGCGCCCAGAAGGGTGACAAACGCGCGTTCGGGTTGCTGGTCGAGAAGTATCAGCGCCGGCTCGCGCGGCTGTTGTCGAGGTTCGTTCGTGATTCGGCCGAGGTGGAAGACGTGACACAGGAAGCCTTCATCAAGGCGTATCGGGCGCTGCCGAATTTTCGTGGCGATAGCGCCTTTTATACCTGGCTCTACAGGATTGGGATCAATACCGCGAAGAACTACCTGATGGCGGCGGGGCGCAGGGCACCCACGACCACGGACGTGGATGCCGAGGAAGCGGAGGGGCTTGAGCAGGGGGAGCAGCTGCGCGACATCAACACGCCTGAAAGCCTGATGCTCACGCGGGAAATCGGCGATACCGTGAATTCCGCGATGGAATCGTTGCCGGAAGAACTGCGCACGGCGATCCAGCTGCGCGAGATCGAAGGAATGAGCTACGAGGATATTGCACAGATCATGAATTGTCCGATCGGCACGGTACGCTCGCGGATCTTCCGTGCGCGGGAGGCGATTGCCGAAAAGTTGAAGCCGTTGCTTGATACCGGCAATGACAGGAGATGGTAATCCCATGAAATCTCAAATTTCTGCCTTGATGGACGGCGAACTGCCCGACGACGAAATCGCGGGGCCGTTGCATGCCATGCGCGAGGATCCGGAAGCGCTCGGAACCTGGCGGCAATACCACCTGATCGGAGATGCGCTGCGCGATACAGGAGGGCTTTCGCGTGACTTTTCGGCGCGTTTTTCTGCACGACTGGAAAGGGAGCCCACGATACTCGCCCCTTCGGCGGCGCCGAAGCGACCGCCAGAGCAGAAGCGCCAATGGGTCGCGCTATCAGCGGCGGCCAGTCTGGCCGCAGTCAGCCTGGTTGGCTGGCTCGCGTTGTCCCCGCAACAGCCGGGGGTGTCGCAAACCGCGCAGATCGCCCAGGCGGCGAAAACTGTCGTTCCGGCCCCATCCGAGAGCCAGAACGTGCCTCACCCCAGCGAAACCAACGACTATCTGCTCGCACACCAGAATTATTCGCCACGCAGTACCCTGCAGGGCGTCGCGCCTTACGTGCGCACCGTTTCCGACTCCACGCGTTCCAGATGAGGGCGGTTGTACTGCTGCTCCTGCTGATCCCCGGTCTGGCTTTGTCGCAGCCGCAGACGCCAGGGGCTCCCGATGCCGCAGCATGGCTGGAGAAGATTTACGCGGCATCGAAGAAACTCAGCTATTCAGGCACCTTCGTGTACCGGCACGGCCAGCAAAGCGAGTCGTCTCATATCGTGCGTCTTGTCGATGGCGCCGTCGACACCGAGAAGCTCGAGGCGCTGGACGGGATGCGCCGCGAAGTGGTGCGCAATGGAGACGAGATCAAGTGCTATCTGCCGGACAGCCTGACCGTGAAGGTGGACCGGCGCTCCGATCATCGCAGTTTCCCGGCACTGCTGCCGGCCCAGATTTCCAGTCTGTCAGAGCAGTACGTCATATCAAAAGGTGAAACGGTGCGCATTGCCGGGTTCGATTGTCAGGCGATCGTGCTCAAGCCCAAGGACGATCTGCGATACGGCTACAAATTGTGGGCCGACACACGCAGCGGGATGTTGCTCAAGGCGCGCATCTTCAACGAAAAGAACGAGGCTGTGGAAGAGTTCGCCTTCACCCAGTTGACGATCGGCGGGAAGATCAGCCGCAAGGCGCTGAAGTCGAGTTTTGACGGGCTGGGGAAAGAGTGGCGGGTTGAGAATGCCAGGGTTGAGCCGGTCGATCTGGCTGAATCGGGCTGGAAAGTCAGCCCCGGCATTCCAGGCTTCCGGAAAGTCGTCGAGGTCAGGCGGCACCTGCGCGAATCGCAACGGGTCTACCAGATCGTTTACTCCGATGGCCTGGCGGCCGTTTCGGTATTCATCGAGCCGATGGAAACGCATCATGATCCTGTCCGGCCCGGACTTTCAAATATGGGGGCCGTGAATATCTACACCCGCGAACTGGCAAATCATGTTGTAACCGTCGTTGGCGAAGCCCCGCCCGTCACTGTGCGTCGCATCGCAAACGCGGTTGAGTATCATCGTCGGCAATAACCCTGGATGGCTAGAATGAAGAAATACCTTGTGCGAATTCTGCAGCTCGCAATTATCGGGCTGCTGCCAGCCACCTGGTCGCTGCACGCCCAGGTGCGTGATTTGCCGGATTTCACGGAACTTGTGGAACGGCAGGGGCCGGCCGTTGTGAACATCAGCACGACCCAATCGGCGCAGCAGCCCGGCCAGCCGAATATCCCCCAGTTTCCAGGCCTTGACGAAAACGATCCGTTCTATGATTTTTTCCGGAGATTCGCGCCACGCCAGCAACCGGGTCCGGGACCCCGTCATCCCGAAAACCGCTCGCTGGGCTCGGGTTTCATCATCAGCGCCGATGGGTACATCCTGACCAATGCGCATGTCGTGGAAAACGGGGACGAAATCAACGTCCGGCTGACCGACAAGCGCGAGTTCAAAGCCAAGGTGATCGGTGCCGACAAGCGCACGGACGTGGCGCTGATCAAAATCGAAGCGGCAGGGCTGCCAGCGGTAAAGATGGGGGATCCCGCGAAGCTCAAGGTCGGCGAGTGGGTGCTGGCGATCGGTTCGCCGTTCGGGTTCGATAACACCGTTACCGCCGGGATCGTCAGCGCAAAGGGCCGTTCGCTGCCGCAGGAAAACTTTGTGCCTTTCATTCAGACCGACGTGGCGATCAACCCCGGCAATTCAGGCGGGCCGTTGTTCAACATGCGCGGCGAGGTGGTTGGCATGAATTCCCAGATCTACAGCAGGACCGGGGGCTTCATGGGGCTGTCTTTCGCGATCCCGATCGACATGGCATTGGACGTCCAGAACCAGCTGCGTACGAGCGGCAGGGTTTCACGCGGCCGGATAGGGGTGGTGATCCAGGAGGTGACCCGGGAACTGGCGGACTCGTTCGGCCTGCCGAAGGCATCGGGCGCGCTGGTCAATCAGGTTGAAAAAGGCAGTCCTGCAGACAAGGCGGGAATCGAGGCGCTGGACATCATCGTCAAGTTCGACGGCAAGGCGATTGAGTCGTCCAGCGACCTGCCGCGCATCGTGGGGGCGACACGGCCAGGCAGCCGGGTCGGCCTGCAGGTGCTGCGCAAAGGCGCTGCGAAGGATTTGGGCATCACGGTCGGAGAGGTTCCGGAAGACAAGCTCGCCGCGCGTGAGGCTCCGCGCAAGTCCAAGCCCGCAGAGGTCGCGGCCAACCGGCTCGGGCTGGTGGTGGGCGAATTGAGCGCCGAGCAGAAGCGGGACATGAAAGTGCAGGGCGGACTGTTCGTGGCGGAAGTCAAACCCGAAGTCAGGGGTGATTTCCGGCGGGGCGACGTCCTCCTCACACTGGTGCACAAGGGACAGCAGAACGAACTTAAGTCGGTGGCCCAGTTCAGCAAGCTGCTGGCCGGCCTGGACAAAAACGCTACCATCACGCTACATGTCAGGCGGGGAACCATGGCCATATTCGTTACAGTCACCGGCCTTGGCGAGAAGGGCTGACCCTTCGCAAGCGAAGCCATGACCGCGCGTCTGGTGCTATACGGGCGTACCTACTGCCACCTGTGCGACGACATGGCCCGCGCGCTGGATGAGCTTGCGCCCGGGCTCGATTTCAGCTTCCGGATTGTCGACGTGGATGCCGATCCGGCACTGGAAGAACTGCACGGGGAACGGGTACCCGTTCTCACCCACGAGGATGGCCGGGAAATCTGTCATTATTTCCTCGACGCAGCCAGCTTGCGGACGCAGCTTGCGGTAAAATGATGTTTGTCCACGGAAGGGTGCCTCAGGCACCCTTTTCGTTTATCCATGCCCCAGAGCCACATCCGAAATTTTTCCATCATCGCGCACATCGACCACGGCAAGTCGACGCTTGCGGACAGGTTCATCCAATTCTGCGGTGGCCTGTCGGACCGGGAAATGGAAGCCCAGGTGCTTGATTCGATGGACCTCGAGCGCGAACGAGGCATCACCATCAAGGCCCAGACCGCTGCATTGCGCTACAAGGCGCGCAATGGCGAAACGTATGCGATGAACCTCATCGACACGCCGGGACATGTGGATTTCTCGTACGAGGTCAGCCGCTCGCTGGCGGCCTGCGAAGGTGCGCTGCTGGTTGTTGACGCGTCGCAGGGGGTCGAGGCACAGACCGTTGCGAACTGCTACACGGCGATCGAGCAGGGCGTTGAGGTCATCCCGGTCCTCAACAAGATCGACCTTCCTTCGGCGAATGCGGAACAGGCGATCGCAGAGATCGAAGACGTGATCGGGATCGATGCCAAGGACGCCATCCATGCCAGCGCGAAGAACGGCATCGGCATCGAAGACATCCTGGAATCGGTCATCGCGCGGGTACCTCCGCCGCAGGGCAATCGCGACGCACCGCTCAAGGCGCTGATCATCGATTCATGGTTCGACAACTATGTTGGCGTAGTGATGCTGGTCCGGGTCTTCGACGGCACCCTCAAGCCCAAGGACAAGCTGCAGCTCATGAGCACCGGGTCAACCCACTGGTGCGAACAGATCGGCGTATTCACCCCGAAGTCGCAGTCACGCGACAGCCTGTCTGCAGGCGAAGTGGGCTTTATTGTCGCGGGCATCAAGGAACTTCGTGCAGCCAAGGTCGGCGACACGGTCACGCAGGCGGACCGCCCGGCAGCCGTGCCTCTGCCGGGTTTCAAGGAGGTCAAGCCGCAGGTCTTCGCCGGGCTCTATCCGGTCGAAGCGAACCAGTACGATAACCTGCGCGAGGCGCTGGAGAAGCTGCAACTCAACGACGCGTCGCTGCAATATGAGCCGGAAGTGTCGCAGGCGCTGGGATTCGGGTTCCGTTGTGGATTCCTCGGCCTGCTCCACATGGACATCGTCCAGGAGCGGCTCGAGCGAGAATACAACATGCAGCTCGTCACAACCGCCCCGACGGTGGTGTATCAGGTCGAGCAGCGTGACGGCGTGGTCGAGCTAATCCAGAATCCAGCCAAGATGCCTGATCCCTCGAAGATCACGGAGATCCGCGAGCCGATCATTACCGTGACAATTTTCACCCCGCAGGAGTACGTCGGCGCGGTGATCACTTTGTGCACCCAGAAGCGTGGCACACAGACCAACATGCTCTACACGGCACGCCACGTTGTGCTCACCTACGACCTGCCCCTGTCCGAGGTCGTCCTCGACTTCTTCGACAAACTCAAGTCGCTGACGCGAGGCTACGGTTCCCTCGACTATGAATTCAAGGAGTACCGGGCCGCGGATATGGTGAAGCTCGATGTCCTGATCAACGGGGAACGCGTGGACGCGCTCTCCGTCATGGTTCACCGCGGCAACGCCCAATACCGCGGGCGCGACCTTGTCGGCAGGCTGCGCAGCCTGATTCCCCGGCAGATGTTCGACGTTGCAATCCAGGCGGCGATCGGCGCGAACATCATTTCCCGCGAAACGGTCAAGGCGCTTCGAAAGAACGTGCTGGCCAAATGCTATGGCGGCGACATCACGCGCAAGAAAAAGCTGCTGGAAAAGCAGAAGGAAGGCAAGAAGCGCATGAAGCAGGTCGGCTCCGTGGAAATTCCGCAGGAGGCATTCCTCGCCGTGCTGCAGATGGATTCCAAGTAATTGTGCCGATGAGCTTCGCCCTGTTCCTGCTGCTGCTGCTGGCGGTAACCGGTGTGGTGTGCCTGGTGGATCTGCTCTGGCTTGCCAAGAAGCGCCCGAACGAGGCGAAGGAGCCCTGGTGGATCGAGTACTCGGTCAGCTTCTTCCCCGTCATCCTGATTGTCTTCCTGCTCCGGTCGTTCCTGTTCGAGCCTTTCAAGATTCCCTCCGGCTCGATGATCCCGACGTTGCTTGTCGGGGATTTCATCCTCGTGAACAAGTTCACCTACGGCGTGCGGCTGCCGGTCATCAACAAGAAGATTATCTCCCTGGGCACCCCGGAACGCGGAGACGTCATGGTATTCCGCTACCCGGATGATCCGTCACTTGACTACATCAAGCGGGTTGTGGGGCTGCCCGGAGACCGCATCAGTTACCAGAACAAACGCCTTTCGATCAACGGCAAGCCGGTCCCTGTCCGCCAGATTGACGACTACCTGTCAAGGGAGCGAATGCAATTTTCCCGTCGCCTGGTCGAAACGCTGGGCAAGCACGAGCACGAGATCCTCCTCGAGGATGACGCGCCCGGTTTCATGCCCCAGAGCCGCTCGTTCCCGTACTCCGGAAATTGCCTCTACAATACGTCCGGGCTGATTTGCACGGTACCCGCCGGGCACTATTTCATGATGGGCGACAACCGCGACAATTCGAGTGACAGCAGGGTATGGGGTTTCGTTCCTGACGAGAATATCGTCGGCAAGGCGTTTTTTATCTGGCTAAACCTAAACGAACTGGGCCGCTTCGGCGCGTTTCGTTAGCGGGGAATTGGGAGGTCTATATGCACAGCAAGCAAACCGGCGTGAGCCTGAGCGGACTGATCGTCGTACTGGTGGTCCTCGTGTTCGTTGCGCTGATCGGATTCAAGGTGGGCCCGGCGTATGCCGAATTCTTTACCGCAAAGGACATGATCAAGAAGATTGCGGCGGAAAACCGGGGCGGATCCGTGCAGTCGATCCGCAAGGCCTGGGAGACGAAAACGATGATCGACGAAATCAAGGCGCTCTCCAAGGACGATCTTGAGATTACCAAGGATGGCGGCGACGTCGTTGTTTCGTTCGCCTACAAGAAGGAAATCCCGCTGTTCGCCAACATCGGTGTCTACGTAAATTTCGCGGCGAACTCGAAAGAGTAGCCCCGACGCAATCCAGGTGCCCTGGCCTCCGTCCCTCGACAGGCGCATCGCCTACCAGTTCAAGAGCAGCGTGCTGCGTGAACAGGCGCTGACCCACCGCAGCTACGGTTCGCCACACAACGAAAGGCTGGAGTTCCTTGGCGACGCAGTGCTGAGCTGCGCCGTCGCTGAAGAACTCTACAGCCGCTTCCCGGGGCTTTCCGAAGGGCAGCTGGACAAGTTGCGGGCGAGCCTGGTGCGCAAGGAAACACTCGTGTCTCTCGCGAAGGAACTGGCGCTTTCCGAGTCTCTTCGCATTGACGAGCCGGCCCTGGCACGCGTTGGCGGCAGCAGTCCGGCGATGCTGGCCGACGCTCTCGAGGCGCTATACGGCGCAGTTTTTCTTGACGGTGGCTACGCTGCCGCTCGCGAGGTGATCGGGCACACCTTCAAGAGCAGGCTGGATAACCTGGATCCTGCCGCGTCAAGCAAGGACGCCAAGACCCTTCTGCAGGAATACCTCATGCGCCGCAAGCGGAAGCTGCCCGAGTACCGAATCGTCGGGACCGAAGGAGCGGATCACCGGCGAACATTCGAGGTCGAGTGTGTGGTGGAGCAGATGAAGCTTTCAGCGAAAGGCAGCGGCAGTACGCGCCGGAGCGCGGAGCAGAAAGCTGCGGCGGAGCTTCTGAAGCAGATCGAAAAATGAGCGCCCCGGTTTTCCATTGCGGAACGATCGGCATCGCGGGCCGCCCGAACACTGGCAAGTCCAGCCTGCTGAACCGGCTGATCGGGCACAAGCTATCAATCGTCTCGTCGAAAGCGCAGACCACACGGCACCTTGTCAGGGGCATCCTGAGCACCGAGGACTGCCAGTATATATTCGTCGATTCGCCTGGTTTCCAGACCCGGCATGAGAACGTGCTCAACCGGTCGCTTAACCGGAGAGCTACCGAAGCCGCGCGCGATGCGGATGTCGTGCTGTGGGTCATCGAAGCCGGGCGCCTGGGCGACATGGACCGGGCATTGCTGGCCAAGATTGACCCTAGGCAGAAGTTGATCGCAGTCGTCAACAAGGTCGATCTCGTCAAGGATCATGAGCGGCTCCTGCCTTTCCTGGCCGGAGTCGAGAAGGAGCGGAAATTCCACGCGATTGTTCCGGTCAGCGCCAAGACGGGCCGCAACGCCGGCGAACTGCTTCGGGTGGTCCGCGATGCGCTGCCCGAATCACCAGCGATTTATCCCACGGACCAGCTTACCGACAGGGATGAGCGCTTCTTCGCCGCAGAACTGGTGCGCGAGAAGCTGTTCCGCGAGTTGGGCGACGAACTGCCCTACAGCTGCGAGGTCGCCATCGACAGCTTCAAGGAAGAAGGCCTGTTGCGACGCATCGAGGCCACCATCTGGGTCGACCGCGAGAGCCACAAACCGATCGTCATCGGCGACAAGGGCGAGCGGCTCAAGCGGATCGGCACTGCCGCCAGAAAGGACATGGAGCGACTGTTTGACGGCAAGGTGTACCTCGGGCTCTGGGTCAAGGTGAAACGCGGCTGGACTGACGACGAACGCGCGCTGCGATCGTTCGGCTACAGCTGAAACCAGCATGGTCCAGTCAAGGCGCCGGATCGAGCACGAGCCGACTTTCGTTCTCCATAGCTACCCCTACAAGGAAACCAGCCTCATCATCGAGGCGTTCTCCCGCACGCATGGACGCACCGCGCTGATCGCCAAGGGCGCGCGGCGGCCCCGGTCGGCGCTGCGCGGCGTGCTGCACGCATTCCAGCCGCTGCGCGTGTCGTGGTCCGGAGCCGGGGAACTCAACACGCTGCTGGCGGCCGAATGGGAGGGCGGATTGCCGTTCCTGCGCGGGTTCGGACTGATGTGCGGGTTCTACGTGAACGAGCTGATACTGCGCCTGTTGCCGCGCGACGACGCCCACGAGGCATTGTTCGATGCCTATGCGTGGAGCCTTGAGAGGCTCGGACGGGGAGAGCCGACCGCGATGGTCCTGCGCAGCTTCGAAAAGCGCCTGCTCGCGGAACTGGGCTACGCAATGCTCCTTGACCGGGACGCCGCAAGCGGGGCGCCCATCGACCCTGACGGACAATATCTGTACGATCCTGAGCGTGGACCATTGCCCGTGCGGGGCCACGCAGGCGGTTTTTCCGACAGGGAGATGGTGGTGCGCGGCAGCACTCTGCTCAATCTTGCCGGCGATGACTTCAGCAGCGGCGAGACCCTCCAGCAGGCGCGCGGCCTGATGCGCGCACTGATCAGCCAGCGACTGAACGGACAGACCCTGCACACACGGAGCGTACTCCTGGAGCTTCAAGACCTATGATCGAACTCGGCGTAAACGTCGACCACGTGGCAACCATACGGCAGGCCAGGCGCACCTACGAGCCCGACCCGGTCTGGGCTGCCATCGAGGCCCATCTCGGCGGGGCCGACGGAATTACGGTCCACCTGCGTGAAGATCGCCGCCATATCCAGGACGAGGATGTCCGCCGGCTGCGCGAGCTGACCCATATCAAGCTGAATCTTGAGATGGCCGCTACAGACGAGATGGTCGGTATCGCGTGCGGACTCAAACCGGAAATGGCGATGCTCGTTCCGGAAGGTCGCCACGAGATCACCACTGAAGGCGGGCTCGACATCGCCTCCAAGGAAGGGGTAATCAGAAGCGCCATCTCGAGGATCGCGGACGCCGGCATCATGGTGTCCGTTTTCATAGACCCCGACCTCAGGCAGATCGAGGCCGCAAAGCGGGCCGGAGCGCAGGTCTGCGAGGTGCACACGGGACCGTACGCGCATGCATTCCATTCGCGCGGACGCGATGCCGAAAGTCCGGCCGTCATCGCCGAACTGGAGAAGCTGTCGAAGGCCGGTCAGGCAATCCGGGACCTTGGCATGCGGTTCAATGCGGGTCATGCGCTCAACTATTTCAACGTCGAACCGGTCGCGCGCCTGGCAGGCGTACGCGAACTGCATATCGGTCACGCCATCATCAGTCGTTCCGTGTTCGTCGGAATGCGCGATGCCGTGCGCGAGATGAAGCGGCTCATGACCGAGGCCCGCATCGGCCTGCGGGATCTGAAATGATCTACGGTGTCGGCACCGACATCATCGAGATTCCGCGCATCGAGGCTGCGCTGGACCGATTCGGCGAGCGCTTCGCGCGCCGGATCCTGTGCGAGCCGGAATTGCGGCGCTTTGCCGCCCATCGCAAACCGGCCGCCTATCTGGCCAAGCGCTTCGCTGCAAAGGAGGCCTTCACCAAAGCTCTCGGAACCGGGATTCATGCGCCGGCCAACTGGCATGGTGTATGGGTGATCAACCTGCGCTCGGGCAAGCCGGCCCTCGAATTCACGTCCGCACTTCAGGCCCTGCTGGACACGCGCGGCATCGGACGCAGCCATGTCTCGCTGACGGATGAACGCGAAATAGCGAGCGCGACCGTCATCCTGGAGAGCCGCACATGAGTGTTAACCTTCCCCTGGGACCCGTGATCCTGGACGTAGGCGGCCTGCAGCTGGACGCAGAGGACAGGCGCCGCCTGCTCAATCCCCTGGTCGGTGGCGTCATCCTGTTCGCGCGCAACTTCGAGAGCCCAGCGCAGGTCGCCGCACTGACCGCGGAGATCCGGTCGCTGCGCCAGCCCTGGCTGCTGGTCTGCGTGGATCACGAAGGTGGGAGGGTGCAGCGTTTTCGCGATGGCTTTACTGCGATACCTCCGATGCGAAAGCTGGGAGAGCTCTGGGACCGCGATCCCGCGGCCGCTGTGCGCAGCGCAGAGAACGTCGGCCAGGTGATTGGTGCCGAGCTCGCGGCGCACGGTATCGACCTTAGCTTTACGCCGGTGCTCGACCTCGACTATGGCGCAAGTTCGGTGATCGGCGATCGCGCGTTCCACGGCTCGCCGGAAGTCGTCGGTGCGCTGGGTGCCGCGCTGGTGCGGGGGCTGTACGCCGCCGGAATGGGCGCGGTAGGCAAGCATTTCCCGGGGCACGGCTACGCGAAGGCCGACTCGCATGTCGCCATACCGGTTGATGACCGTTCCCTCGAAGAGATCATGGCGCGCGACGTCGCGCCTTACAAGCCCGTGATCGCGGCCGGACTCGCCGGGGTCATGCCCGCGCATCTGGTGTACACACAGGTTTCGCCGGACCCCGCCGGGTTTTCCGAGTACTGGCTAAAGCAGGTCCTGCGCGGTCAGCTCGGCTTCGACGGCGTCATCTTCAGTGACGACTTGAGCATGGAAGGCGCCAGCGGCGCCGGCGGCGTCAAAGAGCGTGCGCTGGCGGCGCTCAAAGCCGGGTGCGATGTCGTACTGGTGTGTAACGCCCCACAGTCTGCGGACGAACTACTGGATGGGCTGGCTGGAAAGCCGCTCGTCGCCGCCCGCCTGGAGAAGATCCGCCGGGATGCTTCGCGGGCGGTCGACAGGAATTCGGATGACTATCGCGCAGCGCTCAGGGACATCGCCACGCTGGCCTGAGCCAAGCGCATCGGGATGAGCGAGCCGTTCGATCCGAAGCAGTTCATCGCCGGGCTGCCCAGCCTGCCCGGGGTCTACCGGATGCTTGGCAGCACGGGCGAGGTCCTCTACGTCGGCAAGGCCCGCGACCTCAAAAAGCGCGTCTCCAGCTATTTCACGAAATCGCTTCTGAGCCCGCGCATCGGGCTGATGGTGGCGCAAATCGCCGCCGTGGAAACCACGGTCACGCGCTCGGAAGGCGAGGCTCTGCTGCTCGAGAACAATCTCATCAAGAGCCTGACGCCGCGCTACAACATCCTGTTCCGCGACGACAAGTCCTACCCGTACTTGATGATCACCGGCCATCGGTTCGCGCGCATCGGGTTTCACCGCGGCGGCCAGGAGAAGAAGAACCGGTATTTCGGCCCCTTTCCGCACTCCTACGCGGTCCGCGAGAGCATCCAGCTGCTGCAACGCGTGTTCCGCCTCCGCACCTGCGAGGATTCGGTGTTCGAAAACCGTTCGCGACCCTGCCTGCTGCACCAGATCGAGCGCTGCTCTGCGCCGTGCACCGGGCTGATCAGCGAGGACGCCTACGCGCACGACGTGAGAAACGCTGAACTGTTCCTGCTCGGCCGCGAAAACGACGTGATCAACACGCTGAGCGAGAAAATGACCGTTGCCTCCGACGGCCTGCGTTTCGAGGAGGCTGCACAGTATCGCGACCAGGTCCGCGCACTGTCCCGGGTACAGGCCCGGCAATACGTCGAATCGGCGGGCGGGGTAGATGCAGATGTGGTGGCCTGCCTCAGCGAGGGCGGGGTCTCCTGCGTCAACCTTGTGATGATCCGCGCCGGGCGGCATGTCGGCGATCGCAGCTTTTTCCCGCAGAACGCCGACGCCGCAACACCAGGGGAGGTGCTGCTCGCGTTCCTCACCCAGCACTATCTTGAGCAGCCCATTCCACCGCTCATCCTGACCAATGCCGACATGGAAGGGGATATCCTCGAATCGGCGCTTGCGGAGCAGGCGAAGCGGCCGATACGGCTCATCGCCTCGCCCCAGGGAGAGCGCCGGATCTGGCTCGAGATGGCCGAAAAGAATGCGTTGCTGGCGCTGGCCAATCGGGTGCGTGAGCGTAGCACCCAGGAAGGGCGCATGGTAGCGCTGCGTGAAGCGCTCGGGCTGCCTGAATCGGCGCAGCGCATTGAGTGCTTCGACATCAGCCACACCATGGGCGAGGCGACGGTAGGATCCTGCGTGGTCTACGAAGGGCACGGCATGCTGAAAACCGACTACCGCCGGTTCAACATCCGCAATATCACCCCCGGCGACGACTACGCTGCGATGCGCCAGGTCCTCACGCGCCGCTATGAGAGGATTTCTACCGAGGGCGGCAAGATGCCAGATCTGATCCTGATCGACGGCGGCAAAGGGCAGGTCGGGCAGGCGAGGGCGGCGCTGGTGGAGCTGGGGCTCAACGACATCAGCGTCGTGGGTGTGGCCAAGGGACCGGAGCGCAAGCCAGGGCTCGAGGAACTGATCATCGAAGCGGAGGGGCGTGTGGTCAGCCTCCCGCCGCAGCATCCGGGACTGCACCTGATCCAGCAGATTCGTGACGAAGCGCACCGCTTCGCCATCGTCGGCCATCGCGCCCGTCGCGGAAAGAGCAGGACCACTTCCGAGCTCAACGAGATCCCCGGCATCGGCGACAAGCGGCGCCGTGCGCTGCTCGCGCATTTCGGTGGGTTGAAAGGGGTGCAGTCGGCCGCCATCGACGACATCATGAAGGTCGACGGCATCAATCGCGCCATCGCACAGCGAATCTATCGCCACCTGCATGGCGAGAGCGAAGAAAAAGCGCGGACAGCCTAGGGTCCGCAAGGTAAAGTCCCGTTTATGCCGCGCAATCTGCCAAACTTCGTCACCTGGTGCCGGATCCTGCTGATCCCGCTGATCGTCGGTGTCTTCTACCTGCCAGATACCTGGGTCCAGCCCCAGAACAAGAACATCGCCGCGACTGTAATCTTCGTCTTCGGTGCGCTGACCGACTGGCTGGACGGTTACCTGGCGCGGGTGCTCGACCAGATGTCGGCGTTCGGCGCCTTCCTTGACCCGGTCGCCGACAAGCTCATGGTGGCAGGCGCGCTGGTGGTCCTGCTCCACTTGGACCGGGTAGAGCCGCTCGTTGCCCTCATCATCATCGGCAGGGAGATCGCGATTTCTGCCCTGCGCGAATGGATGGCGCAGATCGGCAAGGCCCGCAGCGTTGCCGTCGCGTTCATCGGGAAGCTCAAGACCACCGTCCAGATGATTGCCATACCGCTGCTGCTATTCCACGACGACCTTTTCGGCCTGTTCAATTGTCAGTGGCTGGGAACCATCCTGATCAATGTGGCCGCCGTCCTGACGGTCATGTCGATGCTTTATTACCTGCGCAAGGCCGGAATCTCGGCCGAAGGGACGGTTTGACGCCGGCACCCCGGACCATTAAAATTGAGGGCTGATTCACGCGGGAGTAGCTCAGTTGGTAGAGCGCAACCTTGCCAAGGTTGAGGTCGAGAGTTCGAGACTCTTCTCCCGCTCCAGTTTTTCCGAGGGAGAGCCTTCACGGGCTCTCCCTTTTTAGTCTCAGCGTTTGGTCCTTGTACACAGCACGGCGCGGTAGCAAAGCGGTTATGCAGAGGACTGCAAATCCTTCCAGGCGGGTTCGACTCCCGCCCGCGCCTCCAGCCTCCAGATTTTCCCTGCAACTGGTATCGTCGCAACTGCACCCGCCCGGGTGGTGAAACTGGTAGACACAGGGGACTTAAAATCCCCAGACCCTAACCGGTCGTGCCGGTTCGACTCCGGCCCCGGGCACCAGGCTAGTCGGCCAACGGAGTGCTTCGTTCTCCCGCCGGCCGTCTAGACCCCATCGATCGGTTCGTCGACGAAAAGCTGGTAGGTCTGCCGCTTCGGCTTGTCCTGGTCCTCCGGCAGCACATAGCGTATCGAAGACTTTCCCTGCAACGCGGCCGGCAGCACCATCACGCGGGCAAAGGCGGTCGCCATAGTCTCGGACGCAAGCGCAAGGACGGGATCCGGGCCCGCTTCGAACCACGCTTCACCCGGCCGCACAAGGTGCTCCTTGCCTGTGACGCGCACGCGAATCTCCCCGTCGAGCAGGCAGCGGATTCCGCCGCCTTGATGGGTATGGGTGTAGGCGATTCCGCCGGGTGGAAAGTCCACGCGATCGCAGCGCATGAGATACGCCGTTGCAGGGTCGAGGTTCAGCCCCGCCTGGAGAGCGCAGGCCGCAGCGTCTTTGTCCGGACCGAGATGCAGTTCCCAGCGATACAGTTCTGCTCCCGCTTTCCCGGCCACAGCATCGTGGGCTTCCTGACCGTGCCAGGCGCTGTTCTGCGACAGGGTCGCAACGCTGCCCCGCGACCTTACTGTAAGGGAACCCCAGCGCAGGTAGAGAACACGGGGCAGGGTGGCGGTCAACGAAAGTGCAGCCCCGGCAGGCAGCAGATCGCGAAAGAACTGTAGGGTATGCGTGGTCATTTCAATGCTCGAAATGTGCGGATTGGCCTTCGAGAGTACACAACAATTTTTCATGCCGTGGCGGCGTTTCGCACCGAGACACCCGCAAGCATCCTGATGCCGGCGAACGGTATCGGATCATCGCCTGCTAACATACGCAATTCGTACAGGAAGCGCCCTGCCGGGATTTCTGTTTGACTTGGGCGATCGCCGGAATTGTCTACTTTTGTTTTTATAGACCGGCTCCTGGAGCCGTTGAAATGTCAATTTATATTATTTTTCAACTATATATTAATGGCTGATTCCTGATGGCCGTACCGTTCCCGCGGTTCGTGCCGCTCGGCGATGCCGCGCTGTTCGCCGAGTTCTCCGAAACCCTCGACCTGGCGGTCAACGCACGCATCCAGCAACTGGCGGAGGCGATACGTCGTCGCCGTGTGCCCTGGATCCGGGACGTCGTCCCGGCGCTGGGCGGACTGGCCCTGCACTTCGACACCACGCGCCTCGAGCACGGCATGTCGCCGCGCGAAGCTGCGACCGCACTGATAAAGGATTGCCTGGGAAGGCGGCTCCCCGCCCTCGACGACCTGTCACGCACAGTGGAGGTGCCGGTCTGCTATGACAGCGATCTCGGACCGGACATCGACGAAGTGGCCGGACTGTGCAAACTCAAGGTGGAAGAAGTGATCAGGCGGCACTGCGCATCGCCGCATCGCGTGCTGATGGTGGGCTTTGCGCCCGGCCACCCCTACATCGGCGGCCTGGACGCCAAGCTCTCGGTGCCGCGCCGGACAACGCCGCGGCCGAAAGTCACGGCCGGTTCGGTCGCAATCGCCAACACCCAGTCAGTGGTCTACCCCTTCACGATTTCCGGCGGGTGGAGCATCATCGGCCGCTCTCCGCTGCGAGTGTTCGATGCCGCGCGCGACCCACCCGCTCTGATGGCGCCCGGCGACAGGGTGAAGTTCACGGCGATCGACCGGGCCGAATTCGACGAACTCGAGCGTGACACCAAAATCCGGAATCCGGCATGAGCATGCGCGTGGTCCGTGCCGGACTCCTGAGTTCCCTGCAGGATCTGGGACGCTACGGCCTGCAGCACCTGGGCATCGTCCCGGGTGGCGCCATGGATCCGGTGGCACACGGAATCGCGAACGCGCTGGTGGGCAACGCCGCGCACCTTGCCACGCTCGAATGCACGGTGCTGGGGCCGGACCTGATCATTGGGTACGACGCGCTGATCGCTCTGTACGGCGCTGCTTTCGAGGCGAAGGCTGGCGGACAGCCGCTACCGCTGGGCCGGCCGGTGTTCGTCAAGGCCGGCACGACCCTGAAGACGGGCGCGGCCGGTCGGGGAGCGCGCGCCTATCTTGCAGTCGCCGGCGGCATTGAGGTGCCCGAGATCCTCGGCAGCCGGAGCACCTACCTTCCTGCCGGCTTCGGCGGCCTGGCAGGCCGCGCGGTCAAGGTTGGGGACCGCCTGCCCGCGATTGCAGACCTGGCACAGGTATCGGCTGCGCGCTTTGCCCGGCTCACACGCCGCGCATCGACCATCGATCGCGGCAGTTTCTCTACAGTCCGCTGGTATGCACCGGAATTGACCCTGCCGTATGGCGGCGGTCTGTCCGTGCGCGCGATGGAGGGGCGCCATTTTCAGCAGTTTGATCCTGCTTCGCGCGAAGCGTTTTTCTCGCAGGTCTGGCGGGTTTCGCCCGACTCGAACCGCATGGGATACCGCCTGGCAGGGCCCCGCCTTACGCGGAGCAAGCCGGTCGAGATACTATCGGAGCCTACCTGCCTCGGAACGGTGCAGGTTCCGAATGACGGCACCCCGATCGCCCTGATGGCCGACCACCAGACAACCGGCGGATACCCGAAGATCGCGGAAATCGCCGGTGCAGACATCCCCGGCCTGGCGCAACTGGCACCAGGCGGAAGCGTGCGGTTCCTGCGGTGCTCGGTGGAAGAGGCTGAAACTGCGCGGGAAGCCGCGGGGAAGCGGGTCCTGCAGGTCATGCAGGCGATCGAATGGATGTACTCAAATTGAGGGCAACATGAAGCGCATAGACCTGAACTGCGACATGGGCGAGAGCTACGGTCTCTGGAAAATGGGCTCCGACGCCGCCATCATGCCGCTGATTACCTCGGCCAATATCGCGGCCGGCTTTCACGCCGGGGACCCTGCAACGATCCGCACGACGGTGCAGCTTGCCGTGGACCACGGCGTCGCGATCGGAGTCCACCCCGGCCTGCCCGACATCCAGGGATTCGGCCGCCGTGTGATGAAGGTTTCGGCACAGGAAATCTATGACATGGTGATTTACCAGGGCGGTGCGATCGAAGCCTTCGCGCGCGCCGCAGGCGCCAAACTGCACCACGTCAAGTGCCACGGGGCCCTGTACAACATGTCTGCGATGGACGACGCACTTTCCGATGCGATCGCGCGTGCAGCCAAGGATCTGGGCAGCGGCGTGCAGCTCTATGCGCTGTCCAACAGCCGCGTGATGGATGCCGGAAAGCGCCACGGCCTCGTCACCGTCGGGGAAGTCTTTGCCGACCGGGGCTACACCGACGATGGCCAGCTGGCCCCGCGGGGCGAGCCCGGCGGCATGATCGAAGAAGCCGGGAAATCGGTGGCGCAGGTGCTCTCCATGCTCGAGGATGGCGTGGTAGTCAGCCTCTCGGGCAAGCGCGTGCCGGTGTCCGCCGGAACGCTTTGCCTGCATGGCGACCAGCCCGGCGCCGTGGCGTTTGCGCAGGCTCTGCGCAAGACCTTCGGCGAGCGCAACATTACGCTGGCGGCGCCCTGACCATGGACCAGCGACTCGAACGCGCCGCCCGGTTTCTTGTCGACTCCCATGCGGCGCGCGCGCCGTTTGGTTCGTTTCCGGCCGGCGCAGCACCATTCTCCGTCGACGAGGCCTACGCAGTGCAGGAAGAATTCGTCGCCCTCAAGTCGCAGGCCTGCGGGCACGTGGCGGGCTACAAGATCGCGCTGACCACGCCGGCGATGCGCAGCATGGTCGGCCTGTCCGATTCGATCGGTGGCGTCCTGCATGAAAAACAGCTCGTGCGCGGGCCAGCCAGCGTGCGCGCGGCGGATTACGGCCGGCTTATTGTCGAGTTCGAGATCGCGGTGCAGCTTGCCGAAGATTTGCCCGCACGGTCCGTGCCCCACACGCGCAAATCGGTGGCGGGTGCAGTGGGTGCGGTCATGCCGGCCTTCGAACTCGCGGACGACCGGAACGCGGACTACACGCGACTGTCCTCGCTGGCCCTCGGGCTGGTTGCGGACAACGCCTGGAACGAAGGCGCAGTGCTCGGCGCGCCGGTGCACGACTGGCGTCGCATCGACCTGGCCGCGGAACGTGGTGTCGCCCACATCAATGGCGTAGTGGTGGGCGAAGGGCAGGGCCGCGACGTGATGGGTCATCCGTTCGAGGCGCTGGCGTGGGTAGCCAACAACCTCGCGAAGCGCGGCAAGCACCTCGAAGCGGGGCAGTTCGTGATTACGGGCAGCCTCGTGACTTCGAAGTTCCCCAAGGCGGGTGACAAACTGCGGTTCGAACTGGGCACGCTGGGCGGCGTGGACCTGGAGATTCGCTAGCCCTGCGCGATTTTCCTGCGCAGTTCGAACTTCTGCACCTTGCCCATCGCGTTCCTGGGGAGGCTGTCGGCAAACACCACGCGCCGGGGATGCTTGTAGCGAGCAACCCGCTCGCTGAACAACGCCAGCACCGCAGCCTCGTCGAGGCTTGCGCCGGGCGCAGTCACGATGACCGCGCAGGCCGCTTCACCCCATTTCGGATCGTCCAGCCCGATGACCGCGCACTCGGCAATCGCGGGACAGTCCGCAAGCACGTTCTCGAGTTCGGCAGGGTGGATGTTCTCCCCTCCAGAGATGATCAGGTCCTTGGAACGCCCGTCGATCCACAGGAACCCATCCGCATCCCAGCGGCCGAGGTCCCCGGTCCGGAACCAGCCATCCTCTGCAAACGCCGCCGCTGTCGCTTCCGGATTGTTCCAGTAACGATTCATGACGTTTGGGCCGCGGACCTGGATTTCATGCTCGACAATCCTGACTTCGCAATGCAACGCCGCCTTGCCGGCGCTGCCGACCCTGGCATAGGCATCATGCGCCATGAGCACAGCGGCCAGCGGCGCGGTTTCCGTGGCACCGTAGATCTGCCCGATCGGGACGCCCCGCGCGTGAAACGCGCGGATCAGTGACTCGGGCACCACCATCGAACCCGTACTCACCATGCGCAGCGACGAAAGATCGGTCGCCTCCCAGTCCGGATGCTGGATGACGGCCTGCATGGTGGCGGGAACCAGCAGCGAGAGGGTCGGGCGGTGCCGGGTGACGTCAGCCAGCCAGGCGCCCGGCTCGAAGCGTGGCTGGAGGACCACCGTCGCGCCGGCGAGCAGCGCGGGGAGGGTCTGGTTGTTCAATCCACCGACATGGAACATTGGCAGGGGCGAGAGCACGCGGTCCTGCTGCCCGAGGTCATGCGCATGGATCGCGTTGTAACCGTTCCAGAGGAGCGCTGACTGTGTCAGAACCGCACCCTTGGGCGTTCCCGTGGTGCCCGAGGTATAGACGATCAACACCTCGTCTTCGTCGCAACCTGAAACTACGGGTGTGGCATCCGGCAGCAAACCGCCCAGGCGAAACCGTGTATCTATCCCGAGCGCTGCAGCGTGCTGCGCGAACCCGTCCTCGAAGAGCAGGGCTGCGGGCGCGCAGTCCGCGAGGATCACGCGGTGCTCATGCACCGTCAGGCGCCAATTGAGCGGCACCAGCAACGCGCCCAGCTTCGCCGCAGCGAAAAGAAGCGCCAGCATTTCCGGATGGTTGTAGCCTAGATAGGCCACCCTGTCACCACGCGAGACGCCCATCCCGGCCAGCCCTCGCGCGGCCTTCTCCACCCTGTACCCGAGGGCGGCGTACGTCAGGTCCCTGCCTTCGAAGCGGATCGCGACGCGCTCGGGCGCATGCCGCGCCCAGCCATCGACGATGCGCGAGAGGTTCACGTGTCGGCTTCGCCGGGTTCGTACAGCGCCTCGCGGCCGATCCGGTCGAGGCACAATTCCGCGGTCCACGGCAGCATCAGCGCGCCGCAGCGCGAATCACGGTACAGGCGCTCAAGCGGCAGGGACTTCAGCATCGACTGGCCGCCGCAGGTGCGGATCGCCAGCCGACATATGTCGTTCGCGTTCTCCATGATCGTGTACTGCGTCGCGTAGGCGCGCAGCCGGGCGTCCTTGGGCGGGTCGACGCGCGCATCCTCGAGCATGCGCAGGAACAAGGCCCTCGTCTGCTCGAGTTTGATGAACATTTCGGCCACCGCAATCTGCTTGGTCGCGTACATGCGCCGCTTGACCGGGGGCGTGCCCTCCACCTCGCCGCGCAGATACTTCACCGTAAACTCGTACGCCGCGATCGCGATCCCCATGTAGGTGGGGGAAAGGGTGGTGAACATGTGCGGCCAGCGGCTGGCGGCCTGGAAATACACGCCGCGCGGCATCATCGCCGCCGCGTCCGGGACGAACAGGTCCTTGAAGACCAGTGTGCGCGACACCGTGCCGCGCATGCCCAGCGGATCCCAGTCGCCGGTGATCGTCAGGCCGGGCGCGCTACCCGGTACCGCCATGTAGAGCGTGTCGCGCATCGACAGGTCGGGCTTGTCCTCGGTGCAGAGCACGCCGTAGTAGTCTGCGGCGCCAGAAAGGGAAGCGAAGATCTTACGGCCGTTGATGATCCAGCCGCCGTCGACTTTTGCAGCCAGCGTGCCGAAAGGCGCCTTGCCGGCTGCGGCCGCGCTGCCTTCGGAGAACGGCTGCGCGTAGACAGCGCCGTCCACGACCACGCGCTTGAAATGCACGGCGCGGCATTGCTCGTGCTCGGCGCGCTGCGCGGGCGTCATGTCGAGATCGTCGGCAAGGATGCCCGGCCACAGCGTCGAGCAGGCGTGCATGTTGAAGGTCAGCGCCGTCGCGCCGCAGTACCTGCCCAGCGTCGCCGACACGATCGCGTAGGTGCGCAGGTCGGCACCGCGCCCGCCGAATTTTTCCGGGACGCACAGGCCGAGCAGGCCGGCCGCGCGCAGGTCGGCATAGTTCTCGAACGGGAAACTGGCTTCGCGATCGTAGCGCTCGGCGCGCGCCGCGAACTTCGGGCCCAGCGACTCGGCCAGCGCGATGAGTTCGCGCTGCTTGTCGGTCAGGGCGTAGTTGGATCCGGTGACACTGTAGCGCGGGTCGCTCATAGCGCGTGGCGCTTCAGGAAGGCGAGCAGGGTGTGGTTGAATGCGTCGGGCTGATCCATCGGCCCGAGGTGACCGCAGCCCGACAGGTTGACGTATTCAGCGCCCGGGATCTTTCCTGCCATGCGCTCCATCATTGTCGGCGGCGCAACCAGGTCATCGCCGCCCGACACGACCAAGGTAGGCACCCGGATCTGCTGCAACAGGGCGCGGCGGTCAAAGGTCGTGAGCATCGACACGGCCTGCCGATAGGTCTCGGGCGGCACGCCGGCCATCACGCGTCCGGCCAGCAGCAGCCCTTCGGGGTCGAAGCGGCCGCCCTTCATCGTGGGCATCAGCTTTTCGGCGATGTCGCGCATCGAGCTGCCGAGATCCAGGGGCTTGATGCGCGCATCGATGAACTGGCGGGTGAAATCGCTGCTGTTGCCGGCGAATGCCGGGGAGGTAAACGTCAGGGCGAGGGCGCAGATCTTGTCCGGGAAATGCGCATAGGCCTCCTGAGCGATCATGCCCCCCATGCTGTGCCCGACGAGAACTACCGGGCCCGCGTTCAGCCGGTCGATCTCTTTTTCGAGCGCCCGCGCCACGTTCTCGAAGCTGTAGGGCTCGACGGTCGGCGTTCCGCCGTAGCCCGGTGCGTCCCAGGCGCAGTTGGTGTAGCCCAGGGCCTCAAAAAAAGGCACCTGCCGCTCCCAGGCAGCGTGACCGCCGCCGATCCCGTGCAGGAAAACCAGCGCGCTCATGCGAACTCCGCCTGCAGCACGCCGTCCACGGTCACGGGCGAACCATCCAGGCTCACGCTGCAGTGGCGGAGTGGCAGGTCGAAATGGCCCAGGGTGTGCCGTCCGGCGACCTCGTTGGCGCCCGTCGAGTAGAGGAAATTGCCGGCGAACGCACGCAGCTCGGTGCCGTTGAAATCGCGCTTGTCGTACATCGCGAGTGATTCCCAGCGCGCGCGGGCATTCATCCCCCAGCCCACATGCGACACCGCATATGACTCGCGGTCTCCCCAGGCAGCGAAATATTCGCGCATCAGTTCGGCATCCAGGTTGCCGCCTTCGATGTTCGTCACGTAGTCGTCTTTGATCGTCAGCCGCACCGGGGATTCGATGTAGCGCTTGAAAGTCAGGTTGACGTCCCCCGGCGCCAGGACCAGCGTGCCGTTCACGCTGCCGGCCGGCGGAAAGGCGAGGCACAAGCCGCCAGGCCAGTGTGACAACGTGCCCGGCTTTTCGGTATAGCCCCAAACCCCGCCGACTCGTGCGCCCTCGAGTCGGATCGAAAGCGCGGTGCCGGCGGGTGAGGTCACTGTCATTTCCTTCGCCGCGCGCATGCGCTTCATGGCCGCCCTCACCCTCTGCTCGTCCGCGGGGGAGGGGGCCAGGCGCTCCAGCGCCTCCGGATGTTCGTTCGAAACGTACAGCACGCGCGCCCCGCCCTTGAGAATGGCCGGCAGTTCGGCGGCGTGCATCAAGCCCTCAAGCGTGCAGTCCGCAACAAAGGCGGTCGCCGCCAGGGCGGTTACGGCCGGCCCGTGGCCCTGGAGCGCCGCGGAAGCACCGGTCGAGCGGATAGGCACCGGCGCAGCCTGGCGAGGCGTCGGGACCACAACATGGAATGGACGAGCGCCGAGGCGCTGCAATGCAAGCTCGGCCAGATGCACGTTGAGCGCGCGGGACTGGGTCTCGGAGAGGATCGCACATGCGTCGCCGGGCGCCACCTTGCACAGCGCGAAAACCTCGGCGAAGAGGTCGATCCATTTGCCTTCGATGCGATCGGCGATCATTGCGTCTCGTTGTTATGCATAGTGGTCCGGCCACGGGACCGACTGTAGATTTTAATCCGCACAGCACGCAACCGCTGTCAGGGCGCGACGTTCGGGTAAACTATTCGAATGATTGTCTACGACCTCAAATGTCGCGCCGGCCACCGCTTTGAAGGATGGTTCTCTTCTGCCGAGGACTTTTCAGGCCAGCGGGAGCGCAAGCTGCTGAGCTGTCCTTCCTGTGAAAACGGCGAGATCGAGCGCATGCCGTCAGCCACGCGGATCAACATCGGTGCGACAGAAAAGCCCCAGTTGCCCGTCCAGGCCGAAGGCCGGGATCCGATAGCCATTGCGCAGATGCTTTATTCGCGCATGCTGGACGAGCTGATTTCGAAAAGCGAAGACGTCGGCAACCGGTTCCCGGAAGAAGCACGGCGGATCTACTACGACGAAGCGCCGGCGCGGGCCATTCGAGGGGTCGCGACGCGTGAGGAGCATGACGAGTTGGTCGATGAGGGCATCCCGGTTGCCAGCCTGCCGGTGCCACCTTCCAGTCGAATGAACTGAGGTGGGGGGATCCGGATAGGGTCGGTCAATTTGGACACAATGTGTATTATGTTAAATACGCAATTGCCAACCAAAACTGATCATCGGCCCGCTACTTGATCACCTGAGCCCGCCCGGTCATTCCACCGCTCCGGCCCGCTTCAGCAAGTCCACCAGTGCCGCGTCGCCTTTTTCCCTGGCCAGTTTCAGCGCCGTCTCGCCAGACTCGGTCTTCAGATTTACATTGGGATCCGCATACAGCATTGCCCGTGCGGCATCGCCGTGCCGGCCCCGCACGGCGAGCATCAATGCCGTGTAACCGTTCGGCGCGATCGCATTCTTGTCTGCACCCTTATCCAACAGGTACTTAAGGACTTCTGTGCGACCTTCGAATGCCGCGTAGTGCAGCGGCGTCCAGCCCTCGGAATTTACTTCCCCGCCATGCACTACAAGGAGCTTGACGACATCCAGTTTGCCCTTGATACACGCAGCCATCAGGGCCGTGTCGCCGAATTTGTTTCTGCGTCCGATCGCCGCCTTCTGTTCGATCAGATATTCGGCCACCCGGACGTGACCCTCACGCGCCGCCAGCATTAGCAGCGTGCTCCCGTCAGCATCCGAAGCGTCAGGGCTGTTTCCCCGTTCGATCAGACTCCGCACTGTGCCCAGGTCACCAGCCAGCGCTGCCCGGAAGGCTTCCTCAAGGGATTGGGCGATCGAAACTGAAGGAAAGTTAAGTAATGATAAAACAATGATATATACGGTATATCGAACATATCGCGTGAATATTTGACGGAATGAGTGATATTTCATTTAAAACCTCAAGTAATCTCTATAAATCATTATTTTTATGAACATACTCACTCAGGAATCTTGGATATCAAGTCCGCCGCGAATAACCGCGGATTCAGCGGGTGACCGGCCGAGACTCGGTAGTGCCCAACCTCCTGCGCGAACCTGAGCCAGGCTCTCCATCGGTCTGGGTCGATTTGGGCCCCGGACTTAGGTTTTGCGAGAAACCTGCCCCGTACAGAATAAGGCGCCACGACCTGATCGTAGGCCCATTTCTGCAGGACCTCCGATAAAACTTCAATACGCTCCCGATCCGTGGCGGGCCAGTTCGACAGCGCGTCCTTGCCCTGACCGTGAACCAGCTCCAGAAGCTCAGCGACCAGGCGACCCCGGTCAGAACCCGCCAGATCCCTGGCCAGCAGCGGCGCGCCACCTGAAAATGCAAGCCAATTCGCTGCGTCCTGAACGCCTTCCTTTTCCAGCCACGCGAGAGCCTGATCCCCGTCGGGGAGCGAAACCGGGAGACTGATGCAGCGACTCCGGATGGTAGGAAGCAGTGCCATGTGGCGATCAGAAATCAATATAAAACAGGCTCCTGAAGCTGGCTCTTCCAGTGACTTGAGAAGCGAGTTCGCAGCGTTCGCATTCATGGCTTCGGCGGGATGGAACAGCGCCAAGCGCCGCCGCCCACGGTGCGAGCCGATATTCAGAAAGTCCGCCAGTTCTCTGACCTGGTCGACCTTGATCTCGTGGCTGGGTTTGGCCGCCTTTGCCGAAACCGGTACCTCCTCTGCCCCTTCAACTGGGGCGGCCAGCGCTTCAGGCTCAATCTGACGAAAATCCGGGTGCTGACCAGCCAGGAACCAGCGACAGCCGTCACATTCCCCGCAGGGCTGCGCCGCGCCGGGCGTTTCGCAAAGGATCAACTGGGCAAAGCGCCGCGCCAGCGCGAGTTTCCCGATCCCTTTCGGTCCGTGCAGCAGGAGGGCCTGCGGCAGGTTTTCCCGGCGGGCCAGCAATTGCCTCCAGGCTTCAGCGGACCAAGGATGGGGTGCCATCGAGTCGTCTCGCCGGGTTTCTCTACAAAGTGGCGATGATCGCGCGCAGTTCCGCGCGAATGGCTTCAAGGGTGTGGGTGGAATCGATGATCCGCGCCCTCTGGGGCTCCGCCCGGGCGATCCGCAGGTAGGCCGCCCGCACACGCTCGAAAAAGG
>JBBQVP010000040.1:0-26313 GCA_038211455.1 Burkholderiales bacterium
GTTGTGCGTGTTCAGGACTCCGGCGGAGAGCGCGACCAGCGAGATGAAGAACAAGTAGGGAAAGGTGATCCGCAGCAGGCTGACGGTCAGTTCGAACTTGGCCGGGTCGGCCGCGAACCCCGGCGCCGACGCATAGATCACGATGGGCGCCAGCGCCACGCCGAGTGCCGTGGCGACGACCAGCGCCAGGCCGAGGGCGCTGGCGACGCAATCGACCAGCTCACGGGTTTCTTCCGGCGTGTGGCGGTTCTTGTATTCCGACAGGATGGGCACGAAGGCCTGGGAGAACGCCCCTTCGGCGAACATCCGGCGCAGCAGGTTCGGCAGGCGGAACGCCACGAAGAAGGCATCGGTCGCGACCCCGGCGCCGAACGCACGCGCGATGATCGCGTCCCGGGCGTACCCGAGGATGCGCGAGAGCAGCGTCATGCTGCTCACCGTCGCCAGGGCGCGTAGCAGGTTCATGGCGCCGGCTTCACGCCCGGCGCAACAGGCGCCGGAGGGACGGAAATTCCTTGCCCGCCCGGGGCTTAACCGCTAGAATGCGCGCCTTTTCCGACACCGGTTCCAACCCATGGCCAATACTGCTTCCTCGAAGAAGAGCGCCCGCACTTCCGAACTCAGCCGTCAGCGTAACGCGAGCCTGAACTCGTCGATGCGCACCGCGGTCAAGGCTGTCAAGAAGGCCGTCGCCAATGGCGACAAGGCCGCCGCGGCCGCCGCGCTGACCACCTCGATGAGCAAGATCGACCGCACCGCCGCCAAGGGCGTGATCCACAGGAACGCCGCTGCGCGCCACAAGTCGCGCCTTGCCCTGGCCGTCAAGGCGCTCGACAAGTAAACCCTGCACGTGGCGCGGCGCGCGCAGTCCGCGTGGCGCGTTCGCGAGTCCGATGCTCTTGCCGGGCGCGACGCGCGAATTCTCAGGCATTGGCGCTCCCGCCTGCCCGCCCGAGTTCAGCAAGGAGGGTCCTCTCCGGAGGACGTCCCGGGCGCACCTTCAGGTCGTTGTCCTTGGCGAAACTCAGCAGGAACCGGTAGGCCATCGGCTCGATTTCCTCCAGGCGCATGTCCACGACGACGCAGCGGACCCCATTCGAGGTGATCGGATGCACATAAGGGGAATAGGCGAGGTGCTGGTCGCTGCCGAACGCGGCCATGACTCCGCATAGTCTTTCCGCCCAGTCGCTGGGACGAAACGGCTTGCCTTCCTCGGTGGTGCCCTGGATGACGAACTCGACGGGGTGGTCGGGCATGGCGTGGGGCAGGAGCTGAAGCTGCAGGGGAGTATGTGAAATTATACTGTGATAACATCAATTAAACGGCGGCCTTCCCCGCCGTTTTTGCATTTGGGAGAGTCCCCCATGTCGCACGTAATGAACACCTACGCCCGCCTGCCGCTGGCCTTCGTCCGCGGCGAAGGCGTCTGGCTGTGGGACGAATCCGGACGCAAATATCTGGATGGTCTCGCGGGCATCGCAGTGAACACGCTGGGGTACGGGCATCCCGCGCTGAAGCGTGCCCTCAACGACCGGATCGCCAGCGGCGTCATCCACACGTCCAACCTGTTCCGTATCCCTGACCAGGAAGCTGCCGCTGACCGGATCGCGGAAATCACCGGGCTGGACGAAGTCTTCTTCTGCAATTCAGGCTGCGAAGCCAACGAGGCGGCGATCAAGGTTGCGCGCCTGTACGGTCACAAACGCGGTGTCGAGCGCCCGGAAATCATCGTTTTCGAGAAAGCCTTTCACGGGCGCACGCTCGCGACCCTCTCGGCCACCGGCAGCCGCAAGGTCCAGGCCGGCTTCGAGCCACTGGTGTCCGGGTTCGTCCGTGTGCCGCTCGACGACCTCGATGCGGTGCGCGCCGTCGCCGAACGAAACAAGAATGTCGTCGCGGTGCTGATCGAGCCGATCCAGGGCGAAGGCGGCATCAACGTGTCGCGCATGGAATACCTGCGCAGCCTGAAAGAGATCTGCGACAAGAACGAGTGGCTGTTCATCTCTGACGAGGTGCAGTGCGGCCTCGGGCGGACCGGCCAGTGGTTCGTCTACCAGCTCGCCGGCATTTCGCCCGATGTGGTTCCGCTCGCCAAGGGACTCGGTGGCGGCGTGGCCGTGGGCGCGTGCGTGACCGGCAACCGCGCGAAAGGCGTGTTCAGCCCGGGCAAGCACGGGTCGACGTTCGGCGGCAACCCACTCGCCTGCACTGCGGTGGTGACGACCATCGACACGATGAAATCGGAGAAGCTGCTCGACAACGCCACCCGCGTCGGTCGCGTGATCCGCGACGGGATGCAGCAGGGGCTCGCGGGCACGCCAGGCTTTGTCGAAGTGCGCGGCATGGGGATGATGATCGGTATCGAGCTGGACCGCCCCTGCGCCGAGATCGTCACGCTGGCCCTCGAAGCCGGCCTGATCCTGAATGTGACCGCGGACAGCGTGATCCGGCTGGTGCCGCCGCTGGTCATGAGTGAAGACGAAGGCCGCCAGCTGGTCGGCATGCTCGTTCCGGTGGTCAAGTCCTTCCTCTCGCGCCCGTCGCAGTCCGCGCCGGCGGCAAAGGCCGGGTAGACATGGCGACAGAGGCGCCGATCCGGCATTTCCTCCAGTTCCGCGACTTGAAGCGTGAGGAGCTGTATCACCTGTTCGAGCGCACGCGCCGGATCAAGGACCAGTTCAAGCGCTACGAGCGCTACTGGCCGCTGGCCGACCGTACACTGGTGATGATCTTCGAGAAGCAGTCGACGCGCACGCGGCTCTCGTTCGAGGCCGGGATGCACCAGCTCGGCGGGACAGGCATCTTCTTGTCGACACGCGACTCGCAACTCGGCCGCGGCGAGCCGGTGGAGGATGCAGCACAAGTGATTTCACGCATGTGCGACATCGTCATGATCCGCACCTTTGAGCAGGACATCGTCGAGCGCTTTGCCGCCAACTCGCGGGTACCGGTCATCAACGGCCTGACCAACGAGTACCACCCGTGCCAGATCCTCGCCGACATCTACACATTCATCGAGCAGCGCGGTGACATCCGCGGCAAGACGGTGGCCTGGATCGGCGACTCGAACAACGTCTGCAATACCTGGCTGCAGGCGGCCGAAGTGCTGGACTTCAACGTGCACGTGTCGACACCGCCGGGGTATGAAGTGGAGCCCGAGCGCGCGAACCTCTATGGCACGGACAACTACGAGGAATTCAGCGACCCGATGCAGGCGGCAAAGGGCGCGGACCTGGTGACCACCGACGTCTGGACCAGCATGGGGTTCGAGGCAGAGAACGAGGCGCGCAAGAAGGACTTCGAAGACTGGCAGGTGGATGCGGACATGATGCGCGCCGCCCGCAAGGACGCAGTGTTCATGCACTGCCTGCCTGCGCACCGCGGCGAAGAAGTCTCCGCGGAGGTCATCGACGGCCCGTACAGCGTGGTCTGGGAAGAAGCCGAAAACCGCCTGCATGCGCAGAAGGCCCTGATGGAATATTTGTTACTCGGAAAAGTGAACTCGTAATGGCAAAGAAAGAGCGCATCAACAAGGTCGTCCTCGCCTACTCTGGCGGCCTGGACACTTCGGTCATCCTGAAATGGCTGCAGGACGTCTATGGCTGCGAGGTCGTCACATTCACCGCCGACATCGGCCAGGGCGAGGAAGTCGCCCCGGCACGCGCCAAGGCGCTGAAGATGGGAATCGCGAAGCAGAACATCTTCATCGAGGACCTGCGCGAGGAATTCGTGCGCGATTTCGTGTTTCCGATGTTCCGCGCCAACACGCTGTACGAGGGCGAGTACCTGCTCGGCACCTCGATCGCGCGGCCGCTGATCGCCAAGCGCATGGTCGAGATCGCGAAGAAGGTCAAGGCCGACGCAATCTCGCACGGGGCCACTGGCAAGGGCAACGACCAGGTGAGGTTCGAGCTCGGCGCGTACGCGCTGATGCCGAACGTAAAGGTGATCGCGCCGTGGCGTGAATGGGACCTGCTGTCGCGCGAAAAACTGCTCGCCTACGCCGACAAGCACGGCATTCCGGTCGACTTCAAGAAACGCAAAGGCGGCGGCGCACCCTACTCGATGGACGCCAACCTGCTGCATATCTCCTACGAAGGCGGGATCCTCGAGGATCCGAACTTCGCGCCGGAAGAATCGATGTGGCGGCTGACGGTTTCCCCGGAAAAGGCCCCCAACCGGCCGGAAGTCATCGAGCTGGCGTATGAGCGCGGCGATATCGTCGCGATCAACGGGAAGAAGCTTTCCCCCGCCGCGGTGCTCACGGAACTCAACCGCCTCGGCGGCAAGCACGGCATCGGCCGGCTCGACCTGGTCGAGAACCGCTACGTCGGAATGAAGTCGCGCGGCTGCTATGAAACCCCGGGCGGCACGATCATGTGGAAGGCGCACCGCGCGATCGAGTCGATCACCCTCGACCGCGAAGTGCTGGCGCTCAAGGACGACCTGATGCCGCGTTACGCCCGCCTGATCTACAACGGCTACTGGTTCAGCCCCGAGCGCAGGCTGCTGCAGGGCTTGATCGACGCGTCGCAAGCGACCGCGAACGGCAAGGTCAGGGTCAAGCTTTACAAGGGCACGATGATGGTCGTCGGGCGCGAATCGAAGACGGATTCGCTGTTCGACATGAAGATCTCGACCTTCGACGACGATGGCGGCGCCTACGACCAGGCCGACGCGGGTGGCTTCATCAAGCTGAACGCGCTGCGCCTGCGGATTGCGGCCAACCTGGCTGCCGGCAGGAAAACCCGGGGGAAGCGCTAGCCATGCGCCGGTGGCTGGCCACGTGCCTTGCGACTGTGGCCGCCATGTCCGTCTGCGCGCACACCGCAGCCGCGCCCTTCGCCGTGCGGCTGGGGGGCGAGCGCCTGGTGCTCGACACGCCACCCGGATTTTCCGACGCGGCGGCATTCAGTTCGCCACGGCTGAATGACCTCGCGGAATCGCTCACCGAGGCGAGCAACCGCGTGCTGCTTTTCGCGCTGGCCGACTCCGATGCGCGCCGCTTCGGTTCCGGTGATGAGCTCGCGCTGCGCCGCTATCTGGTCGTGGTGACCCCTCGGGCGACCGAGCGGCACAGCCTTACTGACGCGCAGTTTGCCGCGCTGCTGAAGGATTCCGTGCGCGACCTCGGCGAACCACTACCCGAGTCAGCGGATTACACCAAGCACCTGATCGACAAGCCGCCCGGCCAGGCACAGCTGCTGGCCCTGCTGCACAACGACGCGCAGACGCTGAGCATCCTGCGCGGAATCCGGCGGCCGCCGCAGGGCGGCTGGCGGGAAAAGCCGATGCTCAACCTCAGCACGGTCACGCTGGTACTGATCGGCGGGCGGGCGCTCTACATATCGGCGTTCAGTGCCTACGACGGGCCGGCCGACCTTGCCTGGATCCGGACCGTATCGGACCGCTGGGTCGAAGAACTGCGCCGCCTCAACCGCTAGCGCTCGCGCGCGGCGGCGCGCCGTACCGGTCTACTGGAGGGGGATGTTCGCCTTCTTCACGATCGCGGCGTACTTCTCCACGTCCTTGTGCCAGATCGCGGTGAACTCGTCCGGTGTCATCGGCCGGGGCTCGAGTCCGCGCGATAGCATCGCCTCGCTGATCTTCGGATCCCTGAGTGCCTTGACGAACTCCGCGTTCAGGCGCGCGATCACGTCCTTGGGCGTCGCCGCAGGCGCAAACATTCCGAACCATGCAAGCACTTCGAATCCCGCCAGCCCGCTTTCATTCAGCGTCGGCACGTCAGGCAGGGCGCTCGAGCGGGAAATCGAGGTGACCGCGATCGGCCGCAGGCGGCCGGCTTTGACGTTCGGTACCGCCGCCGAGATGTTTTCGAACAGCACCTGGACTTCACCACCGAGCACCGCAGCCATCGATGGGCCGCTGCCTTTGTAGGGCACATGCACCATGTCGATGCCCGCTGCGTCCTTGAACATTTCCCCGGATATGTGGACCGAGGTTCCCGTGCCGGGCGAGGAGAAATTCAGCTTGCCCGGATTCGCCTTGCCGTAGGCAATCAACTCCTTGACGTTGTGCACCGGCAGCGCGGGGTTCACGGCGATGATGTTGGCGGTCGCGCCGAGCATCGTGATCCCGGCGAAATCCTTCAGCACGTCGTAGGGAAGCTTCGAGAACAGGCTCGGCTGGATACCGTGGGTCGAACTCGGGCCGAGCACCAGCGTGTAGCCGTCCGGCGCGGACTTTGCGACGAGGTCGCTGCCGATCTGCCCGTTTGCGCCCGGCTTGCTCTCGATGATGATCTTCCATCCGGTGTTCTCCATCATCTTCTGCGCCACGACGCGGCCAACGAAGTCGGATGTGCCGCCGGGCGAGAACGGGCTGATGATGGTGATGTTCTTGGTCGGGAAACTCTGCGCCTGCGCAACCGTGGCGGCGATTGCCAGCAGCATTCCGGTAAACAGACTCTTTGCAATGTTCATTTCGATTTCCCCTTTGACAACGAATCGTTGCTGATTGACTCTAGGCGGGCTGCCTATCGAACGTCAAGCAATTCACATACCATCGTCAGCTACGCAACGCGCCGGATTCCCCGATGAATTCCCCTTCACCGCCTCCTTCCCTGACACCCCTGATGCAGCCGCGCTCGATCGCGGTGCTTGGCGCCTCGCCCAGAGAGAACACGCTGGGGAACAATGCGGTCGCGAACCTGAAACGTTTTGGCTACGGTGGCCGGATCTTCCCGGTGCACCCGAGCGCGCCGGAAGTCGCCGGACTACCGGCCTATGCAAATGTTGCATCACTCCCCGAAGCGCCGGACTGTGCCGTGGTCGCGCTGTCCTCTGACAAGGTGGTCCAGACCCTCGGGGACGCCGTCGCACGCGGGACGCGCGCCGCGGTGGTGTTCGCGAGCGGTTTTGCCGAGACCGATGCGGAAGGGCGCGCGCGCCAGGAAGAGCTGCAGGCGCTGTGCGAGCGCACCGGGCTGGTGATCTGTGGCCCGAACTGCCTCGGACTGGTGAACGTGACCGAACGGATCTCGCTCTACAGTTCCTCCGTGCCCGAAGGCCTGCGCGCCGGCGGGCTGGCGGTGGTGTCGCATTCAGGTTCGGGCTGCATCGCCATCTCCACGCTTGGGCGCTTTGGCATGTCTTACATGGTGTCGGCCGGAAACGCCGCAGTGGTCGACATGGCGGGCTATCTCGAATTCCTCTCGACCGATCGGGCGACGCGCGTCGTCGCCTTGTTCATGGAACAGATGCGCGACCCGGCGCGTTTCGCGCGCGCGATGGAGGCAATGCATCGCGCCGGCAAGCCCGTCGTCGCGCTCAAGGTGGGCCGTTCTGCCAAGGGCGCGGCCGCCTCCGCTGCACACACCGGATCGCTCGCCGGCTCGGCCGAAGCCTATGCCGATTTCTTTCGCACCAACGGCGTGATCGCGGTTGATGACCTGGATGAGATGGCCGAGAGCATCGCACTCATGCTCGCGGTCAGGCGGCTTCCGCGCGGCGACGGCCTGGGCATCATCTCGGTGAGCGGCGGCGAAACCGCGATGCTCTGCGATGTCGCCGAGCGCACCGGCGTGGCACTGCCCGATCTCGGAGAACAAACCAGGGCGCGGCTGCGCAGCGCGCTGCCGGGCTTCGGCACAGCATCCAACCCGCTGGATGCCACTGGCAACGCAGTCTACGACGTGTCAGTCTACGAGGCCTGCATGGACGCGCTCGCCTCCGATCCGGATATTGCGCTGGTGGCCGTGGCACAGGACTGCTCGCCCGGACTGTCGAAACTCGGTTCGGGAAACTACCGGCGCATCGCGGAAAAAGTCGCCGCCGTCGCCGCGCGCCTCGACAAGCCGGTCGCGTTTTTCAATCCCACCGCCGGAGGGATCCATCCGGGCGTGATCGAACCCTTTGCGGGCACCGACGTCGCAGTGATGCAAGGCACGCGCGCATCGCTGCTCGCCATCCGCCGCCTGTTCGAATACGCGGGCACCCTGCGCGAGGCCGAATACGCGGGCACCCTGCGCGAGGCCGAATACGCGCGCACCCTGCGCGAGGCCGAATACGCGCGCACGCTGCGCGAGGCCGAATACGCGCGCACGCTGCGCGAGGCGCGGCCCCTGCCCGTGGACACCGGCGGCCCCGATCCGGCCTGGCGTGCGCGCCTTCAGACCGGCGCACCGTTCAGCGAGCGCGAAGCCAAGCAGTTCCTCGCCGCGTGCGGGCTGCCTGTCACGCGCGAAACCCTCGCGACTTCCGAAGCCGAAGCCCTGGCTGCAGCCGCTGCGCTCGGCTATCCGGTCGTGCTGAAAGTGGAATCGGCCGACATCGCGCACAAGACCGAAGTCGGCGGCGTGCGCGTGGGGCTCGGGGGTCCCGAAGCCGTAACGGAGGCGTTCCATGCAATTCTCGCTTCGGTGCGAGACAAGGCGCCCAAAGCCGTCGTGGCCGGCGTCGTCGTGCAGGAGATGGTCTCGGGCGGGTTTGAAATGATCGCCGGCCTGTCGCAGTGTCCGCCGTTCGGCATGGGCATCGTCACTGGCAGTGGCGGCGTGCTGGTCGAACTCGTAAAGGATGCCGCACTCGCGCTCGAGCCGATCGACCACGGCCGCGCCGTCGCGCTGGTCGCCTCGACGCGTGCGCATGTGCGCCTCGCGGGATTCCGCGGCATGCCTGCCGCCGACATCGACGCATTCGCCGGCCTGCTGGTGGGACTCTCCTCGATCGCCGCCCGGTACGGCGACCTCATCGAAGCGATCGACCTCAACCCCGTGGCTGTGCTACCCGCCGGCCGCGGCGTGCGGGTCCTCGACGCCCTCGTGATTCCGCGCAAACAAACCTGAACCCTCACTGAAAGGACCTTACATGGCCGCATATCCCACCATCACGCTGGAACGAGACGGCATCCTCGCCGTGCTGACGCTGAACCGCCCGGACAAGATGAACTCGCTCTCGGACCAGCTGCTGGCCGACATTCGCGCGGCGATGGCCGAGCTTGAGTCCGACGAATCGGTGCGCGCGCTGATCATCACCGGCAACGGGCGCGCCTTCAGTGCGGGGTTCGATATCACGCCGCGCGAGAAGCCCCGCACCACGGTGCAGGACTGGCGCGACCATGCCAAGGATGGCAACGAAACCTGGCTGAAGATCTGGAAGTCGCGCCTGCCGGTGGTGGCCGCGATCAACGGCTACTGCCTGGGCGGTGGCTGCGACCTGTCGATGACCTGCGACTACACAGTTGCTGCCGACACCGCGCAATTCGGCGAACCCGAGATCGAGTTCTGTTCTGCCCCGCCGTTCCTGATCATGCCCTGGGTCATCGGCATGAAGCACACCAAGGAACTCCTGCTGCTGGGCGAACGCGTGAACGCAGACGAGGCATATCGCATGGGCCTGGTCAACCGCGTGGTGCCGGCCGCGGATCTGATGACCGAGGCGAAGAAGATCGCGCTCCGGCTGGGCCGCCTGCCGATGATCGCGATGAAGCAGAACAAGGAAGCGATCAACCGTGCCTACGACATGCGCGGACTGATGGCCAACATCGAATACGGCCAGGAGATGTTCTGCCTGACTTCGATGGCACCCTCTCCCGAAGGGGCTGAGTTCCGCAAGGTCGCGAAGGAGCATGGACTCAAGGCGGCGATCCGCTGGCGCGACGAGAAATTCAAGTGAGCGGCGTAAAATAGCCTTACACCCTGCGCGGGGCCGCCCCCGGCCCCGCCGGTCGCCGTTGAAAGGATCCGCATGCCCTCGTTCGACATCGTCTCTGAAGTCAACAAGCAGGAAGTGAAGAACGCGATCGAGCAGACCAACAAGGAGGTCTCGACGCGCTTCGACTTCAAGGGGTCCGACGCGCGCGTCGAGCACAAAGAGCTGGAGCTCACGGTCTACGCCGACAGCGATTTCAAGCTGAACCAGGTGAACGACGTGATGCGCGGCAAGCTCGCCAAGCGCGGTGTCGACATCCGCTTCCTCGAGTTCAAGGATTCGGAGAAGATCGGCGGGGACAAAATGAAGCAGGTCGTGGTCGTGAAGAACGGCGTTCCCACCGACAAGGCCAAGGCAATCGCCAAGCTGATCAAGGAATCGAAGATCAAGGTCACGACCAGCATCCAGGGCGACGCTTTGCGCGTCAACGGGTCCAAACGCGACGACCTCCAGGCGGCAATCGCGCTGGTGCGCTCGAAGGTCGAGGACATCCCCCTGCAGTTCAATAATTTCAGAGATTAGTTGTTTAAAACCAAGGCGAGGAGCTGCTCTCCTGCCAGTTTGTGTATTGATACCGATACACATGAAGCGGATTCCTCCGCATCGGGATGGCCTGCCTCAGGCTTTCCCGAGACCCTCAATCCAGCGCCCGTAGAGCCGGCTGGCCACCGCGTTCAGCTGCGCGACGCGCTCCTCGATGCCCGCTTCCATCTGTTCCGGCTTCTGTACCGCCGGACTGTCGGACGCCTCGATCTCGTCGCGCCCGATCTGGCCCCAGGTCCGGATCAGCTCAACCGTCATCTCGACGTGGCACTGCATCCCCAGGTGCCTGCCGAGCGCGAACGCCTGGTTCGCGCACCAGTCCGAGGAGGCAAGGCGTGTTGCCCCGGGCGGGATCGTGAATGTCTCGCCATGCCAGTGGAACGCTGCGAACGGCTCGAGTGATCCGAACCAGGTCCGTGCAACCCCGTTGTCCGCGACCCGCACCTCGCCCCAGCCGATCTCCTTGACCGGGTTCGGTCCGACCGAGCCGCCCAGCGCTTTCGACATCAGTTGGCCCCCCAGGCAGTGGCCGATCATCGGCACGTCCTGGCGCACGGCGTCGCGGATGAGTTCGAGCAGCGGCGGGATCCAGGGCAGGTCGTCATTGGCGCTCATCGGCCCGCCCATGAAGGCAAGACCCGAATAATTGCGCGGGTTTTTCGGAATGGCGTCACCGCCGTCCATCGCCAACAATGTCCAGGGCACGGACTTGCGCTCAAGGTACGTGGCAAAATAACCCGGTCCTTCACTTTGGGCGTGTCTGAAAATGCCGACTGGCTTCATGCGCTACCGTGGTTTTTTTCGCTCACTCCATTGTAGGTGGCTGCCCGCGGTTTTGCTTGCCTTCCCCGCCTGCGTCCTGGCCGCAGGCATCAGCGTGATCGGCGTATTTCCAGGCAAAGGCGCGGTTTTCGTGGTGGACGGGGGCCAGCCCCAAAGCGTGCGCATCGGGCACAAGCTGGAGGGGATCACGCTCATCTCCGTGGACAAGAATGGCGCGGTCGTCGAAGAAGGCGGCCAACGGCGACAGATTGCGCTCGGCCAGCACCGGCCCGGTCCAGCCCCGGACAACAGCCGCGCTCCACAAACCACGCTCGCGGCTGACGGCAGGGGGCACTTCATTGCCGAGAGCCAGGTGAATGGGGCAGGCATCCGCTTCCTGGTCGATACGGGCGCGACGATGGTTGCGATTCCCGGCGCCGAAGCCCGGCGCATTGGCCTGCGGTTCACCGAGGGCAGGAAAAGCGTGGTGCAGACCGCCAATGGACCCGCGCCGGCGTATTACATCAAGCTGAACAGCGTGAAGGTCGGAGATATCGAACTGCTCAACGTGGACGCGATGGTCCTCGATGGCGGCGGCCTGCCCCAGCCTCTATTGGGGATGAGTTTCCTGAATCGCGTCGAAATGCGCAATGAGGGCGGAAGCCTGACGTTGAAGCGACGCTTCTAGACTACGCGCGCTTGTCTTTCTCGATCAGCGCGTAGGCCGAGTGGTTGTGGATGGACTCGAAGTTTTCCGATTCCACCACGTAGGCGTCGATGCGCGCGTCCTCGTTCAGCACCGCGGCGACATCGCGCACCATGTCCTCGACGAATTTCGGGTTGTCGTAGGCGCGCTCAGTCACGTACTTCTCGTCAGGCCGCTTGAGCAGGCCGTAGAGTTCGCACGAGGCCTGCTTCTCGACGACCGCAACGATCTCCTCGATCCAGACGAAGTCGTTGGTGGTTGCCGTGACCGTGACGTGCGAGCGCTGGTTGTGCGCGCCGTAGTCGGAGATTTCCTTCGAGCACGGGCACAGGCTCGTCACGGGAACCAGCACCCGCATCGAGAACACCGGCGTGCCTTGCCTGATTTCCCCGCTGAAGGTCACTTCGTAATCCATCAGGCTGCGCACGCCTGACACGGGCGCTGCCTTGTCGATGAAGTACGGGAAGGTCATCTCGATCCGGCCATCCTTCGCCTCGAGTTTCTCGACCATCTCGGCGAGCATGACCTGGAACGACTTGACTGTTATCTCGCGCTCGTGGGCGTTAAGGATCGCGACGAAGCGCGACATGTGGGTGCCCTTGAAGTGCTGCGGCAGGCGCACGTACATGTTGAACATGGCGATGGTGTGCTGCACGCCTCCGCCCTGCTCCTGGATCTTCACCGGATGTCGGATTGCCTTGATGCCGACCTTGTCGATCGCCAGGTGCCGGGTGTCGGCAGTGCTCTGGACGTCGGGAATCGCGTCGGCGACGATGCGGGAGTCGCGTGTATTCATGGTTCGATTATAACATCCGACGGATTTACTCGGGTATTGCCGCTTTGATCGATTTCACTATCCCGTCGCAATCCAGTCCAACAGAGGCAAGCAGCTTGCCCGGATCGCCATGATCGATGAACCGGTCGGGCAGGCCGAGCAGCAGAACGCGGGGATCAAGCTTGAGTGAAGCGAGCGCTTCGCATACCGCGCCACCGGCACCGCCCTGGATCGAATGCTCTTCGATGGTGACCAGCAGTTCGTGCGAACCGGCCAGTTCGCGCACAAGCGCCACGTCCAGCGGTTTGACAAAGCGCATGTTGGCCACCGTCGCATCGAGCAGTTCGGCGGCCGCGAGGGCAGGTCCGAGCATCGCGCCAAACGCCAGGATCGCCACCCGCTTTCCACGGCGGCGCACCTCGCCCTTGCCCACCGGCACGCCGCGCAGGGGCTTGACCAGCGAGGCGCCCGGGCCGGCGCCGCGCGGATAACGCACGGCGGACGGCCCCTCCAGATTCAGCCCGGTCGTCAGCATCTGGCGGCACTCGTCCTCGTCGGCGGGCGCCATGATGGTCATGTTGGGAATGCAGCGCAGGAAGGCGTAGTCGAACACGCCGTTGTGTGTCGCGCCATCTCCTCCCACCACCCCGCCGCGATCGAGCGCGAACAGAACCGGCAGGTTCTGGATCGCAACGTCATGGATCAGCTGGTCGTAGCCGCGCTGCAGGAAGGTCGAGTAGATCGCGACCACCGGGCGCAGCCCTTCGCACGCGAGGCCCGCCGCGAAAGTCACCGCATGCTGCTCGGCAATGCCGACGTCGAAGTAGCGGTCCGGATAGGCCGCCGAGTACTTCATCATCCCCGATCCCTCGCGCATTGCGGGCGTGATCGCCACCATGCGCTTGTCCTTTGCCGCAACCTCGCAGAGCCAGTCGCCGAACACCTGGCTGTAGGTCGGCTTGCTGCCGGAGGATGCCTTGATGCCCTCGGCCGGGTCGAATTTTCCCGGCCCGTGGTACAGCACCGGATCGTCCTCGGCCAGCTTGTAGCCCTGGCCCTTGCGGGTGATCACATGCAGGAACTGCGGGCCCTTGAGCTTCCTGATGTTGGCCAGCGTCGGCAGCAGCGCATCGAGGTCGTGGCCGTCGATCGGCCCGATATAGTTGAAGCCGAATTCCTCGAACAGCGTGGAGGGCGTCACCATCCCCTTGACGTGCTCTTCCGCGCGCTTCGCCAGTTCCCACATGTTGATCCGCTTCAGGACGTGTTCGCTGGCGCGCTTTGCGGTGTCATACATCCGGCCGGACATCAGGCGCGCAAGGTAGTTGGTCAGCGCGCCGACCGGCGGGGAGATCGACATCTCGTTGTCGTTCAGCACGACCAGCAGTTCCACGTCCATCGTGCCCGCGTTGTTCATCGCCTCGAACGCCATGCCGGCGGACAGTGCGCCGTCGCCGATCACCGCGATCGCATGGCGCTTCTCGCCTTTCAGTTTCGCCGCCGCGGCCATGCCCAGCGCCGCGGAAATCGAGGTGGACGAATGCGCCGTGCCGAACGCGTCGTAGGCCGATTCCTCTCGCTTGGGAAATCCGGACAGGCCGCCGGCCTGGCGCAGACTCGACATCCGCTCGCGCCTGCCCGTGAGGATCTTGTGCGGGTAGGTCTGGTGGCCGACGTCCCAGACGATACGGTCGTCCGGCGTATTGAACACGTAGTGCAGGGCAATGGTCAGCTCGACCGTGCCGAGGTTCGACGACAAATGGCCGCCGGTCTTCGAGACCGAATCGAGCACATAGGCGCGCAGTTCGTCAGCGAGCTGGCCGAGCGCCTTGCGCTCAAGCCGGCGCAGGTCGGCAGGGTCGTTGATGGTCCTGAGCAGCTCGTACATGGCCGGATTGTAGTCTTTGCCCGCCGACTCACCCTGGCCGCCCTGCTCGCCCATGCGCGCGGGCAGTTCGCCGGGCAGTCCGATAGAAGCACTCATTTCAGAATTTTCTCAAAACGATGAAATCGGCAAGCTGGGCGAGCCGCGCGGCCCGCCCGCCAAATGCCGCAAGCGCAGTATGCGCCTCGCCACGCAGTTCTTCTGCGAACGCGCGCGCCCGCACGAGGCCCAGCGCCGAAACATAGGTGGCCTTGCCCTGGATCGCATCCTTGCCCGCGGTCTTGCCCAGGGTGGTCGTGCTGGCATCGCTGTCGAGCACGTCGTCCACCACCTGGTAGGCGAGGCCGATGCACTTGGCGTAGCGGTCGAGGTGCGTTGCCGTCTGCGCGTCCAGGGCTTCGCCGCAGTGCGCGCCCAGCGTGACTGCGGCGCGAATCAGCGCGCCGGTCTTGTGGATGTGCATGAATTCAAGTTCAGGCAGGGAAAGCGGCTTGCCGGTCGACTCCAGGTCGATCGCCTGCCCACCCGCCATCCCGTGCGAGCCGGAAGCTGCGGCCAGCGCGTTCACCATCTCCAGCTGCGCAGCGGGCGATTCAGCCAGCGGTGAACGGGACAACAGCTGGAACGCAAGCGACTGCAGCGCATCCCCCACCAGCAGCGCAGTGGCCTGGTCGTACTCCACATGCACCGTGGGCTTGCCGCGTCGCAGGATATCGTCGTCCATGCAGGGCATGTCGTCATGCACGAGCGAATACGCGTGGATCATCTCGACCGCGGCGGCAGCCTGCTCCAGGCGCTCGGCCGGCGCGGCGCAGATCTCCCCGGCAGCAAAGCAGAGCAGCGGACGGACCCGCTTGCCGCGGTCGAGAACCGCGTAGCGCATGGCCTGGTGCAGGCGAAGCGGAACGGCCTGCGGATCAGGCAGCAGGCGCGCGAGCGCCGCTTCCATCCGCGCCTGGACCCCGCCCATCCAGGCCGCGAAGCCGGTCGCCTCAGTCGTCACTGTCGTCGATTGCGGCGGCGTCCGGACCGCGCGACGCAGACAGCGACTTCAGCACATCACCCTCGAGGACCTTGACCTGCTGCTGCGCAGACTCGAGCCGGTCCTGGCAGAAGCGCGCGAGCTCGAGCCCGCGCTTGTGTGCCGCGAGCGACTGCTCGAGGGAAAGGTCGCCGCCTTCCATCTGCTCGACCAGCCGTTCGAGCTCCGCCAATGCGTTCTCGAACGTGAGAGCGTCGCCGGAGCTTTCGCCGGGGGTGCTTTCGATCGGGTTCTTGGGTTCGCCTGCGGAACTCTGGCGCGGGGCACGACTCATAGGGGCGAACCTTAGCCGATGGCCTCCTCCCCGGTCAATCAGCGGTTGGGCTAAAATCCACATTTGATGCGTGGGTTCCGAGTTCGTTGTTTCCCATGCGCGTTTTTCTCCTGCGTGCGCTTTGCGCCTGCGAACTTCCTGTCCCGCGAGGAATTGCCACATGTCCGATATCGCGAGCCTAGGCCGCCTCAAACCATCGAGCGCGCAGCTGCCGGTCTCCTGGTACCTAGACCCGGAAATCTTCGCCCTCGAGAAGAAGCTGCTGTTCGATGCCGGGCCGAACTACATCGGCCATACGCTGATGGTTCCGAATCCAGGCGATTTCCGCAGCCTCGAGTGGCAGGACCACGCAAAGGTCCTGGTGCGCAACACCTCCGCCACGGCAGGAGGAGTCGAATTGCTCTCGAACATCTGCCGGCACCGCCAGGCGATCATGCTCGAAGGCAAAGGCAACACCGAGAACATCGTCTGCCCGCTGCATCGCTGGACCTACGACCTCAAGGGAGGACTGCTGGGCGCTCCGCACTTCGCCGAGAACCCGTGCGTGCGGCTGGCTTCGACCCCGCTCACCGACTGGAAAGGCCTGCTGTTCGCCGGGCCGCGCGACCCGCGCGCTGACCTCTCGACGCTGTCGCTTGCCGCGGACTTCGACTTCGCAGGCTACGTGCTGGATCGCGTGCGCATCGACGACTACCCGATCAACTGGAAGACCTTCATCGAGGTCTACCTGGAGGTCTACCACGTCGACCCGTTCCATCCGGGCCTGGGCAATTTCACCGACACCGACAATTTCCGCCTTGAGTCCGACGAGCACTATTCGCTGCAGATCGTCGGGCCCAAGGCCGGGCTCGGCCGGCCGGGCACCCCGGTCTACGAGCGCTGGCACAAGGCCTGCCTTGGCTACCTGGGCGGTCGCGAGCCGAAGTACGGCGCGCTCTGGCTTACGTATTTTCCCGGACTGATGCTCGAGTGGTATCCGAATGTGCTGGTGGTCTCGCGCGTGATTCCGCGCTCGCCCACGCTGACCACCAACATCGTCGAGTTCTACTACCCTGAGGACATCGCGCTGTTCGAGCGCGAGTTCGTCGAGGCCGAGCAGGCCGCCTACATCGAGACGGCAATCGAGGACGGCGAAATCTGCACGCGCATGGATCGCGGCCGCCGTGCGCTGTATGCGCAGGGCATCAACGAGGCCGGCCCTTACCAGTCCCCGATGGAAGATGCGCTGGTGCATTTTCACGAATACCTGCGCAGACAGTTGAAACTCCCCGCGTAGGACACGCTCAGAAGCGCATCCTGTCAGCTCGCAGCCTGTAGAATGGCGGGATGGCTTACCGACTACTTATCGACACCGCGACGCTGGCGAAGAATCTTGAGGATTCCGACTGGCGCATCTTCGACATCCGCCACGATCTCATGGACCACGCCATCGGCCGGCAGCAGTATGCCGAGGGCCATATTCCCGGGGCCAGTTTCGTCAACCTGGAACACGACCTGTCCGGTGAGAAGACCGGCAGCAATGGCCGCCATCCGCTACCAGACGCTGGAGACTTCATGGCCACGCTGGGCGAGTGGGGCGTGCGGCCGAACCAGCAGATCGTCATCTACGACGGCTCGGGTGGCGTGTACGCTTCCCGCCTGTGGTGGATGCTGCGCTGGATGGGCCACTACAGCGCTGCCGTCCTCGATGGCGGCATGCAGAAATGGGAAAAAGAAGGAAGACCGCTCACCGCCGAGGTGCCGCACTACACGCCGGCAACGTATCGTGGCGCGCCGCGCACGCTGCATGTCGACGCCGCGTTCGTGCAGGCCAACCTCGGCAAGCCCGAGGTCACGGTTCTCGACGCCCGTGCCGCGGGGCGGTTTGCCGGCATCGGCGAGGTCATGGACCCCGTCGGCGGCCACATCCCGGGCGCGTTGAATCGCCCATTCGGCGAGAACATCGCCAAGGACGGCACGTTCAAGTCCGCGGACACGCTGGCCAGGGAATATGCGCAGCTGCTCGGCAACCGCGCGCCGAAGCAGATCGTGCACCAGTGCGGCTCGGGCGTATCAGCCTGCCACAACATCCTCGCCATGGAAATCGCCGGCCTGGCGGGTTCGCGCCTCTACCCGGGTTCGTGGAGCGAGTGGTGCGCCGACCCGGCGCGGCCGATGGCTACCGGATCCGACTGAGCCACGCAAACAGGCTGTCGAACACCTCTTCGCGGATCTCGGCGCGCGACAGCACGAGGTCGTGCAGCGCGCCCGGAAATTTCTCCAGTGTCACGTCGCGGCCCAGGCCGGGACTCCACTTCACGATGCCGCGCCAGCCGAGCACGATATCGGCTTCGTCCGAGTGCATGACGAGCACCGGGCACGCGATTGACAACCCGGCGTGCACCTTCGCATGCGCCGCGAGTACCGCGCCGATCCAGCCGAAGTGGAGCGGGAAGCCCTCGATGGGTTTCAGTTTCAGGTCGAACGCCCATTCGCCCGCGTGATCCCTGTGCAGGCTCTTCGGGTAGTCAGGCGGCAGCCCCTTGGGGTCGGTGAGAAACGGAAAGAGGATGCCGGTCGCCGCCGCCACACCCAGCTTGAACCGGTCGCCCGCAGGCACGCGGAATTCGAAGAACGGGCTGTTCAGCCAGAGCGCTGAGATGCGCTGCCGTCGCTCGCCGGCGTCCGCGTAGAGGGAAGCAACCAGCCCGCCGGTCGAGTGCCCCGCAAGCAGCAGCGGGCCATCCACTTCGGCCGCGATGTGATCGATCGCCCGGGTGAGGTCGGCAAAGTATTCGTCGATGCGCTTGCAGAAGCACGGGTGCTGCCCCGCCAGCAGGGAACGGCCGTGCTTGCGCAGGTCGACCGCATAGAAGGACCACCCTTCGGCCTCGAAGCGCTCGCCCATGTGCGACTGGAAGAAATAGTCGATGAACCCGTGCACGTAGAGGACCGCGCGCTTGTGCCTGGGCGTGCCCGCCTTGCGCACCAGCGTGGCGACCACCATGCCGTCGTAATCGGGGGCGAACGCCATCGTCAGCGATTCGTAGCCGGGCAACTGGACGTCCGGTGCCCATGTGCCGCCCTGCCCGGCCATCTCTGTCGTCTCGGTCATTGCTTGCGCTCCAGTGCCCACGCCACGTGCTCGCGCACCAGCGCCGAGGGGTGATCGGCGCGCGCACGCAGCGCGCCGCTGATTGCCTGCGATTCTGGCGCATTTCCGAGGCCCACGGCCAGATTGCGCAGCCAGCGCTCATAGCCGATCCGGCGGATCGCCGAACCCGCCATCTTCCGGCCGAACTCCGCCTCGCTCCAGCCGAACAGTTCAACCAGGCTGGCCGCGTCCAGTCCGTTGCGTACCGCGAAGTCGGGCTCCGGGCTGACCTGCGCAAAGCCATTCCACGGGCAGGCAAGCTGGCAGTCGTCACAGCCGTACACGCGGTTGCCGATCAACGGCCGCAGCTCAACCGGGATCGAGCCCTTCAATTCGATCGTAAGATAGGAAATGCAGCGCCGCGCATCCAGGCTGTAGGGACCGCGGATCGCCTGCGTGGGACAGACATCGATGCACCGCGTGCAGCTGCCACAGTGGTTGGCTGCCGGCGCATCGACCGGCAGCGGAAGATCCGTGTAGATCTCGCCCAGAAAAAAATAGGATCCCGCTTCGCGCGTGAGCAGCATGGTGTGCTTGCCACGCCACCCCAGGCCCGCCTTGGCCGCCAGCTCGACCTCCATGACCGGTGCGGAATCGGTGAACACGCGGTGGCCGAATTCGCCGACTTCGTGCGCGATCCGGTCGGCAAGCTGCTGCAGCCGGCTGCGCATGACCTTGTGGTAGTCGCGACCCCGCGCGTAGCGCGCCACATACGCGCGTTGTCCGTCGGCAAGGTTTGCCCAGCCGTCATCCAGCTGCGCCGCGTAGTTCATGCGGCAGGCGATGACGCGCAGGGTTCCCGGCACCAGTTCCGCCGGACGGGTCCGGCGGGTGCCGTGGCGTGCCATATAATCCATCTCGCCGTGCCAGCCCCTGTCGAGCCACGCGGCCAGGTGAGTTTCCGCGTTGGACAGATCTGTGTCGGCAATGGCCACGCCCTGAAACCCGAACTCGCGGCCCCAGGCCTTGACTGAGCGTGCCAGGTTCGCGATGTCGTAACCGGATTTCAACATTGCATCATCTTAGCAACCTGCCTGCGTAACCTCGTCAGCGTCCCCGTGACCGACATTCCCGCTGCGAGCATGCCCCCCAGACCGTCCCGGCTGCCACTGGCGACCGAATCGACGACGCTCGCGCTTGGCGCGGCGCTGGCGGCCGGCGCCCGGCCGGGTCGCGTGCTGTTCCTCTCCGGCGAGCTCGGTGCAGGCAAAACCACGCTGGTACGGGGCCTGTTGCGGGCCCTGGGCTGGACCGGCCGGGTAAAAAGTCCGACGTACGCACTGGTTGAACTTTATGCTGTTTCTCGGTTAAACTTGTATCACTTTGATTTTTATCGATTCAAGGACCATGAGGAATGGGTGAGCTCGGGTTTCCGGGAACACTTCAACCCGGAGTCTGTTTGCATCGTCGAATGGCCGGAGAAGGCCGCGGGGCTGCTTGCGCCTGCGGACCTGCACATCACGCTGGAGCACGCAGCCTCAGCTTCCACGCAAGGCCGTCGCGCGAGCTTTGTCGCGTCGAGCGAAGCCGGACGGGATTGGCGGCGTTCAGCCATGGCCTCCTTGCTGTCTTCCTGAGCGCCCTTCTTTCGGTTCCGTCAGCCGCGCTGGCGTTTGACCAGATCGTCGGCACGCGCATCTGGCCGGCCAAGGACTACACCCGCGTCACGCTGGAATCGAAGAACGAGATCCGCTACACGCTGTTCTCGGTCGACAGCCCGGCCCGCCTGGTGCTCGACCTGCAGAACATCGAGATGAGCGCAGTGCTCGCGGACCTCAACAACAAGGTCACGGCCGACGACCCATACCTCGAAAAGCTGCGCGTCGGCCCCAACCGGCCCGGCGTCACGCGCGTGGTGCTCGACCTGAAAAGCGCAGTCAAGGCGCAGGCGTTCGTGCTCAAGCCGGTCGCCGAATACGGCTATCGCCTGGTGCTCGATATCTATCCGGCGGTGGAGCCCGACCCGCTGCTCGCCCTGATCCAGGGGGATGCCTCGCGCCAGTCGACGCTGGCGGCCACCGCACCTGCCGGCAAGCGCGACAGCGCGGCGCCGGCCACGCCCGCCCTGCCCGCCGCGGGCGGCCAGGTAGCACGCCTTGCCACCATCGTGATCGACGCCGGGCATGGCGGCGAGGACCCCGGCGCGCGCGGCCGTGGCGGCAGCCAGGAAAAGGACGTCACTCTGAACATCGCCCGGCGCCTGAAGTCCATGCTCGAAGAGCAACCCGGGTTTCGCGTCGTCATGACCCGCGACGGGGATTACTACCTGCCGCTCGCAACGCGCGTGCAGAAGGCACGCCGCGTCAAGGCCGACCTGTTCGTCTCGATCCATGCCGACGCCTTCGTCAAGCCGCACGCGCGTGGATCCTCGGTGTTCGCGCTCTCGGAACGGCGCGCCACGTCGGAAGCGGCGCGCTGGCTGGCAAAAAAGGAAAACGACGCCGACCTGATCGGCGGCGTGAACCTCGATGTCAAGGACCGCTACCTCGCGCAGACGCTGCTCGACCTATCGCAGACTGCAACCATCAACGACAGCCTCAAGCTCGGGCGGCAGGTCCTGTCGGAACTCGGCGCGATCAACACCCTGCACAAGCCCCGCGTTGAACAAGCGAGCTTCGCTGTGCTCAAGTCGCCTGATGTCCCGTCGATCCTTGTGGAGACTGCGTTCATCAGCAACCCGGAGGAAGAGCGCCGGCTGAACGATGACGCCTACCAGGACAAGCTCGCGCGTGCGATCCAGACCGGCATCCAGCGCTATTTCGCCAGGAACCCGCCCCGCCCACAGTCCCCGCTCACCAGCGCGCCGCCGACCCTGACCCAGAACTAGGCGGCCCTCGGCGACGATCAGGCAGCAGTCGCCCGGGTCAAGAGTGTATCGATATCGATACACAAACTCCCCTGCATGCCGCTCCAGGGATGGACTTTACTAAATTAAAGTCAATCTTTCATGGTCAGCGCCGCGTTCCAGGCGCGCTGCTTGTCTGCGACCCGCATCGACGCGTGCGCCGGACTCGTGGAAGGCGCGCGCAGGCATTCGAGGCCTGCGGATCGCCCGCCCAGGGTGGGCAGCACCCGTTTGCGCCACGCCGCCTCCGCCTTGGCGCCATTGAACACGACCCGTGAAACGCACGGGTGCGCAGCGAAAAACGCCTTGAACCGGTTTACCTTCGCGCTCGCGTCGTCGATCGCAGCATCCAGGCTGCCTTCTCGCACGCAGGACTCAAGCACGTCCCACAACGCGATCCGGTTCGCCAGCAGCAGGCGCGTGCGGGCCGCGTAGTCGGGCACGCCCTGGGCACCGAGCAGTCCGCAGACGATCGGCCAGAACTGGTTCTGCGGATGCGCGTAATACCGGCCGGCGCGCAGCGACGCGACGCCCGGCATGCTGCCAAGGATCAGGATCCGCGCGTGCGCATCCTCAACCGGCGGGAAACTGCGAACGCGCGGCACGCCTCGCCTTCAGGTAGGCCCATCCCATGGGCAGCAGCGACAGGCCGATGATCCCGAAGATGACCGGCGTAAGGTTGCGCTTCACCACCGGGATATTGCCGAAGAAGTAGCCGAGCATGGTCAGCGACACCACCCAGAGCAGCGCGCCACCGATACAGAACGCGAGGTAGCGGGGATACGGCATGCGCCCGATGCCGGCGACAAACGGCGCGAAGGTGCGAACGAAAGGCATGAATCGCGCGATGACGATGGTCTTTCCACCATGCTTTTCGTAGAACGCGTGCGTCTGCTCGAGATGCTTGCGACTGAAGAAGATCGAATCCTCCCAGCGGAACACCCGCGGACCGATCCATCGGCCGGTCCAGTAGTTGACGTTGTCCCCGAGCAGCGCGGCCGACACCAGCAATACGATCACCAGTTGGATCGACAAACCGCCGGTGGCCGCCAGCGCGCCGACGACGAACAACAGCGAGTCGCCCGGCAGGAACGGCGTGACGACAAAACCGGTTTCGCAAAATACGATCATGAACAGCAGCGCGTACACCCAGGTGCCGTACTGGGCCAGAAACGTTGCCAGATGACGGTCGAGGTGGACCAGAAAGTCCCAGCCGAATGCGATGATTTCCATGCGGCGATTGTACCGGCTGCGCATCGCGGATCCGGCGCGGGACGCGGCGGCCCCGGAATTACGCGCAGGTATACTTCAATGATGAACACAATCCAGGTGCTGCCCGACCTGCTGATCAGCCAGATCGCGGCCGGCGAAGTGGTCGAGCGGCCGGCCTCGGTGCTGAAGGAACTCCTCGAGAACAGCCTGGACGCGGGCGCGCTGGAAATACAGGTCAGCCTCGAAGCGGGTGGAATCGGACGCATCCAGGTAGAGGACGACGGCACTGGCATCGCACAGGAAGACTTCGGGCTTGCGTTGGCCCGGCACGCGACCAGCAAGATCCGCTCGCTCGACGATCTCGAGGCGGTCGGCTCGCTGGGCTTTCGCGGCGAGGCGCTGGCGTCCATCGCCGCGGTCGCGCGCGTGTCGCTCACCTCGCGCACGCGCGGCTCGCCGCACGCATGGGCACTTGCAGCCGAAGGCACGGGTTCGACCGCCGAGCCGGTCCAGCCCGCGGCCCGGCAGCCCGGCACCACGCTCACGGTCTCGGACCTGTATTTCAATACGCCGGCGCGGCGCAAGTTCCTGCGCACCGAGGCCACCGAATTCGGCCACTGCGAAAATGTGTTCGAGCGCATCGCACTGGCGCGGCCCGACGTCGCGTTCCTGCTGAAGCACAACGGCCGGGTCAGCGCGCATTTCCGCGTGCAGACCGTGGGCGAGCGCGTCGCCGCGATCCTCGGCAAGGAATTTTCCGCGGCCAGCCATACGCTGGAAGCCGAAGCCGGCACACTGGCACTGCGCGGGTTCGCCGGCGCGCCGCAGGCCGCGCGCAGCCGCGCCGATTCGCAGTATTTTTTCGTCAACGGGCGCTACGTGCGCGACCGCCTGCTCTCGCACGCGGTGCGCGAGGCGTACGCCGACGTCCTGCACGGCGAGCGCCAGCCGGCCTACGCGCTGTTCCTCGAGCTCGACCCGCGCGGCGTGGACGTCAACGTGCACCCGGCCAAGACCGAGGTGCGGTTCCGGGACTCGCGTTCGATCCACCAGTTCATCTTCCATGCCGTGAAGCGCGCGCTGTCGCCGGCAGCGGGCCAGGCGCCGGTGGCCTTTGCCGAAGTCGGTGCGCCTTCGCCTTCCGGCAACGGATTCGTTACGCCGCGGCCGGCGTACCAGCCATACCAGCCGGGACTCGGGGTGGAACAACCGGTGGCGGCCTATCAGTCGCTGTTTTCCGCAGTTGGCGAAAGCGCGCGCACCGCGCCAGGCGCCCCGCCGCCCATGCAGTACCCCCAGTCCACCGGACTGCCGGAAACGATCCGGCCGGACTCACCGCCGCTGGGCTATGCGCTCGCGCAGTTGCACGGCGTCTATATCCTCGCGCAGAACGATGCGGGCCTGGTGCTGGTCGACATGCATGCGGCGCACGAGCGTATCGTTTACGAAAAGATGCGCAATGCGCTGGATGCAGGCACGCTGCATCGCCAGGCGCTGCTCGTGCCGGCCATGTTCCAGGCCGATTCGGTCGAGGTCGCGACGGCCGAGGAGGAACACGCCGCGCTCGACACGCTCGGCTTTGAAATCAGCGTGGCCTCCCCCACCACGCTGGCGGTGCGCGCCGTCCCGGCGTCGCTCGCGAGTGGTGACCTTCCATCGCTTGCGCGCAGCGTGCTGGCCGATTTGCGCGAGTTCGGCGCGACTGAAGCGCTCGCCGCGCGCCGCGACGAACTGCTCTCGACCATGGCCTGCCACGCCGCTGTGCGCGCCAACCGCATCCTCTCGGTGCCGGAAATGAACGCTCTGCTGCGCGAGATGGAGGCGACCGAGCGCGCAGGCAGCTGCAACCACGGCCGTCCCACCTGGTACCAGCTTTCGATGGCCGACCTCGACCGACTGTTCCTGCGTGGCCGCTGAGCAGCTCCTGCGAACCGATAGGCAGCGCCTGCGTGGAAAATAGGCATTCGGTGGGACATGCTGTCTGCCTGCTCGGACCGACCGCGAGCGGGAAATCGCGGCTTGCGCTGCAGCTCGCGCAGCGCTTGCCCGTCGAAATCGTCAGTGTCGATTCGGGCCAGGTCTACCGTGGCATGGACATCGGCACCGCCAAACCCTCGGTGGCCGAGCGTTCCGCGATCCGCCATCACCTGGTCGATCTGCACGACCCTACCGAAAGCTATTCCGCTGGGAAGTTCCGCGCGGACGCGATCGCCGCCGTAGCCGACATCCTCGCGCGCGGCAAGCGGCCTCTGCTCGTCGGCGGAACGATGCTCTATTACCGCGCCCTGGCGCAGGGCATGGACGACCTGCCGCCGGCCGACCCCGTGTTGCGCGCGGCGCTCGCAGACGACGCGACGCAAAGGGGCTGGCCTGCGTTGCACGCCGAGCTCGCGCGCGTCGATCCGCGCGCGGCCGCCCGGCTCGCGCCGAACGATGCACAGCGTATCCAGCGCGCCCTCGAGGTATTTCGCCTCACGGGAACCCCGCTTTCGGCACTGCAGACCGCGCCGCGCGCGACGCTTGCGTTCGGGCTCGAGGCTTTTGCGCTCGTGCCCGCGGACCGCGCGGCATTGCATGCGCGCATCGCACAGCGCTTCGACGCCATGCTCTCCGCGGGGCTGGTCGAAGAGCTCGAATCACTGCGCAAGCGCTATCGTCTGGATGCGGAGCTGCCTTCGATGCGCTGCGTCGGCTACCGGCAGACCTGGGCCCATCTCGAGGGCGCGTACGACAGGAAGACGCTGCGCGAGAAGGGCATCATCGCGACGCGCCAGCTGGCGAAACGGCAACTTACATGGCTGAGGGGCCTGCCGGGAATTCGTGCGCTCGACCCGGACGCGCCGGAGAGCATGGCGGCGCTCTCCGCGGCGCTCTCGCGCTGACCCGCGCGCCCCGACCTCAGACTTTCTTGCAGAGCGGCTCGGTATCCGGATGCTCGATGCTGTGCGCGATCGAGGCAACCAGCGCATGGATGTCCTCCGGCGCGAGGTGCTCCAGGAGGGTGCGCGCCACCTCGGGCGGCAGCCGCACGACACATGCCCGTCCGTCCGCGAGCGTCAGCGGTACGCCGGCGACCCGGCGGGTTCCCCAGTCTTCGCGCGACTCGGCCAACAGCATCTGTTCGTTCATAAGCGACTCGTACTCGGCTTCGAGCGCCGCCGACAACGCATCGGCCAGATCGTCGGGCACGCCGACGACGAACCCCTCCATCGGGTCCGGCCGCACAAGGCATTCGGCCTGCCGGGCGCGCGCGTAGCCGACAAAGCGGTCACGCAACGCTGCATCGAAAAAAACGTACTCGGTGCTCACCCGACCTCCCGCCGCAAGCCGCGCCCCGGCGCCTACTTGTCCTTCAGCTTCATGATGCCGAGCGCATTCATCACCATCTTCTCGAAGGCGTGCTCGGCGGTGCCTTTCTTCATCTTGCGCATGAAGTATTTCTCGAACGCGATCTTGGCCAGGTGC
>JBBQVP010000041.1:0-25765 GCA_038211455.1 Burkholderiales bacterium
AGCATCGCGTGGACACGAGCGTACCGATCGAGGACACCGTCGGCGCGATGAAGCGCCTGGTCGAAGCCGGCAAGGTGCGTTACCTGGGCATGTCGGAAGCCTCCCCGCAGACCTTGCGCCGCGCGGTGGCGGTGCACCCGATCGCGGCCCTGCAGACCGAATACTCCCTGTGGTGCCGGTTCGTCGAAACGGACATCCTCAAGACCTGCCGCGAACTGGGCGTGGGCTTCGTGCCCTATTCGCCGCTCGGACGCGGCATGCTGACCGGCGAGATCGCCGGCACGGCCGCGCTCGGCGCGGCGGACCGCCGCCGCGACCACCCGCGCTTCCAGGAAGGCAACTTCGAAAAGAACACCGTGCTGATTCGCCCGCTGATTGAGATGGCCAAGGTCAAGGGCTGCACCCCCGCGCAACTCGCGCTGGCGTGGCTGCTTGCGCAGGGGCTGGACATCGTGCCGATCCCGGGGACCAAGCGGCGCAGCCACCTGCGCCAGAACCTTGCGGCGCTGGAAGTGAAGTTGTCGGCGGACGAAGCCGCCGCGCTGTCGAGGGCGATCGACGACAACAGCGTGCAGGGAACGCGCTCGCCACAGGCGCAACTCGCCAACATGGGCGTCTGAGGATGCAGGCCATCGATGACCTGCTGCGCGCCGCGGTCGCCGCCGGGGACGTGCCGGGCGTGGTGGCCGCGGTCACCACCGGGAACGATTCGCTGTACGCCTCGGCGCAGGGAGTGCGCGTGCTCGGCGGGCAGGCGCCGATGCGCTTCGACACGGTGATGCGCATCCATTCGATGACCAAGCCGATCGTCGGGGCTGCGGCGATGCAGTTGGTCGAGCGCGGCAGGATCGGTCTCGATGAACCGGCGGCGAAGCTCATTCCGGAGCTCGGTGAATTCAAGGTGATGGAAGGCAGGGATGCGAACGGCGAGCCGCGCCTGCGCGCGCCGAAGTCGCCGATCACATTGCGCAACCTGCTGACGCACAGCGCCGGCTTTACCTACGACATCTGGAACCTCGAGATGGCGCGCTACTGCAGGGAGCACAACCTGCCGCGGGCCGGGTCGGGGAAGGACATCGCGCTGCGCATCCCGCTGCTGTTCGACCCGGGCGAGCGCTGGGAGTACGGCATCAACATCGACTGGGCGGGCAAGCTGGTCGAGGCGGCCAGCGGCCAACGGCTGGGCGAGTACCTGCGCGAGAACCTCTTCGCGCCGCTGGGCATGGACAGCACCGGCTTCTACCTCACGCCGGAGATGACCGCGCGGTTGGCGATGGTGCACCAGCGTGGCGCGGACGGTGGCTTCACGGTCAACGCTGCGCCGGTCGCGCAGGAATACGAATTCGAGCCCGGCGGTGGCGGCCTGTATTCGAGCCCCGAGGATTACCTGCGTTTCATGCGCATGATCCTCAATGCCGGGCAAGGCAACGGCAACCGGGTGCTTCGTCCGGAAACGGTCGCGCTGATGTCGAAAAATTCCATGGGCGACCTGCGCGTGCGCATGCTGCCGACGCAGAACCCTGCCCTGTCTCTGGACGCCGAGTTTTTTCCCGGCACGCCCAAGAGCTGGGGCCTGTCGTTCATGATCAACGAAGCCGATGCGCCGACCGGCCGCTCGGCGGGCAGCCTCGCGTGGGCGGGACTGGCGAACACCTACTTCTGGATCGACCCGAAACGCAAATTCGCCGGCCTGCTGATGACGCAGGTCCTGCCCTTCGTCGATACGCGCGCGCTGCAGCTGTTCACGAATTTCGAGACGCGCGTCTACGACGAGATCGCGCCAGCCTAGTCGGGGGACCTGCCTGGTCCTAGTGCCGGTAGTAGTCCTGCGTCGTTTCCCAGGCCACCGTCTGCAGGAACTTCGCCGTCGCTTCGTCAAGTCCTGCGGTGTACTTCAGGCCCACCGGTGATTTCTTGAACAAGGCCGCGTAGATCGTGTTGGCCGCCAGGTAGGTGCCCATCAGGCTGGGGTGGCGCTTGTCCGCGGCATACAGGTTCAGGTCGGGCCGCTGCGCCACCGAGCGCGCAAATGCCAGCCCGGCGGGGATGACGAAGACGTCGTTCTCATTGGCCGCCTCGGTATAGGCTTCGGCAAGCTGCGCGGTCATCTCGGGCTTGTCCGAATACGCCCACGACATGAAGAACACCGGCTTGGCGCCGTGTTTCCTGACCGAGTCGGCGTGTTTCTTCGCGTACTCGCGGAATACCGACTTCAGTTCGGGATGGATCGGGCACTGGCTGCAGTCCATCATGATCGCCAAGTCGAACAGCCGCTCGAGCCTGTTGAACACGATCTTGTTGCCGGGCGCAAACGAATACCGGCTGACCGCGTCCGGACGGAAGTACGAATCCACGTCGTGCCAGTCGAATCCCGAGCCGCTGATCGTGATCGACACGCCGCGGAACTTGTAAGCGGGGTCGGCGGACCTGACCAGTTGTCCGACATGGTTGTGCATGCTGTTGTTGTAGTAAAAAAAGCTGTTGCCGATGTAGACCGCGGAGACGGGGTTGGCAGCGCCCGATTCGAGCAGTTTCGGTTTGGTCTGCGCGTGAAGCGGTCCGGCCAGGCACAGCGCAAGGGCGGCGCAAAGAAAAAGGCGGATCGAAGTGGTCACATGGATCTGACGCATCGGGTGTCTCCGTTCGTGGCTGGTTTTTTGGCTGTTGGTCCGCTTGAATTTCGGGCCGTGTGATTGTAGCGCTTCGGATGCGGGGGGATCGGCACGCGGGGCCCTGAAGTGGCAGGGTCTATAATCAGGGGTCAGCGTCGAACCAGTCGCACTGGGATGGCGCACGCCGGTCCAGCCTCTGGTTGCGCCAACCCCCCAAACCAAAGGACACGAACATGCCTAAACGGCTGAGAGCGATCCTTGTCAGCGTTCCGTTCATCACCGTTGTGGTGCTGTTTGCGCTGTATGCCGGGTTCGGCTTCCTTGCGGTTCCTGCGCTGGTGAAGTGGCAGGTTGAAAAGCGGGTGCCCGAACAACTCGGCCAGCGCGTCAGCCTGGGCGATGTACGCTTCAATCCCTTCCGGCTGAAATTGCAGGTCGATGACCTGGCCCTTTCCGATCCGCAGGGCAACGCCCTGCTGGGCTTCAAGCGCCTGGCTGCGGAATTTTCGCTTGCGAGCGTCATCGACCGGACGTGGACCTTCAGCGAACTCGCGCTCGATGCGCCGCTGGTGCATTTCGAGCGCGACAAGCGCGGCGGCCATAATTTTGCGCCGCTGATAAAAAAGCTGGGCCTGGACGAACCCGGCAGCGCGATGCCGCGCTTGGTAGTGAAGCGCCTGGTGCTCAGGGAAGGACGCATGGAATTCCTCGACCGGCTGCTCGACGCGCCGCTGGTGACGCGCGTCGCGCCCATGCTGGTTGAGATTCAGAACCTCTCGACTCTGCCGGACGCGTCGGCACCGTATCGATTCACGGCGCGTACCGAGGCAGGCGAAAAGCTCGAGGTGACGGGTGCGCTGGGGCTCAACCCGCTTTCGCTCAAGGGAAAGGTCAGCGCGAACGGTGTGAAACTCCTGACGCTGGCGCGCGCCCTGTCGCGCGAGTTTGCGCTTGAAGCACCGGCTGGGACGATCGATTTTTCTGCCGACGTGGACGTCACGGTCGACGCGCAGGGCGTGCCTGGCGGCGGGGCGCGGAACGTCGAGCTGAAACTCGCGGGGATATCGCTGCGCGCCCCCGGCGCCGGCGCGCCGCTGCTCGCGGCCGAGACGCTGGCGCTGAAGGACGGGCGCATCGACCTGGCCAAGCGTGAAATTGCGTTCGGTGCATTCCATCTTGCCAACGGCAGCGTCGCGGCATCGCTCGACGCGCAGGGCCGCGGCGATTGGTCTGGCTTCGTGACTGCGGCCACGCCAGTAGCCGGCACGGAAGCGGCGCGCACTGCGCCGGCCAACGCCAGCGCAAACCAAAAGCTGTGGCGGATTTCGGTCGCCAGCGCCGAAGTCGCACAGATTGCGGTTCGGTTTGCCGATGCAACGAGCGGGCGGAGCGCGGCGATCGCTGCACTGGGCCTGAAGGCTTCACCCAGCGTCGAGGTCGGGCCGCAGGGGCTGCGCGTGTTGCTCGGCGAGCCGAAGGTGTCGCTTGCCGGGGTGACGGTACAGCACGGGACCGACATGCTCGCGCTGAAAGAGGCTGGCATCGAGGCGAAGTCGCTCAGGCTTTCGGCCGATTCAGCGGGATCGGCGGGGATGGCAATTGATGCTGCCGTGGAGGAATTGACGCTGCGGGTCGCCTCGGCCGGGCTGCGCACGCAGGGTGGATCGGCGGACCTCGCGCAGGCGGGCGAAGCGCGCGCCGGCGCGCAGTTGCTCACGTTCAAGCGTGCGGGCGGCGAAGAGGCTCCCCAGGTCAGTGGTGAGGGCCTCAGCGCCTCGCTGCGCGACGCGATCCTGCGCGATGCCCAGGCGATCGAGCTTGCGCGCGTGTCCAGCGGCACGCTCTCGGGCGGCGCACTGCGTCTGCGCGAACGCACGTTTGGCTTCGACAAAGCCCTGATCGCCGGAGGCAAGGCGAAAGCCTGGCTGGATGCGAAGGGCGCGCTGAACTGGGCAAACCTGTTTGCCGCGAAGTCAGCGCCTGCCGGGGCGTCCGCCGCCAGCAAGGCGCGAGCCGGCAGCGGAAAGGCCACCGTGGCCAAGGCTGCTATCCCGGCGAAGGCCACCGGCCCGGCGAAGAAGGCCGGGTCCGCGCCGGCGGGCAGCGCCTGGCGGTTCTCGCTTAAGGAGGCACAGCTTGCGGATTTTTCGCTCGACTTTGAAGACCGGCAGAGGAAGCCGGCGCTCGCGCTGGGGCTGGATGCGATCGGTATCCAGGTCGCCGGCTACGATAGTGGTTCGGCCAAACCGGCCCAGGTCGATCTCAAGGCCAAGGTGCGCAGCGGCGGCCAGATCGAAGCGCACGGCAAGGTCCGCTTTGACCTGCCCTCCGCCGACATGCAGGTGAAGCTCGCGCGCATCGCGCTGGCCCCGGCCCAATCCTTCATTTCAGATTTCGCCGCGCTGCAGCTCGCCGGCGGGATCGTGTCCGCCGCGGGACACCTGCGCTACGGGGACAAGGGCAAGGACGCCGCGAGGCTCGCGTACAAGGGCAGCATCGCGATCGACGAGGTCAAGTTCCTGGAAGCCGCGTCGAAGCAGCCGTTCCTCTCCTGGGCATCGGTCTCCTCCGGCGACATCGTGGCCACGCTGGAACCCAACCGCGTGGATATCGGCGAATTGCGGGTCGACAAGCCCGTGGCCAAGGTCGTCATCGCCGCGGACCGCTCGGTCAACCTGCTGGATGTGCTGAATAAGCCGCACGCTGGAGCCGCAGCCGGATCGCGGCCGGCGCAGGCCGCACCAGCGGCTGCCTCCCCGGCTGCCCCGGAGAAGGGCGGCGATCCGTTCCCCGTCACGATCGCACGCGTGCGCGTGTCCGACGGGACGCTGGATTTCGCCGACCTCAGCCTGCGACCGCAATTCGGGACCCAGATGCACGAAGTCCAGGGTGTGATCACGGGCCTGGGCACCGACATGACGCGCAGCGCCCAGCTGCAGCTCGACGCGCGCGTCGACAAATACGGCTCGGCGAAGATCCGCGGGCGGATCAACGCGCTTGACCCGCAGAAGTCCACCGATGTCACGATGGAATTCCGCAACCTCGAGATGACCGCGCTGTCTCCGTATGTGGAGAAGTTCGCCGGTTACCGGATCGCCGCGGGGCGCCTGTCGCTGGACCTGCAGTACAAGCTCAGGGACGGCAAGCTCGAGGGCCAGAACAAAGTCGTGCTCCACAAGGTCGAACTGGGCGAGAAAGTGAACAGTCCCGGCGCGCTCGACCTGCCGCTTGATCTCGCGATCGCGATCCTCAAGGATTCCGATGGCCTGATCGACATCGGCCTGCCGGTCAGCGGTGACCTCAACGACCCGAAGTTCGACTACGGCGCAGTGATCGCCAAGGCTTTTGGAAACCTGATCGGCGGCATCATCACGGCGCCGTTCCGCGCCCTCGCAGCGCTGTTCGGCGGCGGCGAGAAGCAGATCGACACGATCGACTTCGAGCCCGGCAGCGATGCGCTTGCGCCGCCGGAGCGGCAGAAGCTGGTCGCGGTGGCGCGTGCGCTCAAGGAGCGCCCGCAACTGATGCTGAAAGTGCCGCCGACCTATGCGGCCGAAGCCGACACGGCCGCGCTGAAATCCTATGCGGTGCGTGCGGACATCGTGCGGCGCATGGGCATGGATCTTCGTCCTGGCGAAGACCCCGGACCGCTCGACGCATCGAACGCGCGCGTGCAGAAAGCGGTCGAGGCGTCGTTCAGCGAGCGCTACCCGCCGGCCTTGTTTGCCGAGCTGAAGAGCCGCGCGACGCAGGAACCCCCGGACGCCATCCCGGCCACAAACGGCGCCGCCGCCCCTGCACCGCCCGCCGCGTCGCCGCAGGCGCGCCAGGTGCGGGTGTTCTATCGCGGGCTCATCGACCGGCTGGTGAAGGACGCGCCAGTCGCGGAGCAGGCGCTGCTGCAACTTGCCACGCGCCGCGGCGAGGCGATCGTCCGGGAGCTGACCAGCGCCGGAGGCGTGCCCGCAGCGCGGGCCGCGCTCGGCGCGCCGCACAAGGCCGATGGCGCGGCGCAAGGCAAGGAGGGGGGCGCGGTCAGCCTGAAGCTCGAGCTGGGCGTGGCGAAGTGACGGCGCCTAAGCGCGCCGGCTGAGCCGCGCGGAAATTTCCGCGGAGGGCATCGGCTTGCCGAACAGGAACCCCTGCCCCTGCTCGCAGCCGTGCAGGCGCAGGAACGCGACGTGCGCATCGGTCTCGATCCCCTCCGCCACGACGTTCAGGCCCAGGGTGCGCGACATGTCGATCACCATCCTGACGATCGCCGCCGAGGCGGGCTCACCCAGCGCGGCGTTGACGAAGCTCTGGTCGACCTTCAACGTGGAGATCGGCAGTCGCGTCAGGTAGGCCAGGCTCGAGTAGCCGGTGCCGAAATCGTCCACCGAGATCGTGAAGCCCGCTTCGCGTAAGGCCTGCAACTGGCGCACGGCGTCCTGCGGGTCGTCCATCAGGCAGCTTTCGGTGATTTCCAGTTCGAGCAGCTGCGGCGCGACGCCGTGCTCGGCCAGTTGACGATGGATCAGCTGGTCCAGGTTGCGGCGGCGAAACTGCTTGGCGGAGAGGTTCACCGCGATCGGGACGGGCACCAGTCCCTGGTCCAGCCAGAGGCGGAGCTGGCTCAGCGCCTCTTCGATCACCCAGTCGCCCACCGGGAGGATCAAGCCGGTGTCCTCCAGCGCAGGAATGAATTCGGCCGGGGAGATCATTCCACGCAGCGGGTGCTCCCAGCGCAACAGCGCTTCAACCCCGATGATTGCGCCGGAGGACAACTCGACCTTGGGCTGGTAGTGCAGCCGGAATTCGTTGCGGTCGACCGCATGGCGCAGGTCGGTGTGCAGATGCAGCCTGGTGGCCGCGCGCGCGTTCATATCCGGGGAAAAGAAGCAGAATGCATTGCGCGAAGAGGATTTCACGCGCCGCATCGCGGTCTCGGCGCAGGTGAGGAGCGCGGCCGCACTGTCTCCGTCCCGCGGAAAGGCCGCCATGCCGATGCTCGTGCCGATGAACGCTTCCCGGCCGCGCAGGTCGAACGGCGCCTCGAAGCTGTCGAGAATTTTTTGCGCCACGAGGGTGACGTCTTCGGTGCGCGATAGGTCGGCGACGACAATCGCGAACTGGTCGCCGCTCAGCCGCGCGACGGAATCGTCGTCGCCCACGCAGGCCGTGAGTCGCCGACCGATGGCGGCCAGCAGCTCGTCGCCCGTCTTGTGGCCGTAGGTGTCGTTGATCAGCTTGAAATGGTCGACGTCGACGAACAGCACGCCCACTCCCCGCGCATGGCGATGCGCCCGGGTGATCTGGAACGCGAGGCGTTCTTCGAGAAGGACGCGGTTCGGCAGGCCGGTGACGGTGTCGAAATGCGCCAGTTGCAGCAGGCGCGCTTCGGCGCGCTTACGCTCGGATATGTCGAGGTTGGTGCCGAGCATGCGCAGCGCGCGGCCAAAGGTATCGCGGGCGACCACCTTGCCGCGCGACACAATCCAGCGCCAGTCGCCGTCCACGTGCCGCACACGGTGCTCGACCGAATACTCGCCGCGCTGCCCTTTCATCACTTCGGCCAGCACGCGGCTGAGCGCATTCACGTCCTCGGGATGGACGCAGTTGGCCAGTGCCGCAAAGCTGGTGCGCGTGACGCCCGTTCGCGCGCCGACGATCACCGACCAGGAGTCGGAGAGCACGACTTCCCCGGACGAAAGGTCGTAATCCCAGGTGCATACGCCGCTGGCTGCGAGTGCCAGTTCGAGCCGCGAATGCGCGAGTTGCACCGCTTGTTCCGAGGACTTCCGGGTGGCGCGACGCTGCTCGGCCAGCCTGAGCAGGCGCACGATCGCATCCGGGCCGAGCCGGCCCTTGTGGAGGATCTCGAACGCGCCAGCGGCCAGGGCCTGCTGGTCGAGGTCCGGCGCGTCCTCGACCGTCACGACGATGATCGGGCTGTCGGTCGAGGCGCGCATCCGCTTGAGCGTCTCAAGCCCGTGGCTGTCGGGCAGGTTCAGGTCGAGCAGCACGAGGTCGACGCTGGCGGCACGCACGATGGCCAGTCCCCGAGCCAGTGTAGTTGCGCGCAGCACCTGTGCTTCGCGGCCCAGGGCCTTGGCAACAGCCGCCTGGGCAAGCAGGGCGTCCACGTCGTTGTCCTCGACCTGCAGGACGAGCGTCGGCGCATGCTCTTCGGATTCGCGCGGCGCTGTATTGTTGTCTTGCATCGTTGACTGACAATCTACCATTTGGTGCGCCTGCGCAAGCTACATTGCAAATCAGGCTGGGCGCCAATTGTCAGAAAGTATCAGGGCGGTTCGACCTCCGGCTGACGCGCGATTTATCTTTGCGTTTCCTGTTACGGCGCGCGGCCTTCTTCCTCCAGCGCGACGCGGAACGCCTCAAGCCGGCCGTGATAGTCCTTCGAATCGCCGTACTCGAGGAATTTCCGGTAGCGCGCGTGCGTGCCAATGACCTTGCGCGCGTGCTTGATCGGACAGAAGTACTCCTCGGTGCGGGCGATGATCTCGGTGCAGAACGCCAGCAGGCCGTTGGCATAGGCGCAGTACTCGCAATGCAGGCGCTCGTAGAAGTTCAGGTAGCCCAGTGCATGGCGGTCGAACACGATGTAGTCGGCGCGCGGCACCTTCGGGATCCGGTAGACCGGAAAGCAGGCCGCCTGGTAGAGCGACACGGTGAGGTCGAGCAGCACCATCGGCACGAGCATGAAATAGATGATCGGCCCGGTGAGCAGGTTCTGTGGACGGTCGGTGACCAGCCAGCGCAGCACGCTGCGCTTCAGCCTGCGGTGCGCGGCGCGCACGTCCTTTTCAAACTCCACGCGCTTGCCGCGGATCGTGAACGCGATGCGGTGTTCCTGTTCGTGCAGCGCAGTCTGCAACTGCGTCTCCAGGCCGGCGATCTGGCCGAGGAGCTCGCGTATCCTGTCGTTCATCTGGTTCCCGGTGTCAGCAGGACGCCGCGGCGGACGCCGCGTCGTGGACGCCGCGGCAAACCCGCGGGCGAATCAGATGCAGTGTACGCGCTGTCCGGGGCGGGCCCGGCCCCGCTCAGTGTCCCGCGGACTTGCCCCAGAGTTCCTCGAGGCGCGCATCGCGCCCGCAACCCTTGCGGTAGAAGCCGTAGCGGATGGTGTTCTTCTTGTAGTAATCCTGGTGGTAGTCCTCCGCGGCCCAGAATTCCGCGGCAGGCGTGACCTCGGTGACGATGGGGCCCTTGAAAGGTTTGGTTTGCGCGAGCTTCGCGCGCGATTCCTCGGCCAGGCGCTTCTGTTCCGGGCCGATGGTGAAGATGCCGGAGCGGTATTGCGAGCCGTGGTCGCAGAACTGCGCGTCGCGCACGGTCGGGTCGATGTTGTGCCAGAACACGTCGAGTAGTTTCTCGTAGCTCACCTTCTTCGGGTCGTAGACAACGCGCACGGCTTCGGTGTGGCCGGTGCTGCCGGCCGAGACTGCCTGGTAGGTCGGGTTCCTGACCCGCCCGCCGGTGTAGCCGGAGGTGGTGGAGACGACGCCGGGCAGGACATCGTAGGGCGGTTCCATGCACCAGAAGCAGCCGCCGGCGAAAATCGCGGCTTCGAGCCCCGCGGCAGGCGGCTTTTCCTGCGCGTAGGCTGCGCTCGGGAGCAGGGGCGCGAAAAGGAGCAATGCGCGCAGCAGAGTGGTACGAATTTTCATGAGTGGATGCCTTGGGTTGAGCGGTGCCGCGTAGATTGTCCTGCCGATTGGTCGGCGTGGGCGACGAGACCTTACGCCGCGGCGGCCAGTTTCTTCTGCAGGAAATGTGCGCAGGCGAGCACGCGCGCATCGTCGCCGATGCGCCCCACGACCTGGAATCCGATCGGCAGGCCGTTCGGGCCGCGGCCGTGCGGGACGTGCACGCACGGCACGTGCAGCAGCGTCCAGGTGCGGTTGAAATAGGGAAGCCCGGTGGCCTCAAGGCCTTTCGGTGCTTCACCCTGGCTGCTCGGCACGACGAGCACGTCGAATTCGCACATGACGTCGGCCAGGCGGCTGCGTCCCTCGCGCGCGAGCGCCATGGCCGCGTCGTAGGCGGCGGGCGCGACCGCGAAGCCGCGCGCGAGCTGGCTGCGCAGCGGTTCGCGGATTCTCTGCGCGTGGCGCTCGAATTCGTCGGTCAGGCAGCGCGCGAGCTCGTAGTCCCAGATCAGTGCCTGCGCGTCGTGGAGCTTTTCGTAGGGCGCGGGCAGGGTGACGTCGGTGACTTTCGCGCCGGCCTGCGTGAACGCCGCGCCGAGGCCGGCAAACAGCTGCTGCACCTCGGGGTTGGCGTGCGGCCATTGCGGAGTCAGGCACAGGCCGATGCGCGGCACGGCGGGATTCTCCGGGACCGCCAGTGCGCGGCCGGAAAGCGCGCCCGTGACCAGGCCGAGGTCGGCGACCGAGCGCGTAAACAGGCCCACCGTGTCGAGGCAATACGAGATGGCCTTGATGCCCACCGTGGGCAGCAGCGCGTAGCTTGGCTTGTAGCCGGTCGCGCCGCAGAACGACGCGGGACGGATCGTCGAGCCCACGGTCTGGGTGCCGAAGGCCACCGGAACCATCCCGGCGGCCACGGCTGCCGCCGAACCCGAGGAGGAACCCCCGGGTGTGTGCCCCGGATTGTGCGGATTGCGCGTCTTGCCGGGCGGAAACGTGGCGAACTCGGTGGTCACGGTCTTGCCAAGGATCAGGCCGCCCGCCTTGCGGGTGAGCGACACCACCGCAGCGTCGGCGCGCGGCTGGTGGCCGGCGTAGATCGGCGAGCCGTATCCGGTCGGGCTGTCGAAGGTGTCGAACACGTCCTTCACGCCGAAAGGAATGCCGTGCAGCGGGCCGCGGATCGGGCCGCGATCGAGTTCGCGCGCGGCGGTGATCACGGCGTCGCGATCGAGATGGGTCCACGCCAGGACTTCGGGCTCGCGCGTGTCGATGTGTTCGAGCAGGCCGCGGGCGAGGGTCTCGGCGGTGAGTTCCCTGCGCTGGAGCCGTGCCGCAAGTTCGACCGCGGTCAGCGTGTGGAGCGCGTCAGTCACGCTTTGCGCCACGCGGCTACTTCTTGTCGAGCGTCGGCGGACGCCAGTTGAAGGGCAGCGGCCCCGGCACGCGCAGCACGCGCACCATCCGCATCGCGGATTCCTTGCCGCGGTAGTAGCCCGGCACCTCGACCGTCTCGGCAAAGCCCATCGCGCGGTAGAAGGCGCGCGCGGCCTCGTTGCTCGAGCGCAGTTCCAGGTGGATCGACGCCAGCCCCGCGGTGGCGACCGATTCGACCAGCCATTCGATCAGCCGGCGCCCCACGCGGTGGCGGCGATGGGTCGGACGCACGGCGAGCAGCACCAGGTGCGCGCGTTCGTCGCCGAATTCCATGATTGCAAAGCCGACCAGCTGGGCGCGTTCGCAGGCCACCAGGGTCACCGTGTCGCGGTCGTTCATCGCGCGCCGGATCCGCTCGGGCTCGTACTTCCAGCCCAGGCCCGCCTCGATCAGGTCGCGCGACATCAGCGCGATCGCCTTGGCGTCGTCGGGCTGCGCGATCCGGAGGGTGATGGCGGTGGCGTTCATGGAAATCATTCTGCCACAGGTCGCGGCAGGTATCGATCCGGGGCGCAGGCGTGGCCCCGTTGGGCAGCTAGCGCGCGCTGTCGCCCTCGCTCTGCAGCGACGCCCAGATCGTGCGCAGCTGGGTGGCCAGTTCCCGCGCGGAGAACGGTTTGGTGATAACTCCGGCGGCACCCAGCTTGCGGAGGTCGTCGACCATCCGCCAATGCGTCTTGACCGTGAGGAAAACCACGGGGACCGCTTCCAGGCCGGGGGTCGCGCGGATCTGCCCGAACAGTTCCACCCCGTCGGCGCCGGGCATCATCCAATCAAGGACGATCAGGTCCGGCGCGTACTCGCGCGCGGTGCTGATCGCGTTCGCGCTTTCGTTGACCGTCCGCACGTCCAGTCCGCCGAGTTTTTCGAGCGACAACTGGACCAGGCGCAGCACGACCTCGTCGTCGTCGACAACGAGCACGCGATTGAGGACTGGTTTCATGAGGGGGCCTTGACCTTGCCCCGGTGCGGGCACGAGCCCCGACGGGCGCGCGGGGCTGCCGACCGTCGAATTCATTCTGCCACAGGCCGGGGCAGGTATCGATCCAGCCCGAAGGAGGGATCCGGTTCGCCGCTAATCTTCATGATCCCGCTGATCCGCGCCACCGGCGTACCGTCCGCAAGCGTCAGCAGTCCCTGGCCGAACGCCAGGTTGCGCGTCGTGCGCAGCACCTCCACGCGCGCCTCGATCCAGGCGCCTTTGGGGGCGGGGCCGATGAAGTCGCAGGTCACGCTGATCGTCGGCAGGAAGCGCGACAACCCGGCCTGCACATTGATCCCGATGGTGAGGATCAGGTCGGCGAGCGTCATCAGCATGCCGCCGTGGCACAGGCCGATCGAACTGCAGTGGCGTTCCTCGACGCGCAGGCCGAGGATCATCTGTTCGCCGTCGCGCTTCGCGTAGACCGGGCCGTTGGCGGTCATGAAATGGTTGGTCGGCAGGTCGAGGGCGTGAAAGCCCGGCGGGATGTTCATTTTCATTTGTGCGGGGTGGGTCCAAAGAGTCTACCAGCGCGTCCTGGCGTAGAGCTACAATGTCAGGAAGTTACCCTGGAGGAGGCGTGGAATATGGGGGAGATGCTAGGAAATGTCAGCATGTCTGATCCGGCTGCCCGACGCATGATGCTCGGGATGATGCTCGGTGCGGGGCGCGTGCGTGCGGCGGATGCGGCGCAGATGTTCGGTATCACAGTGCGTACTTTGTATCGCGACATCGAGATTTTGCGTGCTGCGGGGTTTGCGATCGAGGGCCAGCACGGGGTCGGGTACGTCATGCCCGTTGCGCCGGCTTTCGGGCCGCTTGCGTTCAGTCGGGATGAACTGCGCGCGCTGATCGCGGGGGCAAAGCTGGTGAAGGCCGGTGGGGATGCGGTGCTTGCGGCGGCGGCGGGGAGTTTGTTGCGGAAGGCGCAGAAGTTGTAGGGGAGTGCTACGTGCCGGAACCTGAACCATTTTTCTATGGACACGCCCGTTTGCAAACCGGCATATTTGTCAACCAGAAAGGCAACCAAATCTACTTGCACCGCTAGAAGAGGGCTGACGCCAAACGGGGGAATTTCCCAATGAAGCATCTGATCTTCGGTCTCGTATTACTGCTGCTCAGCGCCTCGGCTAGCGCGCAGGACAAGCCCGGTTTTGTCGGCGCGGATCGCGCATTGCGCAACACGATCATTGGCCAGGTGCAGAACGCCTGGAGCGATTCCGACTTCGACACGCTCGAGCGGATCGCTGAAGAGTTCACTGGCAAACGCGCGAAGACCTTCACGGGGAAATGGCGCCTCTCCGTCTACATCCACGCGCTGGAGCCGGCTTTCCGGATCAACTGGCCGAGCGCCTACGACGACACGCGCTGCGACTGCAAAATTCCCGCGCCTGCCCATTACTCCAAGGCCGAAGCGCTTTGGGGCGCGCAGGGAGCCAAGGCAGATGCATGGATCGCCAAATATCCGAAGTCAGCTCACGCGCTCGTCGCCAAGGCGGCTTACCTGATGAGGCGAGGCTGGTTCTACCGCGGCGGTGGCTATGCCCAGACCGTGCCGCCGGAAGCATGGCCGATGTTCAATGGCAACATTGCCAAGGCGCGCACGCTGCTCGAATCCACGCGGGCCGTGAGTTCGGCTAGTCCGCTCTGGTATGAGCTCATGCTCAAGATCGCGAATGCGCAGTCATGGCCGGCATCGGAGCATGCGGCGCTGGTTAAGGATTTTCTGGCCAACGGGCAGGACTATCCTGATTCGTATCTCGCGGTGTTTGTTTCGCTGCAGCCCAAATGGGGGGGCAGCGTCGAGGCCATGGAATCCTTTGCCCGCTACGCTGCCAAGCGCACGAGTCCAGAGGAGGGCGCCGGCCTCTATACACGGCTGTACTGGAACGTCTATCCGAGTTTCGGAAACGACCTGTTCACGGAAACGAGGGCCGATTGGGGCACGATGCGGCAAGGATTCCAGGACATCGTCTCCCGGTATCCTGACTCATGGAATCTGAATGCATTTGCCATGTTTTCCTGTTTGGCGAAGGATTTCAAAACGGCGGCTAGCGTGCTGAAGAAGGTGGGCGAAGAGGTGGACCAGAATTTCTGGAGGGCGGTCTCATTGCCGGCGTGCAAGGCGGCGAGCGGAGCGGCAAGTTAAGCCTTACGCTGCCAAGGCTCGCGGGTAAATATCCGGGTCAAAGTCGATTTTCTCGGCTATCCGGGTCAGCGGCTATCCGCAGCGGCTATCCGCGGCTATCCGGGTCAGAGTCTATTTCCTCGGACGGTCGCCGACCACGCATCACACTATCGGCGCTCAAGCAGCCTGCATCGCGCATGTCCTCGATGTCAGGAAGTCACCCTGAGAGCTTCTCCAGACGGGGACTTATACGAAAAAATGTCAGGAAGTGAGGTTAGAGCGCCGGGTAGGAGGTATGGACTCTGACCCAGACATTTCTGATATTCGACCTTGGTCTTCATACCAGACCGACCGGCCATTCACTTGACGCGCATATTTAGTGTAGCTACAGTAAAGAATGCGTTTCGAGTTCGATCCAGCCAAAAATTCGGCGAACCTGGCGAAGCATGGCGTCTCGCTGATTCTGGCCGGCGAACTCGACTGGGAAGCGGCGTTGGTCTGGATCGATGGCCGGTTCGAATACGGTGAGACGCGCATGATCGCGCTCGCGCCGAACACCGGGATCCTGTACTACGTTGCGTTTGCAGATCGCGGCAATGTGCGAAGGATCATCAGTCTGCGCCGCGCCAATCGTCGAGAGGTGAAGCACTATGTCCAAACTCAATAAGCGGCCATCGGTGGCAATGCCCACCACCGAAGAAGACCGGGCCATTACCAGGGCGGCAAAGAGCGACCCCGACGCCCTGCCGTTGACCCCAAAGCAGCTCAAGGCGATGGTGCCCATCCGGGCGGTGCGCGGGCGTCCGAAGTCAGAGACCAGGAAGCTTCTGGTTTCGGTGCGTTACAGCCCTGAGGTTGTTGCGTATTTCAAATCTACGGGGGACGGATGGCAATCGCGAATGGATGGCGTGCTGCGCAAGTATGTGGAGAGGCAATCGCGCAGCACGTGACCAGGCGGACGAGCATCCTGCCCAGTGCTTTCCAGCAGATGCCCAAACTTTAAGAAGCACGATGTCATCCCCCGAATATCCGGGTCAGAGTCGATTTTCCATAAGGATGCAATCATGACATCTGCAGAATCGGACTACCTCTTTCGCCTTGCAACCCTCTCGTTGTCGTTCGTAGGCTTTTCGTCGGTGATTGTTGCAATCCGCGGTGCTCTGGGAGGCGAACTCTCCGATCGGCATATTCGCCTCGTGCGCCTTTATATCGAAGGCGGCCTTCTGGTCACCGCGCTTGCCTTGATTCCGACACTTCTAAACATCCTTCATATCCCTGACTCGGTTACCTGGCCTCTGTGCAGCGCAGCCGCCGCTTCGATCCTTAGTGTCGTTCTTCTGATCCAATACCGTCGGCGCCGTACAGTCGAGCCGGGCCGGTCTCCCACATGGGTCGTCGTCATATACGTCGTTTCGATCGTCGCGGTTGCATCTCTCTGGTTCAACGTTGCAGGAACCCCGTACCCACCGAGTGGAGGACCTTACGCCGTTGTCCTGACATGGGCCCTCTGCATCTTTGGGTTCATTTTTGTTCGAACTATCGAGCTCTTCCTGCATCGGCCACTCAAACCTGATGCGGACATCTGATCAATTTTTGGGTCAGAGTCGATTTTCCCGGAAGGTTACCGATGCAGCATTACAGTAGGGAAATATGGACTCTGACCCGGATAATGTAGCCGGCGCATGCCGAATCATGTTCTGCCACAAGGAGGCCATTTAGATGACGATGACGATCAAGGACCTGGAAGCATTCGGTGACGGATGGAACAAACATGACGTCGACACCCTCATGACGTTCATGGCGGAGGACTGCGTTTTCGAAACCTCGGCCGGGAAGGATGTGTGTGGCACGCGCTACAGCGGACGCGAGGAAGTGCGTAAGGGATTCGAGAAGGTGTTCAAGACGTTTCCGGACGTGGAGTTCAGGAACTCGCGCCATTTCGTCGCGGGAGACCGCGGTGTGTCGGAGTGGGTCTTCGCCGGCACCACGGTCGATGGGCGCAAGGTCGAAGTGCAGGGCGTCGACGTTTTCACGTTCCGCGACGGCAAGATCGCGGTGAAGGCTTCGTTCCTGAAGAATCGCGCTGCGTAGCGGCAGGTCATCACTGCGTCGATCAGGAGGTCACTGCACTTGTCCACCGAAACGGAGTTCGCCTGGCGGCCCGAGCCCGGGGTTGCCGCCGCCACGAACATGGCCGCGCTGATGCGCACGCTGGGCGTCGCCACCTACGATGAACTGCTGGCGCGCGCCGACGCGGAACCTGCGTGGTTTTTCGAAGGCGTGCTGAAGCATCTCGACTATCGCTTCTACCGGCCTTACACGCGTGCGCTGGACGATTCGGCAGGTGCGCCCTTCACGAAATGGTGTACCGGCGGCACGACCAATGTCGTCCTGAACGCGATCGATCGATGGCGCGGCACACCGACCTACGACAAGACCGCGCTGGTATGGGAAGGCGAGGATGGCGCGCGCAGGAACTACAGCTATCGCGAACTGGATGCCGAGGTGTGCCGTTGTGCCGGGGCGCTGCGCACGCTGGGTGTGGCGCGCGGGGACGTGATCGCGGTCTATCTGCCGAATATTCCGGAGGCGATGTTCGCCCTGCTCGCGGGTGCCAAGATGGGCGGAATCGTGATGCCGCTGTTTTCCGGCTTCGGCGCCGACGCGATGGCCTCGCGCCTCGAACTCGCGCAGGCGCGGGTGCTGATCACGGTGGACGGAACCGAGCGGCGCGGCAAGCTGGTGGATGCCAAGGCGATCGCCGACGAGGCCGCGGCTCAGGTGGCCTCGGTGAAGGACGTCGTCGTGGTGAAGCGGACCGGCAACCCGATCAAATGGATCGCGGGCCGCGACCACTGGTGGCACGACCTCAGCGCTGCCCAACCGGATAGCGCGTTGACCGAGGAAATGGACGCGGACGCGCCGTTCCTGCTGGTGTTCACCTCAGGCACGACCGGCAAGCCCAAGGGCGTGGTGCACGGGCACACCGGATTCATCGCCAAGATCGTGATGGACCTGTCGCTGTGCATGGACTTTCGTTCGGATGACCGGATGCTGTGGATGTCGGACATGGGCTGGGTGGTGGGTCCGCTGATCGTTCTGGTCACCCCGGTTGTGGGCGCTACGCTGGTCCTCGTGGAAGGCGCGCCGAACTTTCCCGACCCTGATCGGATGTGGCGGGTGGCGAGCGAACACCGCGTGAGCTACCTCGGGATTGCGCCGACCACGGCGCGCACCTTCATCGCGCAGGGGAGTGAACCGTGGAAGACCCACGATCTTTCCGCGTTGCGCGTCATGGTCTCGAGCGGTGAACCCTGGACGCCCGATGCCTGGCGCTGGCTGTTCGAGCGCGTGGGAAAGTCTCGGGTGCCGCTGCTCAATTTTTCCGGCGGCACCGAGATGATGGGGATCCTCGCGTGCTGCCTGATGCGCCCGCTCAAGCCGTGCAGTTTCAATACCGCAGTGCCCGGCACCGGCGCCGACATCTTCGACGAAGCCGGGCAGCCGGTGTCGCCGGGCAGTGTCGGCGAGCTCGTCATGCGCCGAGCGGTGTTCGGCCTGACCAAAAGCCTGTGGAAGGACGACGCGCGCTACTTGGAGAATTACTGGAGCACCTGGAAGGATGTGTGGCACCACGGCGATTTCGCCAGCCGCGACGCCGACGGCCACTGGTACATCCACGGAAGATCGGATGACACCCTGAAGATCGCCGGCAAGCGCACCGGCCCCTCCGAGATCGAGGCGCTGCTGATGGCGGGCGGCCGGCTGGCCGAAGCCGCCGCCATCGGCGTGCCTGACCGGATCAAGGGTTCGGCACTGGTGTTGGTGTGCTCATTGAAGCCGGGTGTCGCCGCGGACGAGGGCCTTCGCGCCGAACTGTCGCAGGCCGTCGTGCATGGCCTGGGCATCGCGTTCCGTCCGAAGGACGTGTGCTTCGTGTCCGACCTGCCCAAGACCCGCAACCTGAAGATCATGCGCCGCGTGATCCGTGCGGCCTACCTCGGCGAGGATGCCGGGGACCTCAGTTCGCTGGTGAATCCGGAGGCGGTGGCGGAGTTGCGGGCGCGCGCGTCCGGATAGTGCGCCGGGGCGGCAAGCGGCACGTGGCGGATCTCTTTGTGTTCGCGGCCGAACGCTGCGCATCACGTCAGCGAGCAAAAACGCCACGCGATACACTTGGCGACTATCGTGGGTCCAACGGAGGCACTCAATGGCAACAGCCCTGGCGGAAATTGAGGAAAAGGTCCGGGCGCTCAGCCCCAGCGACAAGGCTGCCCTGATCCGAATGCTGATTGGTGAACTCGACGGACCGCCGGATCCCGATATTGAGAAGGCCTGGATCTCCGAGGCAAAGAGGCGACACCAGGAACTGCTCGAAGGGCGCGTGAAGGGCATTCCCGGTGAGCAGGTCTTCTCAAACATTCGAGCGCTCCTGGCCCGATGAGAGCGGCTTTCGCAAGTGGGTGCTTGACACGTTTCCCTACAATCTTCGCTACTCCGAGAACGACGACCTGGTGTACATCCTGGTTGTCGAGAGCCAGCATCGCAGGCCCGGCTATTGGAGGGCACGCGTTGCTCGCTAATCCCCTCAATGCACGCGGACGCGCGTGACGTGTCGCGCTACTGTCAGGAAGCCCGGTCAGCGCGTCGGGCAGGAAATATGGACTCTGACCCGGATATTTACGGATATTTACGGATATTTATTGAAAGGCATGCTCAGGTTTCTCGCGCCGCTGGTGCGCATTGGGCTGCAGCGCGACGTGAACACCGCGCTCGAGGAGGATCGGTTCGACCTGGAGGAACGCGGTTACCCGCGCGCCTGAGGCGAACCATGCAAGCCGCGACGCGGTTGCAATGAAGTACACGCGAGCCCAGTGCTTCTACGCGCGGGACTGGCTGGCCTGGATCTGGATCGTGATTTTTCCCGCGCTCTCGGCGCTGCTCATGGCGGTGGCCCTGGGTCCTGCGCCGCCGCTCGGTGATTTCGACGCAGACGCGAAGATGTATCTCACGCTGCTCGGCATCTCCCTGCTGCTTGGTGCCTGCGTGGCCGCGCTGCTCGGCCCTTTCATTCTCGGTCCGATCTACCATCGCCGTGCCGTGCTCAACGGCTACCCCTACCGGCCGGGGGATCGCGTCGAGATCCTCGTCGGGGCCAACCGCGGCTGCAGCGTGACGGTCCTCGAGGTGCGGGACTGGCGCGGTGACTTGTGCGTCGATCCCGGCGGGTTCGTCGCGCCCAAGGGCCGGACGCGCTTCACGTACACCGAGGTCATGAAGACAGGCGAGGCCCGAGTAAATATACGGGTCAGAGTCCATTTTCTCATCTAGCCGGCGGCAAACCCGCGCCCGATCTCTTCCTGCGCGTTGCGCGCCACTTTACGTCATGGATTGCGCAAATGTATCCGTTTGGATACAATATAAACCATGACCTCGTTCGAGCGTTCTGAGGATTTCGATGCTTGGCTTGTCGGCCTCAAAGACAAGCTGGGTCGCGCTAGGGTTGTCCATCGTATCCGCTCCGCCGAGCACGGCAACTTCGGCGATTGCGAGCCAGTAGGCGAGGGTGTTTCGGAAATGCGCGTTCACGTCGGGCCGGGCTATCGGGTCTATTTCACGCGACGGGACGCCGTGGTCTATTTGCTTCTCGTGGGTGGCGACAAGTCTTCGCAGAAGCGTGACGTAAAACGTGCCATTGAGATCGCGCGAGAATTGAACCAGGAGCAAACCATGGCTAAATTTTCCCGCTTCGATGCGGCGGACTACCTCAACGATGAAGAGACCGTCGCGCAATACATTACCGCGGCTCTGGAAGACCCCAATCCCGATGTATTTCTGACTGCCGTGCGTGATGTGGCTCGCGCCCGAGGAATGGCACAACTCGCCAAAGATTCCGGTCTGGGCCGCGAGAGCCTGTACAAGGCGCTGACGCCTGGTGCAAAGCCACGCTACGACACCATGCTGAAATTGCTGCACGCACTTGGCGTCAAGCTTTCGGCTTCGTCGGCCCATTCTTGATTGACTTGCAACGTTTCAACGCGATTTCCAGCGGTCCGCCACTGCATAGCTCCGTCGCCGCTCGCCTACTCCACCCGCAGCCCCTTCTCGCGGATGACCCGGCTGTAGCGCGCAAGGTCGGATGAAATCAGCGCCTGGAGTTCCTTTGGCGTGCTGGTCTGCGGCACCGCGCCCTGCGCGATCAGCTTCTCGCGCACTTCGGGCGCGGCCACCGCGTCCTTAACGTCGGCATTGACCTTGTCGAGGATGGCGGAAGGCGTTCCCGCCGGGGCGAGCAGCGCGATCCACGAACCGGATTCCGCATCCTGCACGCCCGCTTCGGCCAGGGTGGGCACGTCAGGCAGCGCGATGTTGCGCTTTGCATGCGACACCGCGAGGCCTTTAAGCTTGCCGGCCTTGATGTGGCCCGAGCCCTCCAGCACGGAAGCGAACAGCAGGTCTACATGGCCAGCCATCAGGTCGATCATCGCCGGGCCGCCGCCCTTGTACGGGACGTGCGTCATCTTTGTCCCGGTGGCGCCCTGGAAGATTTCTGCGGTGAGGTGGGGAGAGCCACCGCTGCCCGAACTCGCGAAGGTCACCGCGTCGGGCTTCGCTTTTGCGTAGGCAATGAGCTCCTTCACCGAATTGACCGGCAGCTTCGGGCTGGCCATCAGCACGAAGGGCAATTCGCAGATCAGCGAGATCGGGGCGAACGCGGTGTCCGCGTTGTAAGGCATCTTTGCGTACAGCGCGGGGTTGATCGAGGTGATGCCGACGTTGGCGATCAGCAGGGTGTAGCCGTCTGGCTTCGCCTTGGCCACCGCATCCGCGCCGAGCAGGCCCGCCGCGCCGCCACGGTTTTCCACAATCACCGACTGGCCCCACTTGGCCGATAGTCGCGCGGCCACGGTGCGGGCGGTGATGTCGGTCCCGCCGCCGGGCGCGAACGGCACGATAAAGGTGACTGAGCGCGCGGGGTACGCCGCCTGCGCATGTGCCTGCGGCGCGAAGAAGAGGGGAGCGGCGAGCGTAAGCAGGGCGGCGAGCAGGCGGCGCGCAGTTGCCGGATGATCTGCGGGAGGCGTGAGGCGGTTCGGGTTGTTCATGGTTCTTTCAGGGATGAAAGTTGGTGGGCGGCGGATCATGCCACGCCGCGCCCCCGGCCGGCGCACCCCCAAAACCGGCGCCGGGCAAATGTCAGGAAGTCATCCCGCTCCCTGCGCCAGGCGCGGGCTTCGACGAAAAAATGTCAGGAAGCCGGCTCAGCACGCCGGGCAGTGCTTGGCGAACCGCCCGTACACGCGCTGCGCATTCCCGCTGAAGATTTTTTCCTTGTCGGCGCCGGTCAGCCAGCCGACCGAGTCGATGTAGCGCTTGGTGTCATCGAAATAATGCCCGGTCTCCGGGTCGATGCCGCGCACTGCACCGACGACTTCCGAGGCAAACAGGATGTTGTCCGCCGGTATCACTTTCGTCAGCAGGTCGATGCCCGCCTGGTGGTACACGCAGGTGTCGAAGAACACGTTGTTCAAGAGCAACTCCTTCAACGGCGGCAGGCCCATGTCCTGCGCGAGGCCGCGGTAGCGCCCCCAGTGGTAGGGCACCGCGCCACCGCCGTGCGGGATGATGAACTTCAGCGTCGGGAAATCCTTGAAGAGATTTTTTTCGATCAGCTGCATGAACGCCGTGGTGTCGCCGTTGATGTAGTGCGCGCCGGTGGCATGGAAGTTGGGGTTGCACGAGCCGCTCACATGGATCATCGCGGGCACATCCAGCTCGACCATCTTCTCGTACAGCGGGTACCACCACTTGTCGGTCAGCGGCGGGTCGGTCCAGTAGCCACCGGACGGATCCGGATTCAGGTTGCAGCCGATAAAGCCGAACTCCTTCACGCAGCGCTCGAGTTCGGGGATGCAGTTCGCGGGCGGCACACCGGGTGTCTGCGGCAGCTGGCAGACACCGACGAAGTTGTTCGGGTAGAGCGTGCACACGCGGTGGATCAGTTCGTTGCACTGCTCCGACCAATATTTGCTGATCGCCTCGCCCCCGATGTGGTGGCCCATGCCCATCGCGCGCGGCGAAAAGATCGTCAGGTTGGTGCCGCGCTCGCGCTGGATTTTCAGCTGGGCGCCCTCCAGGCTCTGGCGGATCTGGTGATCCGAAATTCCGAGGTTGCCCCGGGCCGGCACGTAGGCCGGATTTTTCGCGTTTTTAATCTGGTCGTCGCGGTAGGCCTGTAGTTCGGGAGGGGAGGTGGTGTAGTGGCCGTGGCAGTCGATGATCATCTGGGGGTCTCTGTGCAGTTCAAAGGATTCGTGTGATGTCGTCGAACAGTTCGTCGACCGCGTAGCGGCGCGGGATCAACCCCTGCCGGTGGACGGTGTCGATCGCGAGTTCGAGGTTCGCCCGGTTGGCGGCCAGGCCCATCGGGCTGGTATCCATTTCGCCCGCCACGGGCAGGCCCGCGGCGCGCTTGCTTTCTTTGAGCAGGCGATAGAACGCGCGCACCGCATCGGGATGCTCGGCGAGCAGCGAGGACTTTGCCGCCACCATATGGTTGATCGGAAGCAGGCCCGTGCGTTTGTGCCAGGCGGCGGCCGCGGCGGCGGGATCGGGTATCAGCGTCTTCAGGCGCGGGTCGTTGCCCGCGCCCTCGGCCACCACGCCCGCGTCGACCTCGCCCGCGAGCAGCATCTCGACGATGCTCCTGCCCTCGGGCGCGCGCTCGACGTTGGGCGGGTCCCGGTACTCCGCGACGTGCGCGTCCTCGAACACCACCCAGGTCACCTTCGCGAGATCCACGCCGTGGTCCGCAGCGAGGATGCCGCGCAGCCACATGACCGTGGTGACCGAGCTTGAGCGGATCGCGACGCGCCGGCCTTCGAGGTCGCCGGGCGCGAGCGCGCCGCGCTCCGGGTTGTACATCAGGAATTTGTGCGGCAGGCGGCCGAAAATGACCGCGGGCAGTAAAACCAGCGGTTTGCCGGCGGCCTTGGCCATCAGGAAGGTGACGATGGCCAGTTCGAAGATCTCGAACTCAAGCCCGCGCACCGCGCGCTTGAACGCGTTGTGCGGCATCTTCACGTCGGCAAAATCGAACGCGAACCGATCGGAGGTCAGCGCGCCGGTGCGCAGCGCATGGGTGTTGGGATAATCGCCGAGCAGGGTGGGCAGGTGCAGCGGGAGGTTCATTTGCGTATCTCCTCGGGAGATTCGAGCAGGCAGGGGTCGATCGGCGGCAGCACCTGCCCGGGGGGTGGGTTTGCAATCGCCTCCTCGAGCGTGTGCGCCCAGCGCCATTCGCTCGCCGGCCGAGCCGTGTCGCGGTCGCCGAGCTGGTCCAGCCCCCAGTAGATCTCCAATTGATGCCCGTCCGGGTCGAGAAATTCGACCGCGATCTGTGCCCCGGCGCGCCGGCGTCCCTGGAAGTTGAGAGGCACCCCGCGTTCGCGCAGCCGGCGGCGCGCGCGGAACACTTCGTCGAGCGTTTCGACCTCGAATGCCATGTGGTGCAGTTCGCTGCCGGTCGAGGCCGCCGCCATGCCACCGACCAGCGCCAGGCCGTGGTGATCGGTATTGCAACGCATGAACACCATCCCACCGGGCATCATCTCTTCGGGATAGACATCAGACACCCGAAACCCGAGGATCCCGGTATAGAACGCGACCGAGCGTTCCAGATTGGAGGCACGCAGCACGACGTGTCCGATCTTGCGGATGCGAAACGGCAGGTCATCGGGCGGGCCGGGCAGGCCCGGGAGCAGGCTGGTCATGGGCATCTTGCGGGGATCTTTACTGGGGATTTCGCGGAATCCTTGCACGCCGGCGCGGGAACGTCCAATTGGTCACATGTACGCCGGGCACAAACCCGGTAGACTTGAGGGGCGGCGGGGGAGTCCGACCTTGAAATCCCCGGCCCGCCTGTGGATGGAGCCATGAGCGCGTTCAAAGTCTTGCAGTTCAACATGCAGTTCGGCCAGCGTTGGGATGATGCCGATCCCGACCATGCACCCATCGACCTGAACATGACGATCGCCGAGATCCTGCGGCACGATGCGGACATCGTCCTGCTGCAGGAAGTCGAGCAGGCCAGGGTTGGCGGCGGGCAGTCGACCGATCCCGCGAACTACGCCCGGCTGCGCGCGGCGCTCCCGGGGTTCGATGCGTACTTTTCGTTTCCGAAGGCTGACCCGCGCGAACTTCCGTTCGGCATCGGGCAGGCGATTTTTTCGCGCACGCCGTTGCGCGAAACCTCCCGGCTCGACCTGCCTTCGCCCCCGGTGTCGTTCGAATTCTTCGGCGAGACGAAGACCCCGACCGACCGCCTGATCATCGGCGCGCAGACTACCATCGGCGGCCATTCGCTGAACATATTCAATACCCACCTGCTGGCGTTCTTCATGCTCGCCTCGAGCAGCGAAGAGCATCCGGGCCAGCGCCAGATGGTGATCGACCAGCTGAAGGCGGCGAAGGGCCCCACGGTGCTGGGCGGGGATTTCAATGTGAGCAAGCACGATTCGCTGGTGCGCCAGTTCGACCAGGCGGGTTTCGCGACGGTGCAAAAAACCGAAATCACCTGGCGCCGCAGGCCGTATGTGCTGGATCACCTGTTCTACAGCCCGCACCTGCGTCCCCTGAATTTCGCGGTTGTGCCCACGCCCTCGTCCGACCACCACGCGCTGGTGGCGGAGTTCGAATTCGTCGCCTGACCGGCGCAAGTGCCGGTCACGGCGGCACGCAGTCCCCACCACACCATGCAGGACCTGCGACTGATTCCCGCGCGAAAGGGTGTCGCTGCGCGCATCGGCAAGGGGCAGACGCTCACGGTGGTGAACACCCACGGCTCGCAGGTAGTCGACTTCTGGGCGTTCAACGCGTCCGACCTGGGCGAGTGCATGTCGATGGAACACTCGCGCGTCGCAATCGGGAAAATCATTCCCGCGGTCGGCGA
>JBBQVP010000042.1:0-25422 GCA_038211455.1 Burkholderiales bacterium
ATGCGCACGTTGTCGAAAAAGATCTGCACGTTGGGCACGCCGTTGAGGCCCATCTTGCGTTCGTTCTTGCCGACGCGGAATCCGGCCGACTTCGTGTCGAGCAGAAAGCAGCTGATCCCCTTGAAGCCTTTTTCTCCGCTGGTGCGCGCAAAGACAAGGATGTAATGCGCCATGTTGCCCCAGGTGATGTAGCACTTCTGGCCGTTGAGCACCCAGCTGTCGCCGTCCTTTTTCGCGTTGGTCTTCATCGAGGCGACGTCCGAACCGGATTCGGGCTCGGTCATCGCCACCGCGGTCCAGGTGCGTCCCTTGGCCACTTCCGGCAGCCAGCGCTGCTTCTGTTCCTCGGTACCGAAGTGCAGCAGCGGCAGGATCATGCCGATCGAGTTCATGCCCGCGATCAGCGCGCAGGCCTCCGACACCTTCGAGATTTCCTCGCGCGCCATGCACACCGAGGTCAGGTCGCCGCCCGGGCCGCCGTATTCCTCCGGCACCCAGAGCTGCATCAGTCCCATGTCGCCGAACAGGTGGAAGATGCGCTCGGGAATCTTGTCGGTGGCGTCGATCTCGGCCGCGATCGGGCGGATCTCGCGGTCCACCATGCGGCGGATTCCCTCGCGCATCGCGAGCTGGGTTTCGGTGAAGTAGGGCATGGGAAGTTTTTCCGGGAAGTGGGTGTGAGAGTGGAATCAGGCGGGAAGGACGGTAGGTAGCGGATTCATCGCAGGACGCGCGCGGCGCGTAGTTTCTCGGTGTCCTCGGTGGCATAGCCGAGCACATCCGCGAGGATCGAGGCGGTGTGCTCCCCGAGTTCTGGCACCTCCGAGCCGGCCGCAATGCCCTCCATCCGGAACGGCGGCAGCGGCGTCTGGAATGTGGTGGCGCCGGCGCGTGCGGTGGCGAACAGGCCGCGCTCGATGGCGTAAGGCGAGGCCATGGCTTCGCCCACGGTCTGGTAGCGCGCGACCGGGACGCCGCCTTCATTCATCCGCGACACGCACTCCTCGACCGTCTTGTCGGCAGCCCAGGCATCGAGTTCGGCGAGCATCGCGTTCCAGTTCTGCGTCACCGTGCGCACCGCGCGGCTGGCGAAGCGCGGGTCGGTGATCCATTCGGGCTTGTCTGCCGCGCGGGCCATCGCCTCGAAATTCGCCTGCGAGATCGGCGCGACGATGAAAAAACCGTCGCGCGCCCGCGTGGCCTGGTAGAGCAGGCGCGGCGCCTCCGCCGGCGCCTGCGCCTCGGCCACCTCGTAGGCGAGCATGCCGAGCATCGCATCCATCAGCGCGCAGTCGATACGGCTGCCCTCGCCGGTATTCGCGCGCTTCACCAGGGCGGCGGAGATCGCGCCGAACGCATGCACGCCGGTGAGGTAGTCCGCGGTGAAGATGCCTGAATTCAGCGGCCGCTCGGCACCCTTCTGGTAATCGAGGTTGGCGAGGTCGTAGCCGCTGGCCGCCTGCACGACCGGCGCATAGGCGGGCATCCCGGAGTGTGACCCGTTCTGTCCGTAGCCCGAGATCGAGCAATAGACCAGGCGGGGGTTGAGCGCAGAGAGTGCCGCATGGTCCAGGCCGAGGCGGGCCATGACGCCGGGCCGGAAGTTCTCGAGGACCACGTCGCTGCGTGCCACCAGTTCCTTCGCCAGTGCCACGCCGCGCGCCAGCTTCAGGTCGATCGCGATGCTGCGCTTGCCGCAGTTGAGGCCGCCGAAGTAAAGGCTTTCACCTTCTTTCAGCGGCGGGCGGCCGCGCATCAGGTCGCCCTCGGGCGGCTCGACCTTGATCACCTCGGCACCGAGGTCGGAGAGCATGCGCGCGCAGTACGGCCCCGCGATCATGGCGGTGAAGTCGATCACGCGGATGCCGTGCAGCGGTCCGTTCAAGTGGCGCTCCTTTTGCGGTTCCGTGGCTTGATTTCAATGGTTGAACCAATTATATTCCGAAGGCCCCGCAACCTGTCAAGCTGAGGATCCGCAATGCCCGACTACGCGAAGTACGAATGCCTGAAAATCGAAAAGGAAGGCAGGCTCGCGACGGTGACCCTCAACCGTCCCGAGACGCGCAACCAGATCGACCGCCAGTTCCACCACGAGCTGCAGGACATCTGGCGCGACCTGGCCGAGGATGCGGACATCAACGCGGTCCTGCTGACCGGGGCCGGCAAGTACTTCAGCGTCGGCGGCAACGTGAAGGGCATGCTTGAGCGGCCGGGTGGCGACGTGTTCGCCGAGGGCGAGATGATCGAGCCGCGCAGCGCGCGCAAGATCGTGCAGAACATCCTCGACTGCGAAGTGCCGATCGTCTGCGCGATCAACGGCGATTGCATGGGCCTCGCGGCCACGGTGGCCCTGTTCTGCGATATCACGGTATGCGCCGAGAACGCGCGGCTCGCCGATCCGCACGTCAAGATCGGCCTGGTGGCCGGCGACGGCGGCGCGGTGATCTGGCCCATGCTGGTCGGCCCGAACCGCGCCAAGGAGTTCCTGATGCGCGGCAATTTGATCCGCGGCAGCGACGCCGAGCGGATGGGCCTGGTGAACTACGCGCTACCGCAGGAGGACGTGCTTGCGAAGGCGCGCGAGATTGCGCAGGAACTGGCCGACGGCCCGACCTGGGCGATCCGCTGGACCAAGCTTGCGGTCAACAAGCTGATCAAGGACAAGCTGAATCTTGTGATGGACGCCTCGTTCGCACTGGAAATGGCGACCTTCCGGACCGAGGATCACCGCGAGGCAGTGCGCGCCTTCGGCGAGAAGAGGAAGCCCCGCTTTACCGGACGCTAGTCCAGGCGCTGCCGCGGCGTCCCCGTCGCGGCGCGTGATGTTCAGCGCGGCATGCGCTCGTGCCGTCCGTCCATGCCCGGTCCGTGCTTTTCCCCATCCGGGTGATGGCCTTCGTGGCCGCGCTTGCCGTGGTGCCCACCGTGGCCATGATGACCGTGGCGCTGCGCCATCTGGTTCAGCGTCTTCTGCTGGTTCTCGTCGAGCACGGCCTGCAATTTCGTGGTCGCATCCGAGACCAACGCAAGTTTCTGCGCCATGCCGGCGGCGAACTCCGCGCGGCTGCGCGCAATCGATGCCGCATCGGCGTCGGCTGCCGGGCGCATCGGGTGATCCCCCAGCATGGCCTCGCGTGCCTTGACGTAGTCGCTCCAGGCCGCCTGCTGGGACGCCTTGATCTCGAGGCGCGCGGCCATCTTGTCGAGGCGCGACTTCATGTGCGCCTGGAATTTCTGCATGTGCTGCTGGTGGCGCGTTGCGGCTTCCTCGGACGCGGCAGCAAAGGCCGCCGGAACCGCGGCAGTGGCAAGGACAAAGGCAATAGCGGTCAGTATTCCCGGGGATCTTGCAGTGACTGTAAACATGGCGAGTTCCTTATTTTGGTGGGCTGGGTGGCGCGGGAAAGTTGTTTCCCCGCCGTTGCTGACCATCATGCCCCCGGGTCAGGCCGGGAAATGTAAACGGCTTGTAGAGTTTTGTGCCGTTTGCATCACACTCTCCCGCCGTACGGACGCAGCGGGATATGCTGTGCGCATGAGCGGAAAAACCCTCCTCGTCGTCGATGACGATCCGCAGCTGCGGCAACTGGTGAGCGAGTACCTGGGCGAGAACGGTTATGTGGTGCGCGTGGCGGGGGACGGCAAGGCCATGTGGGCCGAGATCGATCGCGCGCCCGTCGACATGGTGATCCTCGATCTGATGCTGCCTGGGGAGGACGGCCTGTCCCTTTGCCGCGGACTGCGCAACCGCTCCTCGATCCCGATCCTGATGCTCACCGCGCGTGGCGAGGAGACCGACCGCATCGTCGGGCTCGAAATGGGCGCCGACGATTACCTCCCCAAGCCCTTCAGTCCGCGCGAATTGCTGGCGCGCATCAAGAGCATCCTGCGCCGTGCAGGCGACCCGGCCATGACGCAGCCCGCGCGAGCGTTCCGCTTTGCGGGCTGGACGCTCGACATCGGCGCGCATCACCTGGTCGACTCGGGCGGCGTGGTGGTGCCCCTGTCGACCGGCGAATTCCGCCTGCTCAAGACGCTGGTCGAGAACGGCAATCGCGTGATGTCGCGCGACCAGCTGATGGAAAGCCTGGCCGGGCGCGAGTCCGGGCCGTTCGACCGCACCATCGATGTGATGGTCAGCCGCCTGCGACGCCGGCTTGGTGACGATGCGCGCGAGCCGGCGCTGATCAAGACCGTGCGCAATGGCGGGTACCTGCTGGCTGCCAAAGTGGAACGCGCGGGATGATTCCCCCGCGCAAAGCGGTGGAACGCGCGGGATGATGCCCCCGCGCAAAGCGGTGGAACGCGCGCCATGAAGTGGCTGCCGCGCACGCTGTTCGGCCGGATTCTCCTCGCCATGTTCTGCGGCCTGCTTGCGCTGCAGGCTGTCGGGATCTGGCTGATGCTGGAAGACCGCGCGCGCTTTGGCGATCGGCTGCTGGGCGAATACGTCGCGCAACGGGTGGCCAACATCATCACGATCCTGGACGCCACCGCGCCGACGGAGCGCCCGCGCATGATCCGCGCGCTGAGCGGCCGGCTCACCCGGTTCTCGCTCGACGAACCCTGGAACGCGGCAGACGCGCAGGCGACGGACGAAGCGAAGGCCTTTGTCGCCCGGGTCGGCAGGGAACTCGAGGCCGACCGCCCGCTGCAGGTACTCTCGATCGGCGAGGTCGCAGAGCTTGCGCCGGCCATGACGAGTGCGGGCACCGGCAATCCGGATCGCCCTGCCGCGCTGCCACGCCGGGGGCCCTACCAGCTCCTGGTCGCGCAGGCGCGCCTCGCCGATGGCGGGGTGCTGACGATACGGCGCGCGTTGCCGCCGCCGGTGGCCAACTGGCCGCTGCGCACCTTGATCCTCCTGACTGCGATGGGCCTGTTCGTGGCCTTCGTCGCGGGCTGGGCGCTGCGCAAAGTCACACGGCCCCTGGCCTCGCTGGCCGATGCCGCGGCAGGCCTTGCGAAAGACCTCAACCAGCCACCGTTGCCGGAAACGGGTCCGCAGGAAGTGGCGCGCGTCGCGCAGGCGTTCAACGCGATGCAGCGCGACCTGAAGCGCCTGCTCGAGACGCGCGCGCAGGCGCTGGCCGGCGTGTCGCACGACCTGCGCCTGCCGCTCACGCGCCTGCGGCTGCGGCTCGAACGCCTGCCCGAGGGCGAGCTGCGCGCCCGGATCGAGGACGATATTGCCGAGATGGACGCGATGATCGGCAGCACGCTTGAGTACCTGCGCGCCGGATCCAGCGGCGAAAAGCCGGTCCGGCTGAACCTCAACGCGCTGCTCGACGGCCTGGCCGGCGACATGGAGGAATTCGGCACGCGCATCCGGGTGCAGGGCGAAGTGCCGCAACCCGTGCTCGCGCAACCGCAGGCGCTGCGCAGGTGCCTGGCGAACCTGCTCGAAAACGCGCGCCGCTACGGTGGCGAAGACATCGACGTGCAGATCGCGGTGCGCGGCACGCAGGTGGAGGTACGCGTCGAGGATCGCGGTCCGGGCATCCCTGCGGCGGACCTGGAGCGCGTGTTCGAGCCCTACGTGCGGCTCGAGGCTTCGCGCGCCAAGCACACGGGCGGCATGGGCCTGGGCCTGGCGATCGCGCGCGCCATCGCGCGCGCCAACGGGGGCGACATCGAGCTCGCGCCGCGCGAGGGTGGCGGGCTGTCCGTGCGGCTGCGCCTTCCGTTGGCTGCGGAGCCGGCCGCTTCGCCGGTCGAGGCTGTAACGGTATCAACACACAAATCAGCCTGAGAGCCGCAGTGGCCGCGGCGGGTGCTATATTGCCTGCCGATTTTCCACACTTCACACACGCCCGGCACGCCATGTCGCTCACACTCAAGTCGCTGCACCCGCTGTTCGCCGCCGAGGCGGGCGGCGTGAACCTCGCGAAGCCGCTCGATGCAGCCACGATCGCCGCGATCGACGCCGCAATGGACACCTACGCAGTGCTCGTGTTTCGCGACCAGCCGCTGACCCAGGCCGGGCAGGTCGCGTTGTCCAGGCAGTTCGGGCCGCTGGATGCGGGCCTGCGCAAGGCCACCGGCGCGCCGACGCGTTTCCAGCACGACGAGCTGATCGACATCGGCAACGTGGGCATGGATGGCGAAGTCGCGGCACCGGACAACCGCAAGCTGATCGGTGCCCTTGCCAACCAGCTCTGGCACGCCGACAGCACCTTCCAGGACGTGGCGGTCAAGTACTCGATGCTCTCGGCCGTCGTGGTGCCCGGCGAGGGCGGCGAGACGCAGTGGGCCGACCTGCGCGCCGCGTGGGACGCGCTGCCCGAAAAGACGCGCCGCCATATCGAGGGGCGCACGGCGCGGCACTCGGCGTTCCACTCGCGCATCGGGCTGGGCGACGACGCCTACAACGCCGAGCAACTTGGGCGCTTCCCGCCAGTCGAGCGACCGCTGGTGCACGTGCATCCGGGCTCCGGGCGCAAAGTCCTCTACCCGAGCGTGCACATCGACCGGGTGAGCGGCCTCTCGGTGCCCGAAGGGCGCCTGCTGGTGGCCGAACTGCTCGAGCACGCCACCCAGCCCGTGTTTGTCCATACCCACACCTGGCGCGCCGGCGACTGCGTGATGTGGGACAACCGCTCCACGCTCCACCGCGGCAAGCGCTACGACCTGACGGCGCGCCGCGACCTGCGCCGCACCACCACGCTCGAGCGCGAGGCCGCGCAGGCGGCCGCCTAGCGTTGCGCGCCCCGTTTTTGCCGTTCCCAGAGTCCAACCCGAGAAGGAAGTGTTCATGAATCGTTTTCTGAGGCGCGCTTGCGCGCTGTTGCTGGTTTCGGTCGCCTGCCAGGCTTCCGCGCAGAACTATCCGAACCGCCTCGTCAAGGTCGTGGTGCCCTTCGGCACCGGTGCGACCTCCGACATCGTCGCGCGCATGATCTCCGACCGCCTGACGGTCGCGATGGGCCAGCCGTTCATCGTCGAGAACCGCCCCGGCGCGGGCGGCACCATCGGGACCGAGTTCGTCGCCAAGGCGCCGCCCGACGGTTACACCCTGGTGCTGTCGACGGCGGCCACGCCGATCACGGCCTCTGCCTATCACCACCTCAAGTACGACACGGCCGCGTTCACCTCGGTCATCGTGATCACCCACTCGCCGCTCGGCTTTGCCGCGAATGCGGCGTTTCCGCCCAAGACCATGCGCGAGTTCATCGACTATGCGAAGGCGAATCCGGGCAAGGTCAATTTCGGCTCGCTCGGCGTCGGCACCTCACATCACCTGACCGGAGAAAAGCTCAAGCTCGACGCGGGCATCGACATGGTGCACGTGCCCTACAAGGGCTCGGGCGCGGCCCACGCCGACCTGATGGGCGGGCAGATCCAGGTCATGTTCGACAACATCGTCGCGCTCATGCCGCACTTCAAGTCCGGCAAGCTGCGCCCGCTCGCGGTGTCGAGCGCCAAACGCCACCCGCTGCTGCCCGACGTGCCGTCGATCTCGGAGGCTGGCGTGAAAGACTTCGAAGCCATCGCATGGTTCGGTTTTCTCGCGCCGCCCGGCACGCCCAAGGATATCGTCGCCAGGCTGAATGCCGAGATCGTCAAGGTGCTCGCCATCCCGCAGATTAATCAGCGCCTCGTCGAAGGCGGGTCGCAGGTCATCGGCAATTCGCCGGAGGAAGCCGACAGGTTCCTGCGCAGCGAGATCGCGCGCTGGGGTAGCGTCGTGAAAGCCGCGAATATCCGCGCCGACTGAAGCGCGCGCCGCCGGGGGAAGTGGTGCGGCTTGTGCGGTGCGCAAAGTTATCGCGCTGCAACAACGCATCAGCGTCAGCTTTCAGTCATGCAGGCGTCATTTGGAAGGCGTATTGTTTTCCTACGCCAGCGCCCTGCGGTCCCCCAACGGCCCAAGCTCCATGCTTCCCCGGCGGCCCGGCCGCAGGAGCGGCGGCGCTCCTGGTTCACGGCGGCGGCGCTGCTGGTACACTCCTCCCCGCTTTTCTTATTATAAAAACACTATGGGGGAGTCCGTAATGAGCGCCGTGCGTCTGCTTGCCTTCGCATTTTTTTCCATCCTTGTTTCCCAGTTCGCGCAGGCGCAGTCCTGGCCGACGAAACCTGTGCGCCTCGTTGCCCCGTATCCGCCAGGCGGGCAGACCGACCTCGTTTCCCGCTTTCTCGCCGACCGGCTGAGCCCGGTGCTCGGCCAGACCGTGATCGTCGAGAACAAGGCGGGCGCGCAGGGGATCGTCGGGCTGGAGTCGGTAAAGAATTCGCCGCCCGACGGCTATTCCTTCGTGTACGTCAACGTCTCGAACATCTCCATCAATCCGCATGTGCACCTGAAGCTGCCCTACGAGGCGCTGCGCGACTTTGCGCCGGTGTCGCAGATCGGCCTGTCGGTGCTGGCCATGGTGGTGCCCGCGGCGCTCGGGCCGAAGACCCTGGCCGAATTCATCGCCTACACCAAGGCCAACCCGGGCAAGGTCAGCTTCGCCTCGTTCGGCGCCGGCTCGACCTCGCATATCTACGGCGAGATGCTCAAGGGCTCAGCCGGGATCGACATGGTGCATATCCCGTACAAAGGCGCCGGGCCGGCCGTGCAGGATGTGATCGCCGGACACGCGCAGATGGCGATCCAGGACTTGGCCGCCGTCGGCCCGCACGTGCGCTCGGGGAGGCTGATCGCGCTGGCGGTCACCGGGCCGAAGCGCTGGCCCGCGTTTCCCGACCTGAAGACATTTGTCGAGCTCGGTCAGCCGCTGGACATCGCGGGCTGGAACGGGATCATGGCCCCGGCCGGCACGCCCAAGCCCATCGTCGAGCGCATGAGCGCCGAGATCAACAAGATCATCCAGTCGACCGATGGGCGCGAACGCATGCTGCAGATGGGCCTGCTCGCCACCGGCACCACGCCGGAAGAGTTCGCCGAAGTCATCCGCCGCGACACCCCGCGCTGGGGCGAGGTGATCCGCAAGGCGGGAATTAAACCGGAGTAGGCTAGGAGCAGGGGGATCGGGCCCGCGGATTGAAGCAGGGGGCCGGGCCCCTTCCGCAAGTGCAGCGGGGCCCTCCCGGCCCCCCGCACCCCCGGTCGCTGCTGATTACGGAGTGAAGTAAGGCGCGTCGCCGGCGATCGTGATGCGGTCCATCACGCGCCGCTGGCCGGCGTAGTCGTTGATTGCAAGGTGCTGGGTTGAGCGGTTGTCCCAGAAAGCGAGCGACCCCGCGCGCCAGCGGAAGCGGATCTGGAACTCCGGCCGCTGGCTGTGGCGGTTGAGGAACTCAAGCAGCGGCGCGCTTTCCTCTTCCGTCATGTCCGCGAAGCGGATCGCATAGACCCAGTTGATGAAGAGTATTTTGCGGCCGTTGACCGGATGGGTGCGCACGCACGGGTGCGGCGTTTCCTTCAGCGCAAGCTCGCTCGCGCTGACACGCATGCTCTTCAGGTCGTCATCCGCGTACGTACCCTGCGGCCCGTAAGAGCGTTTCGCGCTGTGCATCACCGTCAGCTTTTCCAGCATCTTTTGCATGCCGGGTGAGAGCGCGTCGAACGCCTGCATCTGGTTGGTCCACAGCGTGTCACCGCCGACCTCCGGTGCGACGCGGCTGTAGAGCACGGTGCCAAGCACGGGCTCGGGCTGGAAGGTCATGTCCGAATGCCAGCGCCCGCCGAAGTTAAGCTTCTTTTTCTCGTCGGCTTCGCGCACTACGCGCATCATTTCCGGATGGCCTTCGAGCGGCTTGATGAACGGTGTCTCGGCCAGCGGCCCGAACTGGCGCGCGAAGGCTTTCTGCTGTTCGGGCTCGAGCTTCTGGTCGCGAAAGAACAGCACGCAATGCTCGGCCAGCGCGCGCTGCAGTTCGGCGACTGTCTCCTGCGGCAGGGGTTTCGCGAGGTCGAGGCCGGAAACTTCGGCCCCGCCTGCGCCGCATAGCGGCTCCAGCCGGATGGTGTGTTGGCTTGCGGCGAGGCGGGCTGATTCGGTCATCTTTCTTCCTTTGGCTGATGCAGGAGTTTCAAAATGCGCAGTTTCATCCGGACAAACTCTTCCATGCTGGACACGTCCTCGTAATCGCGCGGCCGCGGCAGTTCGACCGATATGGTTTCGATGATCCGGCCCGGCCTTGCGCTCATGACGTAGACGCGGTCGGAGAGGAAAACAGCCTCTTCGACGTCGTGCGTGATGAACAGCACCGTCGGCCGGTATTGCTCCGCGAGGTCGAGCAGCATGCGTTGCATGACCAACCTGTTCTGGTAGTCGAGCGCGGCGAATGGCTCGTCCATCAGCAGCACGCGCGGTTCGTTGATCATCACCCGCGCGATCTGCACGCGCTGCTTCATTCCGCCGGACAGCTGATAGGGAAAGTTCTTTTCGAAGCCCGACAAGCCCACGGATTGGATGTAGCGGTTGGCCGACTCGGTGTAGGCGCCGCGATCCATGCCGCGCATACGGGGGCCGAACACGACGTTGTCGAACACGTTGAGCCAGGGGTACAACTGCGGCTGCTGGAAAACGATCCCGCGGTCCGCCGCGGGTTTCTGTATCGGGTCGCCGCCCAGCAGGATCTGCCCGTTGGTCGGAAAATCGAATCCTGCGACCATCCGCAGCAACGTCGACTTGCCGCAGCCGCTCGGGCCGACGATCGAGACGATTTCCGCGGGTTGCGCGTCGAGCGAGACGGCCTCGAGCGCGTTTACCTGCGTGCCGTCCTGAGCGACGAAAATCTTCGATGCCGCGCGGACTTCGAGCGCTTCGGCGCGGCTCATTGCTTGCCCCGCCAGTGCAACGCGCGCCGCTCGAGCAGCAGAAGCAGTCCCTCGAGCACCAGGCCGATCAGGCCGATGGTGATGATGCCGATGAAGACGATCGGGATGCGGTAGAAGGTCGTCGCGTCCATGATCATGTAGCCCAGGCCCACCTGCGCGGCGATCAACTCGGCCGCCACCACCAGTGCCCAGGACAGTGTCATGGCCACCCGCATGCCGGTGATGATCGAGGCCGAGGCCGCGGGAATCGTCACGTGGAAAAATATCTGCCGAGCTGTCAGGCCCAGGGAGCGCGACGCGAGGATCAGGTCCTCCGGCACCGACTTGACCCCCGACGATGTGCTGACCGTGATGTAAAGGAAGGCGGTGAGGAAGATCAGTGCCACCTTCGAGGTCTCGCCGATGCCGAAATAGAAGATGAACAGCGGCACCAGAGCGATCGGCGGGATCGGGCGCAGGAAGGTCAGGAAAGGCGTGACGATCGCGTCGAACATCCGGTTGGTGCCGGCCCAGATGCCGAACGGCACGCCCACCAGGACCGCCAGCGTGAAGCCGGCGAGCGCGCGCGCGAGCGATGCAAGGATCTGCTTCCAGAACGGAGTCGAAGCGTAGCCCTTTTGCAGCAGCTCGGTGAGCGTCTCCCAGAGGACTTGTGCCGGTGGCAGCTTGTTCGGGTCAAGCACGCCCAGGTAGCTCGCCGCAAGCCACGCGACGAGCGCGCTGCCGACGGCAATTGCACTGACCAGGCGATAGCGCCCGGCACCGGCGAGTTTCACGCCCGCCTACTTGCCGTCTTTCACCGCCTGCATGAAGCCGGTCATCACGTAATTGTCGACGTCGGCATCGCCCTTCACCAGGTTGTATTCCTTGCCGAACGCGAGGAAGTCGTGCAGCAGGACGTTCAGCTTCGAGCCCTTGGCCCAGTACGGCGCCTGGCTGGGGTCGAGCGCGGCGGTGGCGTCGAAGTAAATAAGCTGTTTGTGGATCGCGCGCGCCTGCGCTTCGCTCATGCCGGCCCACTCCATCGAATACTTGATCGCGACCTCGGGATTCTCCTGCATCTTCTTCAGCCCCATGTTCCAGCCCTTCAGGATCTTCACCACGACGTCCTGGTTGGCCGCGAGCCACTCGCGCCGGCCGGCCCAGCCGAGGAAGGCCGGCCCGGGATGCAGTTCGTTGTTGCGGAAGACCACGCGCGCGCCTTTCTCGGTGAGCGGCGTCAGGAATGGCTCCCAGGAGAAGACGGCGTCCACGTCCTTCGATAGCAGCGCGGCAACCTGCTGCGGCGGCGCCATGCCCAGGATCTGCACCGCCGACTTATCCATGCCGTTCTTGCGCAGGGCTTTGAGCATGCCGTAGTGCGCGTCGGAGCCCTGCACGAGGGCCACTTTCCGGCCGGCCAGGTCCTTCACCGTTTTGGCGGTGCTCCCCGGTGCGACCGCGATTCCCTCGAGCGGGTTGTAGTCCATGAACACCGAGAAGAAGTTCAGGTTCTGGCCGTTCGCCTTGGCGAGCAGGAACGCGCCCATGCCGCCCCAGGCCAAATCAATCTGCCCGCCGGCGATCGCAGCGAACTGCGCCGGACCTGAGGTGAACTTGACGAGGTTCAGGTTGATCCCCATTTTTTCGAAGTACTTTTCCTTGATCGCGATGTAGAGCGGCCCGTTGACGATCGGCTGCATGCCGACGTTCACGGTCTTCAGGTCCTGCGCAAACGCTGCGCCCGAAACAAGCAGGGCAATGAAAGCGGCGACGGCGATACGGGCGGTCTTCATATGGATCATCTCCTCGGCTGTGTACTTGCTGTACTGTGAAGGCTACGCTGCATTTCGTCGAGCGCCTCGCGCGTTTCGCGCGTGAGCCGCGCGACGATCTCAGCCACGGTTGTCAATTCATTGAACCACGCCACGCTCTGCCCGGCCGCTTCGTAGACCAGCGGCTCGACCTGGTGCTCCTCGATCGCCGCGAGCAGTTCGCCTGTCAGCACGTGCTGGTAGGGCATGGGCAGCGGCCTGGGCGCGCCCTCGGCGTCCCACTCGTCGGACCAGCTGCTCTTCACCACGCGGCAGGGCTTGCCGCTGTGGGCGCGCGTGATCACGGTGTCCTCGCTGCGTGCCGCAAGAATCTTCTTCAGCAGCACGGGCGGCGTTTCGTATTCGCGGGTCGCGAGCCAGGCGGTTCCCAGCCATGCGCCTTGGGCACCGAGTGCGAACGCCGCGGCGACCTGGCGGCCATGGCCGATTCCGCCCGCGGCCAGCACCGGCAGGCCGCCCGCGGCTTCCACCACCTGCGGCACCAGCGTGAAGGTGCCTACCGGCCCGGTGTGCCCGCCTGCGTCGTAGCCCTGCGCCACGAGGATGTCGATGCCCGCATCGCGCGCCGCGGCGACATGGCGCGCGGAACCGACCATCGCGAACGTGGTCTTGCCCCGGGCTTTGGCGGCCTGCACCACTTTCTTCGGCAGGCCTACCGCGGTCACCACGGCAGGCACAGCGGAATCGAGCACTGCCTCGGTCTGCGCGTCGAAGAACGCCTGGTTGCGGATCTGGTCGGCGAAAAAATTCGGCTTTACCGCCGCCGGGATCGCGTATTTTTCCTTGAGCCGCGCGACGAACGCGAGGTGCTCAGGCGGCAGCTTTTTCTTCGCCTCTTCGCGGTTCGACTCATCGCCCGCGAGCTTTGGGTACATGAGATCGACACCGAACGGTTTCGAACCGAGGCGCTTCTTCAACAGCGCGATGTCGGCGGCGATGCGCTCGGGCGTTTCGCGCGCTGCGCCAAACACCGGGAAGCCCCCGGCTTCGGCCAGCGCGATCGTCACCGCGATCGAATGCGAAAAGCCGAAGATCGGGACCGCTATCCCCAGCCGTTCGCAAAGTGGTGTGCGCAGCATGACCGTGTCGCGGTGCCCGTACCGGGCGGTTACTGTGGCTTGATTCCCGCCGCCTTCACCACCTTGCTCCAGCGCTCGGAGTCGGACTTCATCATCGCCTGGATCTCTTCCGGCGATTTGGTCGGGCCCGGCAGGCTGCCGAGCTTCTCGATCCGCGCCTGCACTTCGGGCGAGGAAAGCGACTTGTTGATCTCGGCGTTGATCTGCGCGACGATTTCCTTCGGCGTTGCCTTGGGCACGTAGATCCCGTACCAGGGCACCAGCCCGGCTTCGGGGAACCCCGCCTCGGCCACCGTGGGCACCTCGGGCAGTTGCGCGAGGCGTTGCGGGCTGAACACCGCGAGCGCCTTCAGCTTGCCGCTCTTGATATGCGGCGTCGCGATGCCGAGCGCCACGATCTTGAACTGCAACCGACCGTTGATGAGGTCCGGGATCGCCGGGGGCTGCCCCTTGTAGCCAACGTTCACCATCTTGATCCCGGCGACCTGCATGAACAGTTCGGTCGACAGGTGGTTCGACGAACCCGTGCCCGGATTGCCGAAATTCAGTTCACCCGGGCGCGCCTTGGCATAGGTGACGAACTCTGCGAGCGTGTTCACGGGCAGGGACGCGGGTATCACCGCCACGTTGAGGTTCCACACCGCAACGCCGACGCCCTGGAAATCGCGCAGCGGATCCCAGGGCAGGTTGCCGTAGATGCTCGGGTTCGACAGGATTGCCGGGCCCGTCATCAGCCACGTGTAGCCATCGGCCGGGGCCTTGGCGACAAAATCCGTGCCGATATTGCTGCTCGCGCCCGGCTTCACTTCGACCAGGATCGGCTCGCCCCAGCCTGCGGCGATTCTTTCGGTGACCGCACGGCCGAGCAGGTCGACGATGCCCCCGGCGGGATAGGGGATGATCAGGTGGACCGGTTTGGACGGAAATTTCTGGGCGGAAACCGTCGGGGCGGCTGCGGCGAGCCCGGTGGCCAGCGCCACGGCGCAAACGAGGCGTGCAAATGGTTTCATGTCTTCTCCTGTCGTTATATTTTTCTGGTCGGATCGCGCGCAATACTGACGACTCTCCCGACGATTCGATTGTTCCACAGAAGCCCGGGAACAACTACCATTGCTGCGAATCAGGGAGCCAGGATGGATTTCAACAGTTCGGATACCGCGCTCGCGTGGCGCGAGCGCCTGCAGGCATTCTTCGACACCCATGTGGTGCCGCGCAACCGCGAGTGGCACGCGCACGTTGTCGAGCGCGGCGAGCCGGCGCCGTTCATGCGCGAGCTGCAGGCCCAAGCGCGCGCCGAGGGACTGTGGAACCTCGGCCTGCCGGAGCTTGCCGAGGGCGAGCCGGGCAGCCGCCTCTCGAACCTCGAGTACGCCGGATGCTGCGAGATCCTCGGCCGCATCAGTTGGGCACCCGAGGCATTCAACTGCCAGGCGCCCGATGTGCCGAACATGATCACGCTGCAGAACTGCGCGAATGCTGCGCAGAAGAAGCGCTGGCTCGCGCCGTTGCTCGCGGCCGAAACCCGCTCCTGCTTTGCGATGACCGAACCCGACGTGGCTTCGTCGGATGCGACCAACATCGCCACCATGCTCGAGCGCCGCGGGGATGAATACGTCGTCAACGGGCGCAAGTGGTTCGCCACCGGCGCCGCGCACCCGCGCTGCACCCAGATCATGCTGATGGGCGTGACCGGCTCGCCTGCCGACGAAAAGACCGCGCGCACCCGGCGTCACAGCATCGTGATGCTGCCCATGGACGCGCCGGGCGTGCGCCTGGTGCGCGAATTGAAATGGATGGGCAACCGCGACCACGTCGCGCCGATCGGCGAACTCGAGTTCGACAACGTGCGCGTGCCGGTCGAAGAGCGTCTCGGTGAGGAGGGCGACGGTTTCAAGATCGCGCAGGTGCGCCTGGGCCCCGCGCGCGTGCACCACTGCATGCGCCAGATCGGCCTCGCGGGGCTGATGATCGAGCTGATGCTCGCGCGCGCATCCGAGCGCCGCGCATTCGGCCGCGCGGTGATCGACTACGACACCGTGCAGCGCTGGGTTGCGCAATCGCGCGTCGAACTCGAGCAGGCGAAACTGCTCACGCTGAAATGCGCCTGGCTGCTCGACAAGGACGGCCACCACGGCGCCTGGCGCGAAGTGTCGCTGGTGAAAGTGGCAGTGCCGAACATGCTGCAGCGGGTGGCCGACCGCGCGATCCAGGTGTTCGGCGCGATGGGCGGAACCGACGACGCGCCGATCCACTACGCGTTGTCGTACGCGCGCCTGATGCGCATCGGCGACGGGCCCGATGAAGTCCACCTGCGCCAGATCTTCCGCATGGAAACGCCGCCGGCCTGGGGCATCGCCGATTCACCCTACATCACGCGCGAGAAGGGCACCGCTTGAAAACAGATGCACGGATTTTCGTTGCGGGCCACCGCGGGCTGGTCGGTTCGGCGATCATGCGGCGCCTCGAAGCGGGGGGCTACGCGAACCTCCTGCTACGCAACCGCAGCGAACTCGACCTGCTCGACCCGGTCGCGGTGCGCGCGTTCTTCGCAACCGAGAAGCCGGAGTACGTGTTCGTCGCGGCCGCCAAGGTCGGCGGGATCGTCGCCAACAATACCTACCCGGCAGAATTCATTCGCGAGAACACGCTGCTCGCAGCGCACATCCTCGAGGAAGCGTGGCGCAACAAGGTCAGCCGCCTGCTGTACCTGGGGTCCTCCTGCATCTACCCGCGCGACTGCCCCCAGCCGATCCGCGAGGAATACATGCTGACCGGGCCGCTCGAGCCGACCAACCGTGCCTACGCCATCGCCAAGATTGCTGGAGTGGAAATGTGCTGGAGCTACAACCGCGAATACGCCACGCGCTTTCTCGCGGCGATGCCGACCAACCTCTACGGGCCCGGCGACAACTACGACCTGCAGGGCTCGCACGTGATTCCCGCGCTGATCCGCAAATGCCACGAGGCGCGCGTGAATGGCGCAGCCGAAGTCTCGATCTGGGGCAGCGGTTCGCCGCTGCGCGAGTTCCTGTATTCCGAGGACGCGGCCGATGCGCTCATCCACCTGATGTGCCTGCCCGATGCCGACTTTGCGCGCGCGTGCGACGACCGCGCCCGCGCCCCGCTGGTCAATGTGAGCAGTGGCAGCGAACTGTCGATCCGGGAACTGGCGGAAACCGTCCGCGCCGTGGTCGGCTTCAAGGGGAAACTGGCGTTCGACGCGAGCAAGCCCGACGGCACGCCGCGCAAGCTGCTCGACGTGTCGCGCCTTGCCTCGCTTGGCTGGACGTCACGCGTTTCACTCGAGGACGGCCTGCGCCTGGCCTACGCCGATTTCCTGTCGAAGCAGGCGCTGGGCGCGCTGGCCAATCGCTCTGGCGCGACCAGTGGGTAAACCCCATGCGCTGAACCCGATGCGCTGAACCCTAGCGGCCGACGCCCCCTGGTGCTGCGGGAGTCGTAGCGGGAGTTGTAGCGGGAGCCAAAGCCGGCTGCGTGTCCAGCCAGTCGAGCAGTTTCTGCGCCGGCTGGATCCCGGCCGCAAGCGCGGCTTGCAGCCAGCGGCGCGCCTCGCCGAAATCGCGCGCCACGCCCGTGCCTCCCGCATACATGCGTCCGAGGTTGAACTGCGCCGGCGCGAAACCCGCTTCGGCGGCCGTGCTGTAGAAGGCCACCGCCCGTTCCAGGTCGGCCGCCACGCCGCGACCGCTTTCGTAGAGTTCGCCCAGGTTGTTGCCCGCGGACAGGTCACCGGCTACGGCGGCTTCAAAGTACAGCGCCTTGGCGCGCGCCGGATCGGCCGGCACGCCCACGCCCTGTGCCGTCATCCAGCCGAGCAGGCTTTTCGCCGACGGGCGGCCCGCCGCCGCGGCGGCGGTGATCCGCGCCGCTGCGCAGGGCACGTCGCGCGGTTGCGCTTCGAGGCAGCGGCGGCCGAGTTCTTCGCTGGCGCCGGCGTGGCCCGCGTCCGCGGCGGTTCTGAGCAGCGTCGCCGCCTGTGCGGGATCCTTTGCGGCCACGCACGCGGAGAGGCGGTAGGCCGCCTCAAGGTCGCCCTTGTCCCAGGCCGAGGTAAGCAATACACAGGTTGCCTCGGCATCGCGCGCGGCGAGGATGCCGTGCAGCGAGATCACCGCCAGCGCGTAGAAGCCTGCGCCATTGCCCTGCCGGCCCATGTTGCCAAGCCGCCAGCGCGTATCGTGGAGCTGTTCCTTGATGAGTGTGCGCAGGCTCGCGGCCGTCACGATGTCGCCAAGCGACAGCGCACGCTCGAGGTCGCGCGTCACCACCACCGCGAGCGAAGCCAGCAGGCTGCGGGCTGCATCGTCCTGCGGCGCCTTCGCGACGATCGCACGCAGGCCGTCGGCTTCCTTTTGCGCCCACGCGAGGCGCGCCTTCAGATCGCCTTCGGGTGGCGCTTCGCTGAGCTTTGCCGTCACTTGCGCGGCCGGGGCTACCTTCTGCACGGGCGCAGCCGCTTTTTTCTGCACCGGCGCGGGCTTTTTCTTCTTCGCGCCTGCAGCGCCGCAGGCGAGCGGGCCGAAGGCAAGCGGCAGTGCGAGCAGCAGGCACAACGCGAAGCGTGTCCCGGATGCCGCCCGGCGTGAAATCAGGTCTATTGTGCGCACGACACCTCCCCTGTGCCTACGGTACTTCAGTTGCGCCTGCGGCGTCGAGCCGGTTTGTGCAGACTGCGTAGAATGGGGCGTCACTATGCTCCCGTCCCGTCCTTTCCTGCGTCGTCCAGCGCTTTGCATGGCGCTCCTGTGTGCGCTGTGCGCGCTGCCGCCGCGCGCCGGGGCACAAGCGCAGGCGCAGTCGCAGGCGCAGGCGCAGTCGCAGGCGCAGGAGCCAGCCAGCGCGCTCGCCGCGCGTGCCGCGGGCGGCGAGCGCGCGGCCCTCGAAGCCCTGATCGAGCGCGCGCGCAGGAAGCAGGATGCCGAGGCCGAATTCGCCCTGGGCATGATGGCCCATGAGGGTCGCGGCCTGACGAAAAACGCGGGACAGGCGTTCAAGCTGATGGAGCGCGCCGCAGCCAGGGGCCATGCAGAGGCATGCAACATGCTCGGCTATTTTTTCGAGCACGGCCTGGGCACGAAGATCGACACCGAGCGCGCGCTCGCCTGGTACCGGCGCGGCGCCGAGGCCCGCAGTGCGCGCGCGCAGACCAACCTCGGCTGGTTCTACGAGCAGGGAATCTCGGTTGCGAAGGACCCTGCGCAGGCGGCCGACTGGTACCGCAAGGCGGCAGCACAGGGCCTGCCGGCCGCGCAGTTCAACCTCGCCAACCTGCTCGCCGCCGGGAACGGCACGCAAAAGGATCCCGCGGCGGCGGTCGGTCTCTACAGGCAAGCCCTCACGGGCGGGCTTGCGCTCGCCGGGCTGCCCCTTGCGCGGCTGCTGGAAGCGCAGGGCCAACTCGCCGCGGCGACCGCGCAGTATGTTGCGGCGGCGAAGGCGCAGGTTCCCGAGGCTGAGGCGTCTGCCGCAAGGCTGCTGCTGTCGCCAGCCAATCCGGGACGCGACACCGCGCAGGCCGTGGTCTGGCTGGAAAAGGCGGCCGGGCGCGGCGATGTGGATTCGCTGCTGATGCTCGCCCGCCTGTACGACAAGGGGGGCGATGTCGCGCAGGACAGCGTGCGCGCGGCCGAGTATTTCCGCCGCGCCGCCTTGCAGGGCAACCGCGAAGCGGCCTTCCGCTCCGGAGAATATGCCGAGGCGCAAGGGAGGAACCCCGAGGCATGGTACTGGCAGGCCGCCGTGCAGGGCGATGCCGAGGCGCAGTTCCGTCTCGCACGGCTGCGCCAGTCGCGCGCCGGCGCGGACAAGGCCTCGCTTGCCGAAGCGGCCAGCTGGTATCGCAAGTCCGCTGTGCAGGGCAACCTGGCAGCCGTCCTGCAGTTGGGAATCATGCTTGAGACCGGCCAGGGCGTTGAGGCCGCGCCCGCCGAGGCCCTGGGCTGGTACGAGAAGGCCGCGGCGGCAAACAATCCCGAGGCCCTGTTCCGGCTTGGCAACCTCTACGATCGCGGGTTGGGAACGAAGCAGGATTTTGCGCGTGCGCGCGACTACACCGGGCGCGCCGCCGCGCTCGGCCACAAGGGGGCGGAAGAGGTGATGCAGAAGGCGGTCGGGGTGAAGCCGCTCGAGGGCATATTGAACGATCCGTTCAAGGGCATGCGCTGACGATGGGCCGGCCGATGCAGGCGATCCCGAAGGCCGTGATCGCGATCGCCGCCAGCCTTGTGCTGGGCACGCTTGCCTGGGTGGCGCTCACGCACGCCTGGGCCGACCTGCGCGCGGCCCAGGCGCATGTGCCGCTGTGGGCGTTCATCAAGGGCACCCGGACCCTCACGGCGGAAGAATGGGCCCTCGCGGAGGAGCGCCTGCAGCAGGCGCTCGCGCTCGACCCCGGCAATCCATCGATCATGGAGGACCTCGGCCTGCTGGAAATGAACCGTGCGCTCGCCGCGCGGCCGAGGGCGGCCGCGGGCCTGGAGCGCGCGGTGGATTACCTGCGCCGCAGCCTGCGCGCGCGCCCCGCCTCGCCCTACGCCTGGGGGAACCTTGCGCTGGCGAAGTCCTGGCTCGGGGCGCTCGATGCCGAATTCCTGCACGCGATCGAGCGCGCCGCCACGCTCGGCGCGTGGGAGCCCGAGGTGCAGCTCACGCTGGACAACATCGGCTTTCGCACCTGGGACCGGCTGCCGCCGGCGAGCCGCGAAACCATCCGCCAAACGATGCGCCGCAGCCTCAAGCGCCAGGAGCAGGTCCTGTTCGACATGGCGGCCTTCTTCGGCCGGATGGATGTGCTCTGCGCGACCCCGGAGATTCAGCGCGCCAAGCTTGCAAAGCGTTGCGGCTGAGCGGTTTTCGCCCCGGGCAGGCCGTTGGGCCTATTGAGGCTGGGGTGTGATGTGCGTAAGGTGCTGCCCTACCTGCAGCCACGCCGCGTACCGAAATGTTTCTTGCCGCTTCAGAAGCGCGTATGCGCCGCGTCCTGCGATTTCTTGCCTGTGTTCTTGTGCGCGGCGACCCGCTTGCCCGGGCGCGACCTGGCTTTTTCCGCCAGTTCCTCCTGGTGCCGCTCGAGATTGACCTTGAAGGCCTGGGCCTTCTCCAGCGGGATCACCAGCCCGCCACCGGTCGCGCCAGGCGCATGCGCGCCGTTGTAGGCCGGATTGAATGCAAGGAATTCCGGCAGCGGCGTGTGCGCAAACTGCGCCGCGAGCTTCAGGTCGAGGTCGCTCGAAATCTTCACCACATCGAACACCGGCTCGTTGGGGAGTTCCGCCAGCTGGATGCCGTAGGCGGCCGGGTCCATGATGATCTGCTTGATCGCCATCAGCCGGGGCACGTAGTCGCGCGTCTCCTCGGGCATGGTCAGGTTGGTGTAGCTCTCGGGCAGGCCGCGCGTGCGGTTGCGCTCCACTGCGCGGGCCACCGCGTGTTCGCCCCAGTTGTACGAAGCGAGCGCCCGCGGCCAGTCGTGGCGGTTGAACGCATACAGGAACTCGAGGTAATCCAGCGCCGCCACGGTCGAGGCGATCACGTCGCGCCGCCCGTCATACGTCGCGTTCTGCATGAGCTTGTACTTCGCCCCGGTTTCGGGGATGAACTGCCACAGCCCGGAGGCCTGCGCCGGGGACTGCGCCTGCGGGTTGAAGCCGCTCTCGATAAACGGCAGCAGCGCGAGTTCGGTGGGCAGGCCGCGGCGCTCGACCTCGTCGACGATGAAATGCAGGTAGCGCCGCGCGCGCAGCACGATCGCCTGCACCAGTTCGGGGCGCGCCGCGTACCAGGCGGCCTGCTGCGCCACGCGCGCGCGGTCGAGGTCGGGGATTGCGAAGCCCATACGGATGCGCTCCCAGAGGTCGGCAGGCTGGGTGAGCAGCTTTTCGATCTCCGGATTCGCACCTTCGGCGGGCGCGGCCGTGAGGCGAAGGCCGGGCAGCAGCGCGGGTGCGCGCGGCGTGAGCTGGGCCGGCGCCATGTTCTGGCCCGAAAGGTGCACGTAGGGGTCCGCGGACGCATAGCTGGCCGGGGCAAAGCCAACGGCAACCGGCAGGCCGACTGTGACAGCGACGGCAACGGCGAGGGCGGCCCTGCGCAGGTGACGCGGAGCGCGATGTGCGGTAGTTTCCATGAGCCCGCAATGCTATGCGCTGGCCCCGGCCGGGTCAACGCTGCATTTCCCCTCTCTGACGATTGCTGACATGATCGAACTGGCCGGATTTCTCGGGGCTTTCGTCGCCACGCTGGTGGCGATCCCGCCCTTGCTGCGCCTGGCGCCACGCTGGGGGATGGTCGCCGTCCCGGAAGGCCGGCGGGTGCACGAGGGCGACACGCCCCTGGTGGGCGGGATCGGCATGGGGCTGGCCTTCCTCGCGGTCTACCTTGCCATCGGCCTGTACGGGGCGCCGACCCTCAGCAGCGGACTCACGGCGGCGATCGTGATCGTGCTGGTCGGTGGTGTCCTGGACGACATGCACGAACTGCGCTCGCTGCTCAAATTCGCATTCCAGATCGCCGCGGCGACCGTGCTGGTCCTGTATGGCGAAGCGACCCTGCTGACCCAGCTCGGCCCGTTATTTCAGGCTGCGAGCTTTTCGCTCGGCATCTTCGCCGTGCCATTGAGCGTGTTTTCGATCGTCGGGGTGATGAATGCGGTGAACATGGCCGACGGGATCGACGGTCTCGCGGGGACGCTGAGCCTGCTCGGGTTCGCCGTTTTCGGGGCGCTGGCCGCCCTGGTCGGCGAAACCACGGTGTTCGTGGTCGCCTGCACAGGCATCGGCGTCACAGCCGGGTTCCTGTGCTTCAACACCCGCACCCCGCGGCGCTCGAGCGCGTTGGTCTTCATGGGCGATACTGGAAGCCACTTCCTCGGGCTGTTGCTCGCCTGGTGCGCGATACGGCTGTACAACGCCGAACCGCAGGGCCTGAATGCAGTCACCGCGGGCTGGATCCTCGGGGTCATGTTGGGTGACACGCTGTGTGTGATGGTCCGCCGCGTGCTGCACGGCAGGAGCCCGTTCAAGGGCGACCGCGAGCACCTGCACCACCTGCTGCTGGGCGCGGGGCTGAGCGTCCCGCAGACTGTCGGCGCGATGGCCGCGATTTCGGTCTCCGCCGGCGTGATCGCAGTGGCCGCCGAGCGCGCCGGCGTGCCTGCGTACCTCATGTTTTATGCCTATCTCGTGGTGCTCGGAGCATACGGCGCAGTGAGCGAACTGGCGTTCCGCAAGCGCCGAGAGGCGCCTGCAAAGCCGGCTTAGCGGCGCCCGCCCAGCCAGGGTGGGTTGGCAGTAATCTGCCCGGAAAGCCACGCCAGGCGCGGGCATACCCCTGAAACTGGCAATAATAGGCGTCCGGAGAAAGCGCCCTGCGAAGATCAGGTTTTATTGCGCGCAGCGGCCTTCTGGATCTCGGCCAGCAGCTGCTTCCAGTGCCCGATTGCGATCGGCTGCGAAAAATGCGCATCGAACACCGTGCGTGCGTTGCGCCCGAGCTCGGCGCGCAGGGCGGGCGCGGCGGCGAGCTCGCGGATCCGCGCGGCCAGCCCGGCCGCATCGCCGCTCGCCACGGCGAAACCCGCACGCGCCGCGTCGAGAATCCCCGCGACTTCGCCCTGCGTGTCGCCCACGTGCAGGGTCGGGCGGCCCGAGGCGAGGATCGCGTAGAGCTTGCTCGGCATGACCAGCCCCTCCAGCGCGGGCCGCAGGCAGGTGAGGTGCGCATCCGCCACGCCGAGGCTAAAGACCAGGCGCTCGCGCGGCTGGTAAGGCTGGAAGACCACATTGGCGAGGCTGCGTCGCTTCGCCTCGGCCTCGATCCACGCGCGGTAGTGCCCGCCGCCAATGAACAGGAACACGATCTCGGCGTGATCCCGTAGTGCCTCCGCCGCACCAAGCATGGTGTCGAATTCATGCGCCCGTCCCATGTTGCCCGAGTAGGCAAGCACGAACCTGCCCTCCAGCCCCCATTCCGCGCGCAGCGGGTTGGCAGCGGGATTCACAGGTACGATCGCCTCGCCGTCGGCCCAGTTGTGGATCACCGCGACATCCGAGTGCCGCACGCCAGGCAGCGCGCGGACCCGGCGTGCCATGCGCTCGCCCAGCGCCACGCTGACCGCGGCGCGGTGCAGCGAATACCCCCGCAGCCGGCGCAGCAGCGCGCCCGGTGCGCCGGCCGCCGCGCGCAGGCCCATCTGCTCGGCGACTTCGGGGAACACATCCTGCAGCCAGTTCACCAGCAGCGCGCCACGCCGGCGCGCGATCCAGGCCGCCGGCACCGAGATCAGCGGCGGATCAGTCTTGGCAATCACCACGTCGCCCGCGCGCGCGAGCCGCGCGAGCGCCACGCTGGCCGTAAAGTAGAACGAGAGATAGTCGAGCGCGCGGCCGGCGAGGTTTGTGCGCCCGAAGCGGCTCGTCCACACGTGCTGCACCTGCACCCCGTTCAGGGTCTCGCGCGCAGGCAGGCGCGCGGCGGCGTCGTCGTAGCGCTGCCGGCTGGTGATCACATGTACGTTCTCGCCTGCGCCCGCGAGCGCGAATGCAAGGTCGGAGAGCATCTGGCTGGTGGCGGAGATGTCCGGGTGGAAATACCGGTTCAGGAAGATCAGCCTCAAGCCCGTGCGCCGCGCGATAGTGGTCTCGCAAAAGTACCATAGCGCCGCCCGATTGCCCGGTGGGGGCGGGGCGCGAAAGCGCACTGCAGGGCGGTAGCGTGCCCGGGCGCTTGATGTGGACAGGTTGGTCAAGTAAGATGGTCAACCTCAACATCTAGAGGTTCTCGCATGGCCACGTTCAATATCGCCGAAGCCAAGACGAAGTTCTCCGCGCTGGTGCAAAAAGCCATGCTGGGGGAAGAAATCATCATCGCCAAGGACAACAAGCCCGTGCTGAAGCTTGTGGCGCTGAACGCGCCTGGAGCGCCGCGCAAACCGGGCTCGGGAAAAGGGCAGATCCTGTATATCGCGCCCGATTTCGACGCGACACCGGAAGGATTCGACGACTACACTTGATGCGCATACTCGTCGACACGCATGTGTTCTTGTGGTGGGCGGAGGGCGACCGGCGCCTGCCCGCCAAAGCGAGCGCAGCGCTTCGCGACCCGGACAACGAGTGTCTGTTCAGTCTGGCGAGCGTATGGGAGATCGCAATCAAGGCCGGCCTTGGCAAGCTCAAGCTGGCCGTCCCGGTGCAGCGTTACGTCGTCGAGCAGATCGCGGCCAACGGTTTCAAGCTGCTGGAGATACGTCTCCCCCATCTCGGCCGCCTCGAATCACTTGCCAAACACCATCGCGATCCGTTTGACCGCCTGCTCGTCGCGCAGGCGCTGGAAGACAAGTTGACCGTGATCACCGCCGACCCGCTGTTCGCGAAGTACGGCGTAAAGCGAATCTGGTAGGGAACGGGCTCTCGACGCTGCCCAGGGGCAGACTCACGCTAGGCTAGTCATCCTCAAGAACAGCGATAAGGCAGTCCAGGACCTGTTGCAATATGACGTCTGGAACTTTCTCAACAAAGGAAGCTTGCCTTGCCGTCCAATCCAACGCTTTGAGCTGGTGTGCGTGAATCGAACCATCTGTTCGCAGCCCTGAGCCCATCAACGAAATAAGGAAGCCGCTGTTGCGAGCAACTTCACCGATACCGCCGGAGACAGGGCAAACCATGGCTAATCGGAACCGGGCATTGAAGGAACGCGGAGAGACCACCAGACAGAAGTGCTTCCCCGGTATTTCTCTACCTGATGCCGGGTCGAACTGGAGATGGAGAATGTCGCCGCGTTC
>JBBQVP010000043.1:0-25317 GCA_038211455.1 Burkholderiales bacterium
ACCGCCTCCGGTGACCGAGGGTTGCGGTGCGGAGCTCGACTGGTGGTTTCGCGACGAGGTGCTGTTCCCCAAGCCGTCGACGGTGCCGCCCAAGCCACGCACGCCGCTGACCGTGGCGAACCTGCCGCGCCAGTGCAGCCAGGTGCTGAAGGCGCCCTAAACCCAGGCATTGGCAGTATTTTGGCTGGAAAGCCAAGCGGGGCGAGGCCTTTGGTCGAAAATTGGCAGTATTCAGAGCTCACTTCGGCAGGCCGGGAAGGCATTGCGGCGCCTGTGTGCCTTGCCGCACGGACTGGGGGACCGGGCCGATGGGAACATGGGGTATTGGGCCCGCTGTGGGCATCAAACCCGGAGGTATCGTGAAAAAGACTCTATTCGCAGTGGCCGTGCTGGCGTTCTCGCTTCCCGCACTGGCGCAGAATCCCGAACTGAAGCAGAAAGTCGAAGGCTGCACGATCAAGGCATGGAAGACGAGCACGACCGCATCGCTGAACAAGATGGCGAAGGTCACCAAGGCCAACGCAGAGAAAGCCGCCCTGGACAAGCTGACCCACGCCGACAAGAAAGTCACGGAGTCCAAGCTCGAATCCGAAGACGGGTGCCTGGTGTACTCGATCGACGTGTTGGCCGGCGGCGACAAAACCGAGTTCATGATCGACGCCGGCGACGGCAAGATCCTGCGTCAGCGCAACGCCACCATGATCAGCACGACGGGCACGAAGATCAAGGAAGCCGTGGTGCCGCATAAGAAGTAGATGCGCAAGTCAATGCGGAAGTAATTTCGGACGCACGTTCGAAGCCAGATCCGCATCGCGCCCAGTGCGCGGGAAGAACGAAGGGCCTGCCGCGAGGCAGGCCCTTTCCATTTGTGCGAATGACTACCTGGCGCCGACGCGGTGCCAGGCTGCCTGGGTGGCCGGCTTGGCCGAAACCCATTCGAGCCGCGAGTTGCCCTTGGTGCGGTTGTACTCGTCTTCGAGATCGCCCTCGACTTCAGCGTAAGTGCGCCCAACGTACTTGGCGCGCCCCTGGTAGCCGGTGCGATAGGCGGGGCCATAGTCCTCGTACGAGTAGTTCGACAGGTAGTAGGGCTCGGATACGTAGGTCTCCTCCCAGTACACGGCCTCCAGCGTGGGATCGACGGCCTCACCGACGGATTTCCCCGCCAGCCCGCCAATAATCGCGCCGGCAGCCGCGCCGACGAGCGTGCCTATCGGACCCGCAACGGTGCCGACGGCCGCGCCGGCCGCGATGCCGCCGGCAGCCGCGCCCAGCCCGGTGCCGATCGGATGGGCCCCCGCTTCACCGGTAAGGGGATCGCGATTGGCCTCGCTGTCATTCGGAATGATCGCTTTCATAGGTATGTCCTCTGCGTAAGTGAGCCGCAGGCCGCGCTTGAAGCATGCGGCCAGCCGCGAATCGGCCGGCGTCGTGAAAGCCACGAGCCTTAGGCACTTGCGTGTCACCGATGCACTGTGGAAATAGTGCGCGAGCACGCCGAAGATTTCAGTTCGTCAGCGAACCCACTGGGAGATTTGTACGATCGTGTGGCGCTTCGGCCCCAGGCCCTCATTCGGTAAGCCGCGCGTTGCGAATACGACGAGCGCAGCGGTGCGAACGGTATTCACGCGCATGCTGCCGCGCGCTGGGTTCTATCCCAGTTCGACCCTCGCCACGGTGAACCCTTACGTCTATCATCTGGGGCTTGCCGTCGTGGCCTTCGGCTATTTGCCGCACATTGATTTCGTCAAGCGGCTGACGGGCCTCTCGTGGCCGGCGCTGCCCGACTGGGCAATGTATGTCGCCGCCGGCGCGAGCATCGTCTCGCTCTTCATCGCGCTTCTTTTTCGGCTCACCGATGAGGTGCTCAGGCTTATTTCGACGTTCGACGACTATTTCACCTGGATCGTCGTCATGCTGCCGCTGATCACCGGCGAACGCCAGGAAGGTCGAGCTTCCGGACGCGGAGCGCGTCGAGCGCGCGAAGAAGGTCATGCTCTCCAAGATCGATCGACAGATGGCCGTCGACCTCGAGTCGTGCGTTAAATGTGGCTACTGCTCGCAAGCCTGCCACTTCTACGCGCAGACCCGCGAGGCGAAATACGTCCCGACACGAAAACTCGACCTGCTGCGACGGGTCTACGGGCGCGAAGTGTCACCGCTGAAATTCGTGCGGCGCATTTTTGAGAAGGGGATCACCGCCGATGAACTGATGCAATGGCAGGAGCTGGTGTACGACTCCTGCACGGAATGCGGACGCTGCAGCTTCGCTTGTCCCATGGGGATCAACATCGCCCGAGGCGTCAACGTAATGCGCGAGGCACTTGCGGCGGCAGGCATGGTGCCCGACGAGATCCTGGCGGTAGAGCAGGAGCAGGACGCCCGCGGCAGCGTGTTTGGCGTCGGCGCGAAAGAGATGCAGGCCGCCGTGGAGAAATTGCGCGCTTCGGGCCTGGTCGTGCACCTCGACAAGCCCAAGGCCGAGGTGCTCCTCGTCTCCACCGTCATCGACATCCTGCTCTTCCAGGATGCGCTCGTCGCCACAGTGAAAATCCTGAACCGGCTCGGGCTGGATTGGACGCTGCGCTCAGGCGGGTTCGAGGCCGCGAACTTCGGCCTGCTCTCGGGCGTCGAGGAGGTTCAGCGTAAGGTGACCCTGCGCATCATCGAGGAGGCCGACAAGATCGGCGCCAAAACGGTAATCGTTCCGGATTGTCGAGCTGGTCGGCGACAATCTGGCGGATTGATCCGCGGCAAGGCGCAAGGGGTGGGGCGGCTGCGATTGACCCGCCCTTCGAAGCGAATCGTGAATAAACGCCGCAAATGGCGCGCCCGTGCCTCTCTGTGGTGAAATGGCTTGAACCAACCTTGGCCCCCGCAGTCCACAATGGGCCTGATGCCCCGAGGTTTCCCCTTGACCCAAAAGCTTGCGGTTTTTGTAATTTTTTCAAGCATTTCCCTGGTGGCGCGCGCAGAGGCGACAGATGCGCCATCCTCGCTCGCCGCCGCGCCGTTGCCGGCACCAGCGATTGTGGCGGCCAAGGCGTGGGACCACGCAGTCCCGTTCGCGCGCCATGTGCGCGAAGCGGCAAAAGCCGCGAATGTGCGTCCCGAATTGCTGCACGCGCTCATTCACGCCGAGTCGGGCTACCGGCCAGCCGCGCGTTCGCCCTCCGGCGCAATAGGGCTGATGCAGTTGATGCCCGGGGTACTGCAACGCTACAACGTGCGTGATCCCCTCGATCCGGGGCAAAACATCCACGCCGGCGCACGCTATGTGCGCGCACTTCTCGACCGCTTCGAGGACAACGTGAGCCTGGTGCTGGCGGCCTATAACGCGGGCGAGCACGCGGTGATCCGGGCTGGCAACCGGATCCCCCCGTTCGGGCAAACGCGAGTCTTTGTGCCGAAAGTCATGGCGCTTTACGACAAGAACGTGCGCGCGGCGGAGGCCGACGGGGCGCCTCGCGAGTAGGGACTGTCATTCGCCAGCAGCGTTTGATGCCTCTGCAAAGCCGGCCACAGACCTTGTCTGCATGGTCGAGGCTGAACTCGGCAAGCTGGCGCGGGAAAAGGCGTAGACCCCGGACGCCCGCAAGCCAGCCTTTGGTGTCTCTTCGCCTGTAGGACAAACGCCTCTGGCGCTGAAGCGGCAAGGGCAGATGCTAAGGCATTCGTCATTCCCGACATACCGTGCAAATGACTACTGCCGTTACCCATCACTGCTCCGATTGCGAAGGCCTCCGCGGCTCCCTGCGTTTCAGTACCGTTCCCCATGCACGGCAAGTAGCCATGAGCGGCCCCGATTCGACAGGTTCCACGCTATACCGCTGTAATTTGTGCAGCACGGAACTCACCTGCCAAAGCAATGGTGCCCCCCATTGGAGGGGCAAGCGTTGAACGTTTCTGTGACCCCCGCCGAAGATGCATTTCCGGACGACGATTGAGTTATGAAAGCTGCCGTCCAACCGTGGGGCGAAATGAGGTATGCGCGGATGTACTGCTTTTGCAGATCATGGCTCCAGCTCTCCGACGAGCATGACCGGGATACTGTTCAGCATCAAATTGTCTCGGAATATTTGCGCCTGATCGAGAGCGGGATTCCCGAGGAAGTAATGGCACCGAAATTCGAGGAATTCCTGCGTTTGGACCCGCTTCTCGCGCCGCGCTTCAGCGTCGACGCCGTATAGCGGCGGGTCCTTTTGGTGCACGAGGCTGGGCCTGGTTGCTGACTCGATATGCACCCAAGCGACGACGTGTTTGTCTCCGGGGGAGAGATACCTTAATGGGACGGCCTAGAGGGGGCCGGCAATGCCCAACAACCTGCGAGCGCGCATCGCGACGTTTTCGGCCGTGAAACCGAATTCGCGCAGTAGCACGCCGGCGGGTGCCGACGCGCCGAAGCGTTCGAGACCGAGCACATCGCCCCGGTCACCTACATAGCAGTGCCAGCCCTGTGTTGCACCCAGCTCCACCGCGAGCCGCGCGTGCACCGCGGGCGGCAGCACGTCGTCGCGGTAAGCCCGGGCCTGCGCGTCGAACAAATCCCAGCTCGGCATCGAAACGCAGCGCGCGGCAACGCCTTCGGCGCGCAGGAGTTCGGCGGCGGCGAGAATCAGCGACACCTCCGAGCCACTCGCCAGAAGGATCAACTCCGGGCCGCCGCCATTCGTGTCAACGCGGTCCGCGTCGAGTACCACATACGCGCCCCGGCGCAGGCCTTCGGCGCTGGCACAGCGGCTGCGGTCCAGCGTGGGCACGTCCTGCCGCGTCAGCACGAGCAGTACCGGCCGATCGCGCGTTTCGATCGCCACCTTCCAGGCCACCGCGGTCTCGTTGGCGTCGGCCGGGCGAATCAGGGTGAGGTTCGGTATCGCGCGCAGGCTGGCGAGCTGCTCGACAGGCTGGTGCGTCGGACCGTCTTCCCCGACTGCGATGCTGTCGTGCGTGAACACGTGGATTACGTGCAGGCCCATCAGCGCGGCCAGGCGGATCGCCGGCCGCATGTAGTCGGAGAAAATGAAAAATGTCGATCCGTAGGGAAGAAATCCGCTGTGCGCCGCCAGGCCGTTGACGATTGCGCCCATCGCGTGCTCGCGAACGCCGAAGTGCAGGTTGCGGCCGGCGCGGCTCCAGCCACCTTCGTCGCTGCCTTGTGCGTCTTCGCCGGCGCGCAGCAGCGGATTGAAGTCGCCCTCTCCTTCCAACGCCGTGTGGGTGGATGGATCGAGATCGGCCGAACCGCCGAAGAGCGCGGGCAGCCGGCTCGCGATGGCGTTCATCACCCGCTCGCCGGCGATGCGCGTGGCCATGCCCTTCTCGTCGGCGGCAAAGACCGGGATCGTGACATCCCAGCCTGCCGAAAGGTCGCCGCGAAGGCGGCCTTGCAGTTCGGTGGCCAGGTCCGGGAAGGCGTTGGCATAGGCATGCATCCGGGCCTTCCAATCGGCCTCGGCCTGTCCGCCGAGCACCAGCGCCTGCCGGAAGTGCGCGAGCGCCGCCTCCGGCACTTCGAACGGCGGATCCAGCGGCCAGCCCAGTGCCTGCTTGGTGCGCTTCACGTCCTCGGTGCCCAGCGGCGAGCCATGGGCCTTGAAGCTGTCGTGTTCCGGCGAACCGAATCCGATGTGTGTGCGCACGAGAATCAATGAGGGCCGCGTGGTTTCGGCGCACGCCGCGTCGAGCGCCGCGTGCACAGCGTCCAGATCGTTGCCGTCATCGACGACGAGTGTCTGCCATCCATACGCCTGGAAACGCAGCGCGCGGTCTTCGCCGAAAGTAATGGCGGTGCCTGCCGACAGGGTCACCCGGTTGTCGTCGTACAGGCACACCAGCTTGCCCAAGCGCAGGTGGCCGGCCAACGAAGCAGCCTCGGCCGCGACGCCTTCCATCAGGTCGCCGTCGCTGACAAGGGCCCACGTGCGATGGTCGACCGGCGTGTGGCCGTCGCGGTTGTAGCGCGCCGCCAGGTGCGCCTCGGCGATCGCCATTCCGACCGCATTGGCCATGCCCTGGCCCAGCGGGCCAGTCGTGATCTCGACGCCCGCCGTGTGGCCCCGCTCCGGATGGCCAGGCGCCTTGCTGCCCCATTGGCGGAACTGTTTAAGATCGTCGAGCGACAAGTCGTAGCCGGTCACGTGGAGCAGGCTGTAGAGCAGGGCGGATCCGTGGCCCGCCGAGAGTACGAAGCGGTCGCGATCGGGCCACTCGGGGTTGGCCGGGTTGTGACTGAGATGGCGCGTCCACAGGGCATAGGCCATCGCGGCCGCCCCCAGCGGCAGTCCGGGGTGTCCGCTGTTGGCCTTCTGCACCATGTCCACCGACAGGAATCGCAATGTGTTGACGCACTGAAGATCGAGCGGTGTGGACATGGCGGGCTCTCTTGTTGAGTCAGGCAAAGCTGTTCATCGCGGCCATCGTGTGACCTTTGGCCGCGTCCTGGCTCAGGTCGCAGGTTTCCACGACCAGTTCCTTATTTCCGGCATGTCCTGCCCGTGCACGCGGATGTACTTCCGGTGCTCGATCAGCTTTTCCTTGAGTCGCCGCTTCAGCGCCAGCCCCAGGTCGCCGGTCTGCGGCAGGCGACTCTGGCGTCAAGGCATTGATGGTCATGGCAAGAAATTGATCCAGGTTGGGTCCTGAAGTCTTGCGGTCCGCAGTCGCAAGGCGTTACCGATCACGGACACCGAACTCACGACGCAGGTTCCTGACCAGATGCAGCCAGTGGAGCACGCTCGCTGGCCCTGGTCAGTTCGCAAGCGAACGCACGTGAACGGGCCGCCGTCCCCGGCGGCGTCACGGGTGGGTGCGTTCGAGGGGTGACCCGCTGTCGGGCGGCCGCGCCTCTCGGCACGCCGCGCAAGAGCTCGCCCTGTAATGTTCGCTGACGAACAGAATTGTCCTCCACACGGGTCCACGATTTCGGAATCACCCAAGGAAAATCAAATGCTCGGTCACTCAATCTTGATGCCTGAGGGCATATTGGTGCTCGAACCCCGGGCCCCCCTCACAAAAGAAGACTTCGGCGGTCTTAGCGCCGCTGGAGAACCTGCGTGATCCAACTCCTGCCCAACCTGCCTGGGAACATCGTCGGTTTCGCCGGGTCTGGGCAAGTCCACGCGAGCGACTATGAGACTGTCGTCGTTCCAGCAATCGAGTCAGCGCTAAGGGCACATGGGCGTATTCGTTTGATCTACCACTTGGGGCCGGCATTTACCGGATTCACATCCGGAGCGATGTGGGTCGACATGAAAGTCGGATTTGCGCATCTTGGAGCATGGGAAAGGATTGCCGTCGTCTCCGACATTGGCTGGGTCGCCAATGCAGTGCGCCTGTTCGGTTTTGCCTTTCCCTGCCTGGTCAGAACCTTCCACAACAAGGAGCTGTCGGACGCCAAAGACTGGATTGCCGCGCCATGACGAGCTTTCAGGAGAACAACGCGCTCATCAAGCGACACGGCGCCGGTGGGAAGCAGATCGTCGAGAATGCGATCGGCCAACGCGAGCGCGACTCCGACACGCGATCATAGGCAGACGAGCCGGTGCCGAAGTCGATCAGGGCTTGCAACCGCTCACTTGGCCAGCTGCTTTCGAATCGCTTTCAGTTCCTGCCGCCGCGCCTCGGTGACCTCCGGGTAACTCAACTTCATACCTTCCAGCGCGTCGAGCACGATCTGCGACACGATCAGCCGCGCGTTGTCTTTGTCGTCGGCCGGTACGATGAACCAGGGCGAGTCCGTCGTACTGGTCGCGCCCAGGGCATGGCCGTAGGCTTGCATGTAGGAGTCCCAGAACTTTCGCTCGGCGATGTCGGCCGCGCTGAACTTCCAGTTCTTGTCTGGCTCATCGATTCGCGCCAGCAGGCGCTCGCGCTGCTCCTCCTTCGACAGGTGCAGGAACATCTTGACGATGCGGGTGCCGTTGGCGTGCAGGTGCCTTTCCAGGTCCACGATCGATCGGAAGCGGCCGTGCCACACTGACTCGTCGGGAGCAGTATCGGGAAGGGATTCGCTGTGCAGTATGCTGCTGTGCACGCGCACGATCAGCACCTCTTCGTAGTACGAACGGTTGAAGATGCCGATGCGCCCGCGCTCGGGCAGGTCGCGAGTGGTGCGCCAGAGGAAGTCATGTTGAAGTTCGCGCGCGCTCGGATGCTGAAAGCTGAACACCTGGCAGCCTTGCGGGTTGACGCCCGACATCACATGACGAATCGCGCCGTCCTTGCCAGCCGTATCCATCGCCTGAAATACCAGTAGCAAGGCGTGTCGGTTCGACGCATAAAGCAGGCGCTGCTGGTCGCTCAGCTGCTCGACCTGGTCCTGCAGCACTTTGCGGTACGCCTTCTTCGACTTGCACAGCGGTTTTACCTTCGTGGCCCAAAGGCCGAGGTCGACCTCGTCACCTTCGCGGAGTCTGAATTCAGTGACGTCGATGTTCATGTGGTTTCCTTTATCGTCAGCGGCGTCACTGTGGCAAGGCTCCGCACAGCAGGCCTGACCGCTTGCCGCACGGCTTCACCTTGGGTGGGGTAGGCTTGGACCACTCGGGGCAGTCGGCGCAGGCCTCGGTGGCCAGGATGTTCATGCCTTGGCCAGGGCTTCGTAGCCCGCAGTGACGTCGAAGAGCTCCTCATCGATCGAACTCTGGCGCAGCCGGTGAAAGGTGCTGTGCAGTTGCTCGAGCAGATCCTTGATGTTGCGGTCGGCGCGCTCCATCGCCGCGAGCCGGCTGGCGTTCTCGCTGGCGAGGGATTCGGCGCACGCGCGGAACAGCGAAATGTACAGGTACTCGCGGATCAGCGCGCGCAAAGTCGTCGCGCCATGGTCCAGCACTTCGGGCCATCCCGTCTTGCGAGGCCAGGGCACGGCCGCCAGGCTCTGCTGCCAAATGGCGTCAAGCGGCAACAGGCGCTGGCCGACCGGTTCGTACAGCGAAGCGGCCAGCGGCCGGTTGTGAAAGACATGGACCTGGATCATGCCGCTGTTCGCACGGCGGGCCTCGTTGTCGATCTGGATCTGCGCGACGAGCGGTGCGATGGCCTCGACCGAACCCGGCACGGCATACCCGCCCAGTACCTCCAGGCCCGCGTCCTTCAGGTGTGCCTGCACTCGTTCGCCGACGGCCCAGACCTGGGCGTGACCCGGCAGGGCGGCCAAGGCATTGATCGCATGCTCGGCGATCACGTCGTTGAAGGGGCCCACGAGTCCCTGGTCCGAGCCGAAGACGATGGCGCCGATCGGGTTCGACGCCGCAGCCGCCACGCGGTCGGGCGTGGCGGTGGGGTCCGCCCGCGCCTGCCGGAAGCATTCGCCCAGGCCGAGCGAAACCACGCGGTTGTAGTCGGCGAGCGCGAGGACTGCGCGCTCGTAGTCGCCGATGCTCGACGCCGCCAGCGCCTTCATCGTGCGCACTACGGCGTGCAGGTCGCCGGCGCCGGTAATCTTGCGGCGCAAGCCCGCGATGCTGTCGCTCATCCTGCAGCCTTCGCCGCCGGCTTGGCGTCGGGCTTCGGCAAGAAAGCCTTCAGTGCTTCTCCCGCGCTGTCGGTGACGGTCTTGCGATCCTCGTCGTTCAGCTTGTCCACGCCGACCAGGCGCTCACGCAGCGGCGCGTCGAGTTGGGCCGCCGCGTCCTGGACCGCGTGCTGCGCCTCGGCCATGCGCGGCAGCGGCACGGGGTCGAACAGGCCGGCCGTCAGCGCCAGCAGGACGGCGATCTGCGCCGGCACCGCCACGGGGTCGAACTGCGGCTGCTTCAGGCAGGCGCGGATGCGCTGACCGTGGGCGATCGTCTTGCGCGTCGCGTCGTCGAGCCGCGCGCCGAAGCGCGAGAAGGTTTCGAGTTCCTCGAACTGCGCATAGGCGAGCTTCAGGTCACCGGCCACGGCACGGAAAGGGCCGCGCTGCGCCTTGCCACCAACCCGCGACACCGACTTTCCCACGTCTACCGCCGGCAGCACGCCCAGCTCGAACAGCGAGGGCGAGAGGTAGATCTGGCCGTCGGTGATCGAGATCAGGTTGGTCGGGATGTAGGCCGAGATGTTTTCGGCCTCAGTTTCGATGATCGGCAGCGCGGTGAGCGAGCCGCCGCCGCGATCCGGGATCAGGTGGGTCGAGCGTTCCAGCAGGCGCGAATGGATGTAGAAGATATCGCCGGGGAACGCCTCGCGCCCGGGCGGACGGCGCAGCAGCAGCGACAGCTCGCGGTAGGCGCGCGCATGCTGCGTGAGGTCGTCGTAGACGATCAGCACGTCGCGCCCGGCTTCCATGAAGTGTTCGGCAATGCTCGTTGCCGCGTAAGGCGTGATGTAGGCCAGGCCGGGCGGTTGGTTGCCTTCGGTGACGACGACCACGGTGTAGTCGATCGCCCCCTTGTCGCGCAGCGTTGCGACTACTTTGGCGACCGCCGACGCGCGCTGCCCGATGGAGCAGTAGACGCAGACCACGTTCTGCCCGCGCTGGTTCAGGATGGCGTCGAGCGCTATCGCGGTCTTGCCGGTCTGGCGGTCGCCGAGGATCAGCTCGCGCTGGCCGCGGCCAATGGGAATAAGCGCGTCGATGACTTTCAGGCCGGTCTGCAGTGGAACGTCGACCGGCGCGCGGTCCATGATGGCGGCAGCCGGACGCTCGATCGGCAACCGCGCCGTCGCATCGATGGGACCGAGACCGTCGAGTGCGCGGCCGAGCGGGTCTATGACACGCCCAAGCAGCGACGGGCCGACGGCCACGTCCATGACGCGCCCGGTGCGGCGCACCTCATCGCCGGCTTGCAAGTGCCAGTACTCGCCCAGCAGCACGACACCGAGCTCGTGTTCGTCGACATTGAACGCGATGCCAGCCAGGCCACCGGAGAACATCAGCAGCTCGTCGAAGCCGGCACCCGGCAGTCCGCTGACATGGGCGATGCCTGTGGTCACCTGCGTGATGGTGCCGACTTCGCGCGGCATGAGCTTTGGCGCGAACGCGGCGCGAGCCTGGGCCAGGGCGGTGAAGCCGCGATCGAGCGCCGCCGCGACGAGGTCGCTCGCCGGCGGCACCTGTAACGCGCCTGGCACTGAACTCATGCGGCTACCGGGTCAGAGTGAGGCGCTGTCGCGGCACCGGCCTTGGGGGAATCGGGAGTCTTGGGCGCGGCGGCCGCCTTTTCTGCCGGCGCAAGCAGAGCGGCCACATTGTGCTCGAGGTTGTTCAGGTATTCGTCCAGCGTCCAGGCCAGCTTCTGGCTACCGGCGCTCAACTCGAGGCCAGAGATTTCATTACCTGCGGTCTCAAAGCGCAGCGGCACCTTGGCGGAGAAGGTCGCATTGATTGCATTCTGGATCGCCTTCCGCTGATCGCCAGGCAGCTCGAAGTGGCTGCGCACGAGGGCGGGTTCGGCGCTTTGCTTGAGCGCCTCTGCGAGCTGGGTCTTGGCAGGACCGGCCAGTTCACCCACGCGCCGCGTGAAGACTTCGACCATGCGTTCTTCCAGGCTGACGTTCGCCAGATCGGCCAGCGCTTTGCGCGCAACGGCGAACACTTCGTGCGCGGCCCGGCCAGCGATCAGTTGCTGCAGGTGCGCGGCCTGAGTGGCCAGCGCCTTCTGGCGCCGCGCCGCCAGCGCGTCGGCTGCCTTTTGCGCTTCGTCGGCGAGGCGCTGGGCTTCGGCCTTGGCGTGCGCCGTGGCCTTGTCCAGCAGGCCGGCGCGCTGCTCGTCGAAGGCGGTGTTCTTGTCCTCAAACGTCTTGCGTTCGGTCGCCGCCTGCTTTTCCTTGGCCACCGCGTCGGCGATCTGGTCGGCGATGCGCTTCTCGCGCGCCGCGATCGCATCCAGTACCGGCTGGTAGAGAAAGTGCTTCATCAGCCAGACCAACACGACGAAGTTGAGCACCTGCGCGCCGACGGTGAACCAGTCGATCAACATGGCCTACTTGCCGGCTGCGTGAGTGACTGCCGCATTCCAGAACGGGTTGGCGAAGATCAGGATCATCGACACCACGAAGCAGTAAATCGCCGTCGATTCGATCATCGCCAGGCCGACGAAAAGCGTGCGCGTGATCGTCGCCGAGGCGTCGGGCTGCTGCGCCAGCGCCGTCAGCGCGGTGGCCACGGCACGGCCTTCGGCCAGCGCCGGGCCCATGGTGCCGAAGCCGGTGGTGACGCCGGCGATGACGATCGAGACAACGGCAATGAGGGTCAGGCTGTCCATGGCGTTTTCCTTGTCGATTCAGGCCGTGGCCGCGGCGGGTTGGTTGGGCTGTGGCGCCGGCCGCGTGGCGGCGGCGAGGTAGACGGCAGCAAGAATGCTGAATATGTACGCCTGGACCATGCCGGTCAGCAGGCCGAGCAGCGTCATCACCACCGGGAAGAGGAACGGCGTGATGGTGAGCAGGATGCCGACGATCATCGCGCCGCTCATCATGTTGCCGAACAGGCGCACCGCCAGCGCCAGCGTGCGGGAGAGTTCGCTGATGATGTTGAACGGCAGCATGATGAACGTCGGTTCGAGGTAGGACTTCAGGTAGCCACCCAGACCCTGTTCGCGAATGCCGAACAGCGGCACCGCGACGAAGACGCACAGCGCCAGCGCGACGGTGGTCGACAGCGATCCGGTGGGCGGCTCATAGCCGGGCACGACGGTCGCAAGCGCGGCGGCGGCGACAAACAGGAACAGCGTGCCGAGAAAAGCGAGGTAGCGCTCCGGATGCTTGAGACCGACTTCGCGAATCTGCTGGGTGATGCCCGTGACCACGATCTCGAGCAGGTTCTGCCAGCGCGAGCGCTGGTGCTCGGTGGATAGCTTGCGCGTGATGAGCATCGAACCCAGCACCAGCGCCGCCATCAAAGCCCACGTGAACACGATGGTGCCGTTGAGCTTGAAGAGCCCGTGTTGCCAGAAAATCAGTTCGTCGGGGCCGAGGCGCATGTCGGATCAGGCCGGGTCCGCCTCATCCTCGGCCGGATGGCGACGATGATCGGGTTGCGCCCCCAGTCGGGCACTTAGGCGAAGCACGAGCCATCGGGCGGCCCAGAATCCGAGCAGGCACGCCAGCAGCCTGTGCCAGTCGCCCGCGGAGACGAGGACGAACCCAGCTGCGGCCCCCGCCATGCGCAACAGCAAGCTGCCGCCGACCCAAACCGCCGGGCGTGGTGAAACGAATGCCCGCCGCACGGTCCACCACAGTCCGCCGAAGAAGAGCAGTCCGAGCAGGCCGCCGGCGGCGCCGGCGAGCATCGGTACGAGTACGGAATTCATCGCCGGTCAGTCCTCGACCTCGTGGTCGGCGGTGCGCTCGGCCGCGTGAATCGCACGGTCCTGCTGCGCCACCCAGCGCCACGCGTTAAGGCAGCCGAGCACCAGCCCGGCCATCAACAGCGCCAGCGACCACGGGTGCGTGCCGGGGTGTCTCGCATCGATCCAGACGCCCAGCGCCGCACCCAACAGCGTCGGCACCACCACCGACCAGCCGATCAAGCCCATCATGCCGAGACCCGACCAGACGCCCGGTGCGCCGTCCCGGCGCGCGCGCAACTTGCGTTCAGCCTTGGTGCCAACTTCCTTGGCCAATGCGGTGGACGGCGTCGGGTCATTCGGCATGGAACCTCGCGAAGCGGCCGACGAAGCCACTCTCCAGCTTTTGAGTGGCCGCACGTGCACCCAGTTCCAGCGCATCCAGCTCCAGGTATTCGTGCAGCACGGCGTCGCGCAGCCTTTCCAAGTCGGTGCCGCGCGACGCGCGACGAACCGCTACACGCACCTCGTCGCCGAATTTGACCAGTACGCCCTCATCGACGGCGACAAACACCTCCCCATCGCCTTCGCTCTCATACGCCAGAATCCCCGGCACCAGGGCGGCGACGCAGTCGCGTCGGCGCGGCAACAGGCCGAACGATCCGTCATGCGTCTCGGCGACGATGCGCGACACGTCGGCTACATCGAGCAGAATCCGGAATGGCAGCAAGACCTTAAGGTGCATGCGCCTCCTCGGGCTGCCGCGCCGGAGCCGGGGCCTTGGCGCCGGGTTTTGCTTCGCTCTTCGCGTCGGCCTTCGGCGCAGTCTTGGCGTCGGCCTTGGCGTCGGCCTTCACCTCCGAGATCGCGCCGATCATGTACAGCGCGCTCTCGGGCCGGTCCTTGAATTCGTCGCGCAAGATGCGTTCGCAACCGTCGAGCGCGTCGGCCAGGCTGACCAGCTTGCCTTGCAGGCCGGTGAACTGCTCGGTCGTGAAGAACGGCTGCGTGAGGAAGCGCTCGAGCCGGCGCGCGCGCGCGACGACGTCACGGTCGGCGGGCGACAACTGCTCCAGGCCGAGCATCGCGATGATGTCCTTTAAATCGGCGTACTGCGCCAGGGTGCGCCGGATCTCCTGCGCCAGCGCGTAGTGGCGCTCGCCAACGATGCCCGGCGTGGCCATTTTCGAATTGGACTGAAGCGGGTCGATGGCCGGGAACAGTCCTTCTCCCGCCCGCTTGCGCGAAAGCACGATCGACGCCGACAGGTGCGAGAAGGTGTGCACCGCGGCCGGATCGGTGAAGTCGTCGGCCGGCACGTATACCGCCTGAATCGAAGTGATCGCGCCGCTGTCAGTGTTGGCGATGCGCTCTTCCAGGCCCGACAGCTCGGTGCCCATGGTCGGCTGGTAGCCCAGGCGCGACGGCATCTGCCCCATCAGACCCGACACCTCGGAGCCGGCCTGGATGAAACGGAAGATGTTGTCGATGAGCAGCAGCACGTCGCGGTGCTCGTCGTCGCGGAAGTACTCGGCCATCGTCAGCGCGGCCTGGCCGACGCGAAAGCGCGCGCCCGGCGGCTCGTTCATCTGGCCGAAGACCATCACCATGTTCTTCAGCACATCCGCCTTCTTCATCTCGGCATAGAGATCCTGGCCTTCGCGGCAGCGCTCACCGATGCCGCAGAAGATACTGACGCCCTTGTTCGCGCTCTCGTGCTTGCCGACCATATTGTGAATCATCTCGGTCAGCAGCACCGTCTTGCCGACGCCCGCACCACCGAACAGGCCCGCCTTGCCGCCGGTCTCGAGCGGCACCAGCACGTCGATCATCTTGATGCCGGTCTCGAAGATCACCGATGTGGTCGAGCGGTGGGTCAGCGGCGGCGGCTCGCGGTGCACCGACCGCCATGCCACGTCTTTCGGCTCCTCCTGGCGGTCGATGGCATGGCCGAACACGTCGAACATGCGCGACAGGATGGCCTTGCCCACGGGCGCCAGCAGCGGTCCGCCGGTGTCCGACACCGGCATGCCGCGCGCGAGGCCCTGCGTCGGCGTGAGGGCTATGCCGCGCACATGGCGGGCATCGATCTGGGCCAGTACCTCGATCGCCATCGCGCCACCGTTGCCCGCGTGCAGCAAGGTACGGATGGACGGCAGGCGGCCTGCAAAGCGAACGTCGACAACGCTCCCGCGGACCGCGGTGATCACGCCCGCATTCGGTTCCGCCGACGGCTGATCGGTGCTCATTCCTCAGGGCGCCAGCACAGGATGCGCTCGTCGCGTTTGATGAAGTGCCGCTGGAGCTTGACGAACTCGACCTGCAGCGAATGCAGTTCGGACTTGTAGTCCTCGTGCGCAATGTCCGGCTCGACGGGTCGGCCGACGAGCAGAGTTTCGTCGCCATCCAGCGGGTGCTCCAGGTGGCTGCGCTTGTGATTCTTCCTGCTCACCGAACATCCTCATTGCAAGGTGCCATTCGGCACTCGACATCCATTTTTAGTCTGTGCAGGCGCACGGTCTGTGCGCTGTCGTACAGACCATGCCGCGCGCAGAGAGCACCGTTCATGCTGCGGGTCAATGGGCACGTGTCGTCGTGCTCCGGGCATGCCCAGACCGCAAACATTTCCGACCTCATGCCCCGAGTCCAACTCCTTTCTAACGACGCGTACCATGCCGTGGTCACAGCGACCGGCGGCGGTTACAGCCGCTGGAACAACATGGCGATCACCCGCTGGCGCGAGGACGCCAGCCGCGATCTCTGGGGCAGCTTCTGCTACCTGCGAGACGAAGCCAGTGGCGCCGTATGGTCAACAACGCTTAGACCCACGCCGCGACACGCGGATACCTTCGAGTGCAGCTTCGATGTCGGCCGGGCCACCTTCCGCCGCTGCGAAGACGAGATTGAAACGCGCACTGAGATCGCGGTTTCGCGCGACGACGCCGTGGAACTGCGCCGTGTCCTGATCACCAATCGCAGCCAGCGCCGCCGCACCCTCAGCGCGACGAGTTACGCCGAAATCGTGCTTGCCGACGCCGCCACCGATGCCGCCCATCCTGCGTTCAGCAAGCTATTCGTCGAGACATCGATCAACGTTGAGATGCGGGCGATCTTCGCCACGCGCCGGCCGAGCGCGCCCGCCGATCCGACGCCATGGCTGTTCCACAGTGCGCAGGTCCGGGGCTCGACTGGCGCCAAGCTGTCGTATGAGACGGACCGCAAGCGTTTCATCGGCCGCGGCCGCAGTACTGCCGACCCGCAGGCGCTGGACGATGGCGATGAACTGTCGGGTAGCGCGGGGCCGGTACTCGATGCGGTGGCCGCAATTCGCGTGCCGCTCGTGCTTGATGCAGGCGAGTCGGTCACGATCGACTGGGTTACGGGCGTCGCCGCGTCACGTGCCGAATGCGAAGTCCTCGCGCGACGCAATCTCGGAGTCGAAGTAGCCGACGCGATCATCGAACATGCTGGATCCCATCGGCAAAAGCTTCTGCTGAGCCTGCAGGCAAGCGATGCCGACGCGATTGTCTTCGACCGGATGGCGGCGGCAATCGTTTATGCCGACGCAGCGGGACGCGCCGATTCCACCGTGATTGCGCGAAACAGGCGAGGGCAGTCTGCCTTGTGGGGTTTCGGCATCTCCGGCGACCTGCCCGTAGTGCTGCTGAAGCTCTCGGGGCCTGGGCAGCGGGTGCTTGTTCGACAACTGCTCCAGGCACACGCGTACTTGCGTGCCTGCGGTGTCAGCAGCGAGTTCGTCGTCCTCTGCGCCACTGCATTGTTCGAGCAGGTCAGCGCGCAGGTGAACGCGGGGCTGGGGGTTGCAGGTGCCGTGCCCGCGGGCTCCAAAGGCGGCGTCTTCGTCCTGGACGAAGCGAAACTTGATGACGACGACCGCGTGCTGCTGCAGAGCGTCGCACGGCTCGTGGTTGACGACACTGTCGGCGACCTTCAAAAGCAGAGCGTGTTGCGTCCCGCCTCCACCGGCAGCGCGCCTCCCGTTGGCGTTCCTGTGCTGCAAACGCCTGTCGGTACCAATTCCCCGTCGCGCAAGGACCTTTTTTCCTTCAACGGTTTCGGCGGTTTCGCGCCCGACGGACGCGAATACGTCATCACGACTTCTGCGCAGGGCATGACACCAGCCCCGTGGGTCAATGTCATCGCCAATCCCGACTTCGGCACGCTGGTGTCGGAAAGCGGGAGCGCGACGACATGGAGCGAGAATGCACATGAGTTTCGTCTCACGCCATGGTCCAACGATCCGGTGGGCGACGCCAACACCGAAGCGCTGTACCTCCGCGACGAGGACACGGGACACGTCTGGTCGCCGACATTGCTGCCGACGCGCGGCGCGGGGACGTTCGTAACCCGCCACGGCTTTGGCTACAGCATTTTCGAGCACACGGAGGGGGGCATCGAGTCCAGCCTGTGCGTGTACGTTGCCATCGACGCGCCGGTCAAGTTCTCCGTGCTCTCCTTGCGCAACCGGTCCGGTAGACCACGCCGCTTGTCGGTCGTGGGTTATGTCGAATGGGTCCTCGGCGACGCACGCGAAAAGACGCTGATGCACGTGGTGACGGAGCGCTGCGCCACCACGGATGCGATCTTTGCGCGCAACAGCTACAACACGGATTTCAATGGCCGCACGGCGTTCTTCGATGTCGATGGCGGCGGCAACGCCGGCAGTGTCGAGATCTGCTGCGACCGCGCCGAGTTCTTCGGCCCGACGGGTACGCTGGCCGCGCCGGCGGCGCTGGGGCAGGCGCGCTGGTCGGGTCGCACCGGCGCCGCCCTCGACCCTTGTACTGCGCTGAGGGTGGCCTTCACCCTCGCGCCCGCCCAGGAGCATGGGGTGGTGTTCAGGCTCGGCGCGGGCGACTCGGCCGACCATGCATCCGGTCTCGTGCGTCGCAGCCGCGAGCCAAGTGCCGCCCATGACGCGCTGCAGGGCGTCCACGCGTTCTGGCAGCGAACCCTCGGCGCGGTCCAGGTGCAAACGCCGGATCCGGCGCTCAACGTGATGGCTAACGGCTGGTTGGTATACCAGGTGATCGGGTCGCGGCTGTGGGGGCGCACGGCGTTCTACCAGTCGAGCGGCGCTTACGGCTTTCGCGACCAGCTCCAGGATGTGATGGCGTTGGTGCACGCCGCGCCCGATCTCGTGCGCGAGCACCTGCTGAGGGCCGCATCGCGCCAGTTCGTCGAAGGCGACGTGCAGCACTGGTGGCATCCGCCTTCGGGAAAAGGCGTGCGTACACGCTGTGCCGATGACCTGCTTTGGCTGCCGCTGGTCATGTGCCGCTATGTCGAGGTGACCGGAGACACGGGTGTACTGGATGCGGCTTGCCCGTTTCTGGAGAGCCGACCGTTGAAGCAAGGCGAGGCATCCAACTACGAACTGCCCAAGGCGTCGGCCGATGCGGCCAGCCTGTACGAGCACGGCGTGCGTGCGATCCGCCGCAGCCTCGTCTTCGGCACACACGGCCTGCCGCTGATGGGATCGGGCGACTGGAATGACGGCATGAACCTGGTGGGCGCAGAGGGCCGGGGTGAGAGCGTCTGGATGGGGTTTTTCCTCTTTACGGTGCTGCAGCGTTTCGCGCAGTTGGCGCGGGTTCATGCGGATCAGGCGTTTGCCGACCGCTGCGAACTCGAAGCGGAACGGCTGCGCAAGTGCATCGATGGTTCGGCCTGGGACGGCGCCTGGTACCGGCGCGCCTGGTTCGACGACGGCAGCGTGCTCGGATCTTCGGCCGGCGCAGAGTGCCGGATCGACTCGATCGCGCAGAGTTGGTCGGTCCTGTCGGGCGCGGCTCCGACGGATCGTGCGCGACGCGCCCTGGCCTCGCTCGACCAGCACCTGGTTCACGAGGACACGCGGCTCGTCCAACTGCTCGATCCGCCGTTCGATACCTCCGATCCTTCCCCCGGCTACATCCAGGGCTACGTGCCAGGCGTGCGCGAGAACGGCGGACAGTACACCCACGCCGCAGTCTGGGCGGCGATGGCCTTTGCAGCACAGGGCAACGCCGAGCGTGCATGGGGGTTGCTTGCCATTTTGAATCCCGTGACCCATGCCGGAACCCCTGGGCAAGTCGCTACTTACCAGGTCGAGCCCTATGTGGTCGCCGGAGACGTCTACGCCAACCCCGCGCACGTCGGCCGCGGTGGCTGGACCTGGTACACGGGGTCGGCCGGGTGGATGGTCCAGCTCATCGTCGAGCGGCTGCTCGGCGTTCAAAGGTCCGGGAACCGATTGCGGGTGCGGCCGCTCTTACGAAAGGAGTGGACGACCTTCGGTGTGCAATACCGCTACGGTGCATCGCTGTTGATGATCACCTGCCGTGAAGCCGCCGCCGGCGTTGCGGCGAGCGTGGTCGTCGACGGCACCGAGACAGCAGGCGACACCCTTACGCTTACCGATGACGGCTGCGCGTACGAGGTCATCGTCAATATGGTGAATCGGGGTTGAACCAGAAGACAACAATGGAGAAAAGCATGCAGCTCGGAATGATCGGTCTTGGTCGCATGGGCGCGAGCATGGTGCGGCGCCTGATGAAAAAGGGTCATACCTGCGTCGTGTTCGACACACGGCCTGACGCCGTTGCCACATCACAGGCGGCGGGTGCCACTGGCGCAACCTCGGTCGGCGACCTGATAGCCAAGCTGCAGCGGCCGCGCGCGATCTGGCTGATGGTGCCGGCAGCCATTGTCGACGACGAACTCAATGCCCTGGCCCCCCATCTCGAAGATGGCGACATCATCATCGATGGCGGCAATTCATACTACCGAGACGATGTTCGGCGCGAGCAGACGCTGCGCGCCGCAGGCCAGCACTACGTCGATGTCGGCACCAGCGGGGGCGTCGCCGGAGAGGAACGCGGTTACTGCCTGATGATCGGCGGCGAGAAGCCCATCGTCGAACACCTGGAACCGATCTTCTCGGCGCTTGCGCCAGGCGCAGGTACCGCAGCGCGCACGCCAGGCCGAAGCGGAGCGAGTACAGCGTCCGAAGAAGGCTTCCTGCACTGCGGTCCGTCGGGCGCAGGCCACTTCGTCAAGATGGTTCACAACGGCATCGAATACGGCGTGATGGCCGCCTATGCCGAGGGCCTGAACATCCTGAACAAGGCCAACATCGGCAAGCGCAAACAGGTCAGCGATGCCGAGACCACGCCGCTGCGCGATGCCGAGTTCTACCGCTATGAAATGAACCTGCCGGAGATCGCCGAAGTGTGGCGCCGCGGCAGCGTTATCGGCTCGTGGCTGCTCGACCTGACCGCCGGCGCGCTGTTGAAGGACCCGCAACTCGAAGCCTTCGACGGCCGCGTCTCGGATTCGGGCGAAGGCCGCTGGACCATCCACGCGGCGATCGACGAATCGGTACCGACGCCGGTGCTGAGCGCCGCCTTGTACGAACGCTTCTCGTCGCGCGGCGAAGCGGGGTTCGCCAACCAGGTGCTGTCGGCGATGCGACACGCCTTCGGCGGCCATCTCGAGAAGCCGGCAGGGGATGTCCAATGAACGACGCGGAACGCAGCGGCACGAGCGAACAGCGGCCGCATTCGGACGCCCTGGTCGTATTCGGGTTCAGCGGCGACCTCGCCGGCAAGAAAATCTTCCCCGCGCTGTATGCAATGGTGAAGAAAGGAAACCTGACGGTGCCGGTCATCGGAGTCGCATCGTCGAAGTGGGGCGTCGACGAATGGCACCGCCACGTGCGCGAAAGCCTGTTGCACGAGGAGCACGAAGGCGGCATCGACGACCCCGCCGCGTTCGACAGCCTGATGTCGCTGCTGAGCTACGTCAGCGGCGACTACAACGACGCCGCCACCTTCGATGCATTGAAGGTCGCGCTGGGTACCGCCAGTCGGCCGGCGTTTTACCTTGCCATTCCGCCAACGCTGTTTGCGACCGTTATTCAGAGCCTGGGCCGAGCCGGCCTGGCAACGGATTCGCGTGTCATCGTCGAAAAGCCCTTCGGCCGCGACCTCGCGTCGGCGCGCAAACTCAACGCGGTCACGCAAGCGGTTTTCCCCGAATCGTCGATCTTCCGCATCGACCACTACCTGGGGAAGGAGGCGATCATGAACATCCTCTACTTCCGCTTCGCGAACTCGTTTCTCGAACCGGTGTGGAACCGCCACCACATCGCCAGCGTGCAGGTGACGCTGGCCGAGGATTTCGGTGTCGGCACACGCGGCGCGTTCTACGAAAGCGCCGGCTGCCTTCGCGACGTGGTGGAGAACCACCTGTTCCAGGTGATCGCGCTGCTGGCGATGGAGCCGCCGGCGTTCCAGAGCTTCGAGGCCGTGCACAGCGCCAAGGCCGGTGTGCTGCGCGCGATGCTGCCGCTGAACCCCGCTGACCTTGTGCGCGGCCAATACATCGGCTACCGAGACGAAAAGGGCGTCGCGAAAGACTCCGATGTCGAGACCTTTTGCGCCCTGCGCCTGTTCATCGGCTCGTGGCGCTGGGCCGGCGTGCCGTGGTACCTGCGCGCGGGTAAGCGATTGCCCGATTCGGTTGTCGAAGTTCAAGTGCAGATGCAGCCACCGCCGCAGCGGTTGTTCGACGATTCGGGGCCGGCCGGCGGCCGCGCCAATTACTTCCGCTTCCGACTGCAGCCGGAGGCCGGCATCGCGCTCGCGGCGCGCACCAAGCGCCCGGGCAAGGAATTCGTCGGCGTTCAGCGCGAGCTGTATCTCGGTGGGGACACACCCAGCCCGATGTCGACCTACGAACGCCTGCTCGGCGATGCTAAGGCCGGCGACGGCGCGCTCTTCACCGACGAGGATGCTGTGATGGCCGCCTGGGCCGTGGTCGAGCCGGTATTGGCCGAGCATGGCGCCGCGCTGCCGTACGAAGCCGGAACCTGGGGACCCGCCGAGTCAACTGCTCTGATCGCCGGCGATGGCGGCTGGCACGACCCGGCGGCCGACGCACCGCCCTCGGCATCCCGGGCTCCACGATGACCGAAGAAGTCGTTTTCCTGCTCGACGTCGACAACACGCTGCTCGATAACGACCGCATCGTCGCCGACCTGCGCGACCACCTCGGCATTCAGTTCGGCGTGGCCTGCGCGCAGCGCTACTGGGACGCCTTCGAGGCGTTGCGCGAAGAGTTGGGTTATGTCGACTACCTGGGTGCCTTGCAGCGCTACCGGCTCGACGTCGAGCAGGGGAGCGCCGAAGAACAGCGCCTGCTGATGATGTCTTCCTTCCTCCTCGACTACCCGTTCGCCGAGCGCCTGTATGCGCGGGCGCTGGAGGTGATCGTTCGCCTGGGCCGCATCGGCCCGACGGTGATCCTGACCGATGGCGACGTCGTGTTCCAGCCGCGCAAGCTGCAGCGCTCGGGCCTGTGGGACGCGGTGGAGGGCCGCGCGCTGGTCTACGTGCACAAGGAAAAGATGCTCGACGCCATGCAACGCCACTTTCCGGCCCGGCACTACGTAATGGTCGACGACAAGGTGCGCATCCTGGCGGCCATGAAGGCGTTCTGGCACGAACGGCTTACGACCATCTTCGTGCGCCAGGGCCATTACGCACTGGACCTGGCGTTGGTCGCCGCCCAACCGCAAGCCGACTTGACTATCGAGCGCATCGGCGAGCTTATCGATCTCGATTTTTCGCCGCTGATCAAGCGGCCCACGCACATGCCGCGCGGCCTGCCGGGGATGCCGGTCACGCTGGCAGCGTGGCAGGCGCTCAGGGCCCACCACCTGGAGACTGGCCACGTCCACCTGCGGGACCTGTTCGCTGCCGATGACGAGCGAGGGCGGCGCTTTACGCTCGAAGCCGCCGGGCTGTACCTCGACTATTCGAAGAACCGCATCGACGACCAGACGCTGAAGCTGCTCGCCGCGCTCGCCACCGAATGCGGCCTGGTCGAGCGCATCCGCGCCATGTTCCGCGGCGATGCGATCAACACGACGGAAAAGCGCTCGGTGCTCCATATCGCACTGCGCGCACCGGCCACGCAGAAGCTCGTCGTCGATGGCGTCGATGTCATCGCCGAGGTTCAAGCAGTGTTGGAACGCATGGCCACTTTTTCAGATGCCGTGCGCAGCGGCCGCTGGCTCGGTCACACCGGCAAGCGCATCCGCAATGTCATCAGCATAGGCATCGGCGGATCGGACCTCGGGCCGGTGATGGCCTACGAGGCCTTGCGCCACTACAGCCAGCGCGACCTGACGCTGCGTTTCGTCTCCAACGTCGATGGCACCGACCTGGTCGAGGCCACGCGTGATCTCTCCGCCGCCGAAACCCTCTTCATCGTCTGCTCGAAGACATTCACCACGCAGGAGACACTGACCAACGCGCACGCGGCCCGCCAGTGGGCCGTCGGCCAGCTCGGTGACGACAAGGCGGTGGCGCGGCACTTCGTCGCGGTCTCGACGAATGCCGAAGGCGTGGCGCAATTCGGCATCGCGGCGGAGAACATGTTTGGCTTCTGGGGCTGGGTTGGCGGCCGCTATTCGATGGGCTCGGCGATCGGCCTGTCGACGATGGTCGCCATCGGGCCGCGGCACTTTCGCGAATTGCTGGCCGGGTTCCACGCGATGGATGAACACTTCCTCCATGCGCCGATCGATCGGAACATGCCCGCGCTCCTCGGACTGCTCGCGATCTGGAACAACGACTTCCTCGGCGCCGCGACCGTCGCCGTGTTGCCGTACGAGCAGTACCTGAAGCGCTTCCCGGCGTATCTGCAGCAGTTGACGATGGAGAGCAACGGCAAGCACGTGACCCAGGGTGGCGAGCGCGTCGCCGTCGAAACCGCGCCCATCCTCTGGGGGGAGCCTGGCACCAATGGCCAGCATTCGTTCTACCAGTTGCTCCACCAAGGGACCCGGCTGGTTCCGTGCGACTTCATCGGCTTTTGCCAGGGCCTGAACCCGCTCGGCCCGAACCTGGTTGACCCGAATCTGATCGACCAGCATGACCTCCTGATGGCCAACCTGTTTGCGCAGAGCGAGGCCCTCGCATTCGGAAAGACCGCCGAAGAGGTGGCCGCCGAGGGAACGGCGCCCGGGCTGGTGCCCCATCGCGTCTTCGAGGGCAACCGGCCGAGCAACACGCTGCTGGCCGAGCGGCTGACGCCTGCAACGCTCGGGGCGCTGATCGCGCTTTACGAGCACAGCGTCTTCACGCAGGGCGTGATCTGGGGCATCGATTCGTTCGACCAGTGGGGTGTCGAACTCGGCAAGGTATTGGCGCAGCGTGTGCTACCCGAACTCGCCGCAGCCAGCGACACGGGGCTCGGTCACGACAGCTCCACCAACGCATTGATCGAGCGCTATCGACGCCAGCGCCGGGTCGAGCCGATTTCCGGCCATTCCTGACGCTTCGACGATGCCCACCCAGATCAGCCCCCTGGCCGGCAAGCCGGCTCCCCGATCCCTGCTCGTGGACGTGCCCCGGCTCGTCAGCGCGTATTACACCGGCGTGCCCGATGCGTCGGTTCCCGCGCAACGGGTGGCATTCGGCACCTCCGGACACCGCGGCTCGTCGTTCGCACTCTCGTTCAACGAAAGGCACGTGCTGGCGATCACGCAATCCATCTGCAACTACCGCCGGAGCCAGGACATCACCGGCCCCCTGTTCCTGGGCATCGACACCCATGCACTGTCGGAGCCGGCCTGTGCGAGCGCGCTCGAAGTGCTGGCCGCCAATGGCGTAGACGTAATGCTGGCCACCAACGACGAATACACACCGACGCCGGCGGTTTCGCACGCGATCCTGACCCACAATCGCGGCCGCACTTCGGGGCTGGCCGACGGGATCGTCGTGACGCCGTCCCACAATCCCCCGGACAACGGGGGCTTCAAGTACAACCCGCCTGACGGCGGCCCCGCCGGCGCGGACATAACGGACGCAATCCAGGACAGCGCCAACGATTTCCTCGAACACGCCATGGCCGGGGTCAGGCGCGTCCCATACGCGCAGGCGCTGTGCGCTGCCACGACGCACCGCCACGACTTCATCGATGCCTACGTCGCCGATCTAGGCAGCGTGATCGACCTGGAGGCGATCCGCAACGCGAAGATCCGTATCGGCGTCGATCCGCTGGGCGGCGCCGGTGTGCATTACTGGGCGCGCATTGC
>JBBQVP010000044.1:0-25209 GCA_038211455.1 Burkholderiales bacterium
ACGATCCTGTTCGTCGACGAGGTGCACCGCTTCAACAAGGCGCAGCAGGATGCCTTCCTGCCGTATGTCGAGCGCGGCCTGATCACCTTCATCGGCGCGACGACTGAGAACCCGTCATTCGAGGTCAACGGCGCGCTGCTCTCGCGCGCGCAGGTGTATGTGCTCGAAAGCCTGTCCCAGGAAGAACTGGCGACACTCTTCGACCGGGGCTGCGATCGGGTGTTGCCCGGCGTGAGCGTGGATGCCGCGGCGCGCGAGCGCGTCGTGGGCTTCGCTGATGGCGACGCGCGGCGCCTGCTCAACGCGCTGGAGATCCTTGCGACGGCCACGCAGACGGCCGGCGTGGCTGTGGTGGATGCCGAATTTGTCGAGCGGACCCTGGCCCAGAACCTGCGCCGGTTCGACAAGGGCGGCGAGCAGTTCTACGACCAGATCTCCGCCCTGCACAAGTCGGTGCGCGGTTCGAACCCGGATGCAGCGCTGTATTGGCTGGTGCGGATGCTCGACGGCGGTGCGGCGCCGCTGTATCTCGGGCGGCGCATCGTGCGCATGGCCTCGGAAGACATCGGACTCGCCGACCCGCGCGCGCTGCGCATCGCGCTCGACGCCTGCGAAACCTACGAGCGCCTGGGCAGCCCGGAGGGCGAACTCGCGCTGGCCGAGGCCGTGGTATTTCTCGCCTGCGCGGCGAAGTCGAACGCCGTATACAACGCCTATAATGCCGCCCGCGCATTCGTCGCCGGGGATGCGACCCGTCCGGTGCCGCTGCGGCTCAGGAACGCGCCGACCCGGCTGATGAAGGACCTGGGCTACGGCAGGGACTATCGCTACGCGCACGCGGAGGAAGGCGCCTACGCGGCAGGCGAGGATTACTTCCCGGACGGCATGCCGCCGGTGGAATGGTACGCGCCGACCGAGCGGGGAATGGAGGGAAAGATCCGCGAGAAGCTCGAATATTTGCGTTCTCTGGACCGGGACAAACGCAATAATTCATGACTTTGTTTTTGCAGGACGCCAAACGGTGCGGGTTTCCGGTCAATTCGTATATTAGAAAGTAGATATCATGCTCGACATACAGCTGCTGCGGACCGACCTCGACGGCGTGGTCAACAGGCTCGCCGAACGCGGGTTTGCATTCGACCGCGACGCCTATCTCGCCCTTGAGGCCGAGCGCAGGGAATTCCAGGGGCGCACCCAGGAGCTCCAGGCGGCGCGCAACGCGCAGGCGAAAAAGATCGGCCAGGCCAAGGCCAGGGGTGAGGACGCGAGCGCGCTGGTCGCCGAGGCCGGCGCGGTGAATGCGGAACTTGGCGAGCTCGAGGCGCGCACCGCGGACGTGCAGAAACGCCAGCTCGCATTTCTCGAGGTCATCCCGAACCTGCCGCAGGCGGATGTGCCGGCGGGGAAGGGCGCGGAAGACAACGTCGAGGTGCGGCGCTGGGGCACCCCGCGCAGCTTCGACTTCGCGGTCAGGGACCACGTGGATATCGGCACGGGGCTGGGGCTGCTCGATTTCGACACCGCGATCAAGATCGCCGGCGCGCGCTTTTCGGTAATGAAGGGCGCCGTGGCGCGGCTGCATCGCGCGCTTGCGCAGTTCATGCTCGACACGCATACCGGGGAGCACGGCTATACCGAGACCTACGTCCCCTACATGGTGACGGGTGACTGCGCCAACGGCGTGTCCAGCCTCGCCAAGTTCAAGGACGACCTGTTCAAGGTCGAGGGGCGCGACCTCTACCTGATTCCCACCGCGGAGTACCCCGTCACCAACTTCGTGCGCGAGAGCATCGTCCCGCTCGATGAGTTGCCGCTCAGGTTCGCCTGCCACACGCCGTGTTTCCGCTCGGAGGCGGGCTCCTATGGCAAGGACACGCGCGGCATGATCCGCCAGCACCAGTTCGACAAGGTGGAGCTGGTGCAGATCGTGACACCGGAAAATTCGACCGCGGCGCACGAAGCGCTGACCGGGCACGCCGAGGCGATCTTGCGCAAGCTCGAACTGCCGTACCGCACGATGGTGTTGTGCACCGGCGACATGGGGTTTTCATCGGCCAAGACCTACGATATCGAAGTCTGGCTGCCGGCGCAGGACACCTACCGCGAAATATCGTCCTGTTCGAACTTCGAGGCCTTCCAGGCGCGGCGCATGCAGGCACGCTTTCGCAACGCGAAGGGCAAGCCCGAACTGCTGCATACGATCAACGGCTCGGGCCTCGCAGTCGGGCGCACCCTTGTCGCGATCCTCGAGAACTACCAGAACGCCGATGGATCGGTGACGATTCCTGCGGCCTTGCGCGGCTACATGGGCGGGGCGGAGAAAATCACCCGAAACTAGCGCCGTGTCCGGCGTCGTGCTGCGGGCTACCTGTTAAAATTCGTCCCAGAAAGGCAAGGCATACCGGAGAGGTGGCAGAGTGGTCGAATGCGCCAGACTCGAAATCTGGTTTACGGCAACGTAACGTGGGTTCGAATCCCACCCTCTCCGCCACGCAGCCTTCCACGCTCCACACTATTCCCGGGAACAGCATGCAACCTGCCCCGCAAAATGCAGTCGCAGTTTCGTTCGTGCCGTTGAGTCCTGATGCGCGGAAAAGCGCGGCGATCGTGCCCCAGCCGCCAGCGGTGAGCGTCGTCGTCTGCACCCGCGACCGCCTTGCTTTGCTGGAAACCTGTCTCGAATCCGTGCGCCGGCAGAGCTATCCGAGATTCGATGTCCTCGTGGTCGACAATGGCGCTGCATATCCGGCGCGCGAACTGTGCATGCGGCTCGGCGTGCTTTGGGTTCCCGCCCCGGTTGCCGGGCTGACGCGGGCGCGCAATATCGGCTCGCGTGCGGCCGGCGGTGACTTGGTGGCATTCATCGATGACGATTCGGTGGTCGAGCCGGGGTGGCTGGATGCGCTGGTGGCGGCCTTCGAAGCTCCTGGAACGGCGGCAGTCAGCGGCAGGGTGCGGTATATGCGCGCGCTCGCCGATTCGCGCGGGATGTCTGAAGAAGATGCCGTCTGGGACTGCGCCCGTCCAGCGGAAACTTTCGACCGCGCGACGCCCGGCTGGTTCGCGCTTGCGTGCTTTGGCGGGATCGGCGATGGGGGCAACATGGCGTTCCGTCGCGAAGTGCTGTTGGAAGGCCCGGGCTTCGACGAGCGCATCGGTCGCGGCCGGTTGCTCGACAGCGGGGACGAGCACGTGCTGTTCGCCAATCTGATGATCCGCGGCCTGCGCATTGTCCACGCACCCGGTGCGGTCGTCCGGCACCCGAGTCCGCCCACACCCGAACTGCAGTCCGAAAGGCGCTGCAGCGATCTGCGCGCCTCGATTTCCCACCTGCTGTTCGTGTGGGGCGAGTTTCCTGCACACCGCGGCGCGGTCTGGCGCTTTCTCTTCCGCGCCGTCGTACGCCGCCTCGCGCGACGCGGGGGGCAGGGCGAGGGCGCAAGGCAGGCGATCACCTTGTCGCGCTGGCAGTCACTGAAAGCGGTCCTCGGTGGCGTGCGCCTCTATTGGCTGGCGAAGGCGGAGTGGCGGACCAGTGGCGAAAGCGTCCGGTCAGGGAGACCTGCCCGCGCGCCCGAGTTCGTGGAATCGACCTCCGGTCCCCGCTGATGCCCGAGGCGCAAGGCGGACTAGCGAACCGATTCTGGCAGGGGAAGCGTGTGCTGGTCACCGGCGGGGCCGGGTTCATCGGCTCACACGTCGTTGACGCGCTGCGCCGACGCGGCGTATCCGCTGGCGATATCGTCGTCCCCCGTTCACGCGAATGCGATCTGCGTTCTGCGGACCAATGCAGGATCGCAGCGCGTGATTGCAACCTGGTGATCCACCTGGCGGCGTCGACCGGCGGCATTGCGTTTGCGCGCGCGCACCCGGCGTCGCAGTACCGGGACTGCATGCTGGTCAACCTGCACATGCTGGAGGCCGCGCGCGAGGCAGGGGTGGAAAAGTTCGTCACGCTCGGCAACCTGCTCGCGTACCCGGCCGTGGCGGAATCGCCGTTGCGCGAGTCGACGCTGCACGACGGCCCTGTGGCCGCCACGCATGCGGGGATCGGCCTGGCCAAGCGCGACCAGGCCGCGCTGGCGGAAATGTATTTCCGTGAATACGGAATGAACGTCGTCAGCGTGCTTTCCGCGAACGCCTACGGGCCGCGCGATCGCTTCGAGGCCGAGCATTCGCATGTCATCCCCGCGACCATCGCCAAGTGCTTCCGTGACGAGGACCTGCACGTTTGGGGAGACGGGTCGCCAACGCGCGATTTCCTGTTCGTCGAAGACATCGCGGAGGGCCTGCTGCTTGCCGCGGAGCGCCTTGCGCCAGGCGCGCTGGTCAATCTAGCGTCCGGCAACGAGGTATCGATCGCTGATCTGGTGCGCCTGATCGCTCGGCTGAGCGGCTTCAGGAGGGAGATCTTGTTCGATGCCACGAAGGGCGGCGGCGACCCGCGGCGGGTGGCCTCCACGCAACTGGCCGGCGAACTCCTCGGCTTCGTGCCGCAAACCACGCTCGAGGACGGACTGCGTGCCACGATCGACTGGTACCGGAAGGCGATTCTCGGACCGACGCAGGCATCTGCGCGAGCGGCGATCGAGCGGTGACGGATTTCATTCCGCAGATGGAGCCGCTGGTCACACCGGCGGATGCCGAGGCCGTGAGCGCCTATCTGGCCTCCGGCGGCTGGCTGACCGAGTTCACGCAGACGCGCCTGTTCGAGAAAGCGATCTGCGACTACACCGGGGCGCGCTACTGCGCGATCGCGCCCAGCGGCACCCTTGCCTTGTTCATGGCACTCTCCGCGTGCGGAATCGAACGCGACGATGAAGTCATCGTGCCCGACCTCACCATGGCCGCAACTGCAACCGCCGTTCTGCTCGCCGGGGGGAAGGTCGCGTTTGCGGATATTGCGCCCGACACGCTGTGCCTCGATCTGGCGAAGGCCGAAGCGCGGATCACGCAACGGACACGAGCGGTCATCTTCGTTTCACTCAATGGCCGCTCTCCCGCAGGGCTGGAGGCCTTCGTGGGGCGCTGCCGCAGCAGGGGCATCAGGGTGATCGAGGATGCGGCGCAGTCGCTCGGTTCGTTCTCCGCAGGCCGTCACCTGGGCACGCTGGGTGACTGCGGGTGCTTTTCCTTCAGCTCCCAGAAGATCGTGACGACCGGGCAGGGTGGCGCGGTGGTCACCGATGACGAGGCGCTCTACCGGCGGATGTGCCTGCTGCGTGATTTCGGCCGACTGGAGGGCGGGTCCGACCACTACCAGAGCGTGGGCTGGAACCTGAAGTTCACCGATTTGCAGGCATCAATTGGCGTGTCGCAGATGAGCCGCCTGCCCGCGATCGTTGCGCGTAAACGCCGCCTCTTCGAACTCTACCGGGAACAACTCTGCGGCATCGAAGGGCTGCGCATTCCGCAGACCGACACCGGGAATGTGACACCGTGGTTCGTGGATGTACTGGTCGACGCTGACGCAAGACGGCCGCTCATGGAGCATCTGCGCGAGCGCCAGATCGGCAGCCGGATGTTTTATCCGGCGCTGCACGCCGAGCCTGCGTTTTCGATGTCCGGGTCGTTTCCCGAATCCGAAAGGGCTTCGCGCAGTGGAGTATGGCTTCCATCGTCGCTGCGTCTTGAAGACAGCGATGTAGCGCGCGTTTGCAAAGCTGTACGGGATTTTTTCCCGGGTTGAACGTACGCTTGCCGCCTCCGGCGCCGGGTGCGCTGAATCCGGTCAGTTCCGCTGCAGGTCCAGTGTCACGCAGTGCACGGCGCCACCGAGCGTGCGCGCGTGGCGCAGCGGAACCGGGATCACGCCGAATCCTTCGGCTTCGAGCATGCGTATCAGCGGCAGCTGCGAGCGTTCGACGATTGCCGTGTTCTCGTCCAGCATGAGCAGGTTCATCCCGATCCATACGCTTGCATGCGCATAGGGCGGGTGGAATCCGATGTCGACCGGCTCGGGGCACCAGAGGATCTTCCAGTTGTCGAAGAACGCAGGCAGGTTCGCGGCGTTCAGCCTGGCCGGATTCAGCAGCGCCACGCCGGGCCGCAGCAGGCTGATCGTGCTGTCCAGGTGCATGTAGCTGTAGATTCCGCGCAGGAAATGCACGCGGTAGCCGGGCCCGAGCGCCCGCTGCAGCCACTGCGCGCCGAGCTCGTTGCCGCTGTTGCTTTCGAGGAACAGGAGATCGTCGTCGGCGCGCAGCACATTCGCGGCATCGAACACCGGCTCCAGGTTGCGCAGGCTCTTGCGTTCGCGGTCCGCGAGCTCGTCGTAGAGTTCGTCGGGCAGTTGTGGACGGGGCGCCGCGATCCAGCGCGCCCCGTCACGCATCGCCTCTTGCAGGATGCTGCGATACGGAAATGCGTCGGTATACCGCGCGCGCAGGACCATGGGCGATTCGATCACGGTGTCACCGACCACCAGCAGGCCGTCGCGCGGGCAGTACGCGTAGTAGCCGTCGCTCTGCCAGCCCGCGGCCGCGTGTCGCACGTCGGTGCGTGGCGCAAGCGGGCGGTGAACCGCAACGCCTGCGTCGGTAAACACCCGGCAAAGCGCCTCCAGGTCCTCGTTCGCCTCGTCGATGACTGCCTGCGGATACGGGCCATGGCGGATATCTTGCGGCGCGTGGCCCGCATAGTTGATCGCCCTCAGGCTGATGTCGTCCACGGGCACACGCGCATTGTCTGCGCGGCCGACGACCACAGAGCGCAATCGCCCCCATTCGTTGTCGCTGTGTAGAATCATCTGATGGCGGACAAAGACACGTTCACGCCCCCATTTATACTAGACGGGGCGCATCCGCGGTTCCGTTGATTGGGCTCACAGGCTACACATTTCGACATGCTGTCCATTGTCTATCGCCGCGACTGGGGAAAGGCAGGCGCTCTGGTGCTGCTCCTGGCGCTGCTGGCGGTTGCCGTGCAATCGGCGAAGTTGGGCATTTCCGGACTGATCGTCGAACTGGGGCAGCGCGAAATCGACCAGTGGGCGACATCCCGAAAGCCGCATGGCATGCGGGAGGTCAACCGGGTGGCACGCTATTTCACCGACAGCCTCGACTATGCGCCAGACAACCCCTGGGCATTCGAAGCGCTCGGCGCCCTGGATCTTGCGCGCATGCGCCTGTCGACGATGCCACGACAAGCATTGGCCTACACTTGGGCGGCCCGCCTGCGGTTCCGGCATGCGCTCCGGGAACGACCCGCATCGCCCTTTCTCTGGGCGAACCTTGCGCTCGCCAAACTCAATCTGGACGAGATCGATGCCGAATTTCTGGGGGCGCTGCGCAACGCCGACGAACTGGGCCCCTGGGAGCCGCGCAGCCAGCAGACGGTGGTGTTTGTCGGCCTGGCAACCTGGGAAAAGCTCGATTCCGGCGATCAGAAGAGGGTTTTGGGCGCCCTGGAGCGGGGCGCTGTCTGGAACAGTCCGAAAATGCTTGAGATTGTGAAAAGTTTCGGTCGGTTCGACCTCGTCTGCCCTATGAAAGGCTATCATGGAAAGGTAGGCGTGCAATGCAGCGAAGGGACGGGTTCCGTCCCCTCGGGTACGCAGGTGGAGCAGGGAAAACAGTGATGCGAAATTCGATCGGGCGAGCGTTTCTGAAGGCGGTTTGCGCCGCGCTCATGCTGCTTTTGCAGCTGGCGGCGCCTTCTGTCGTGCACGCCCAGGCGGGCGCTGCAGGATACGTCAAGGCAGTCATTCCGCCCGCATTCATCCGCAAGGGTGCCGGCCCGCTGGTTCCCGCGAAAGTGGGAGATATTCTTGTCCCGGGCACTACGGTGGTCACCGGCGACACAGGAAAGGTGGACCTGCTGTTCGCGGATGGGCAGCAGATTTCTCTGGGCAAGGAGTCCACGCTGCGCATCGACGACTACCGCTTTGATGCCGCAAATCCCAAGGCCGGCCGGGCGAATATTTCGCTGGTCAACGGTCGGATGAGTCTGGTGACCGGAGCGATCCATACGGGCAACCCCGCTGGTTTGCGTATCTCCGCAGGCACGGGGGTGGTCAGCATCCTGAGCAAGGACGTCACGGCATTTGTCGTTGAGGTGGATCCGGACGAGAAGCGAAGGCCGGGATGGGCCGCCGTCACTGTCGGCGCGATCTCTGTTCAGACGCCTTCCGGAAAGATTGCGCAGATTGCCGCGGATCAGTTTGCGCGCTGGCGCGACGATGATCGCCTGCTTCCGGCCCAGCCGCTGGCAGCGGCCCCGGCGGTACTCCAGGCTCAGGTGACAGCGTCGCGCGCGACGGTTGCGGAGACCAACCTGCCCGTCAATGTGCAGTCAGCGTCAGTCCAGGCCGCGCTGATGCTTTCGCAGATGAAGACGCAGGGTACACCGTCCAATACCACGACGGTCGCCCTGAGTGGCCAGCTGAACATGGTTTCGGGCAACGTCGTGATTCGCAGCCCGACCGGTGCTGAGTCGCAGGCAAAGATCGGGGACACGTTCGGCCCCGGCACCACGTTCCTGACCGGGGCGAAGAGCGAAGTCGGGCTGCTTTTCTCCGAGGGTCACTACGCGGCACTCAGCGAAAAGTCGGTGTTGCGTATCGCCGATTCCCCTGGGGCGCAAAGCGCGACAGCGTCGCTGGGTCTGACAGAAGGACAGTTGAGCCTTGTGACATGGGCAAATACCGGCGAGGCGCCAACCGGGCTGACTGTCGCTGTGGGAAGCGCGTTTATCACGATCAATACCAAAGGTGTGGTCGCGTATGTCGTCAACGTCGACCGTGAGACAAAGGATGCAGGCTCCGCCGCAGTGAGCGCAGGAGGCATCTCTGTCAAGACCATGGTCGGTCCGCCGGTCTCGGTCTCCTCCGACAAGTACACGAGTTGGAAGCCCGAGGCGCCGCCGGCGCCGGTGCTTGCCCTGTCAAACGCGCCTGCGGCCCTGCAACTTGCATTTGCCGATACGATCAAGGGCGCTCCAGCCAACGTGGAAGTCGGGGCGGAAGTGGCTTCCCTGCCGCCGACTGCGGCGGGTCCTGTGACACAGCAGCCAACGCCAGTGCCTGGCCAACCGGCACAACCGACAGCGCCGGCGCCTCCGCCGGTGGTACTGGATCCAGGCGCCGTCCCGCCGGTCGCGCCCGGAGGAGGGGGAGGCTGTACCGGCAGCGCTTGCTGACCGGGCTCCCATCCGGCGGCCCGGATTCGTCCGGACGGCGGCGTAGCGGCACCGGATGCCAGCCTTGAATCGCAGTGCGAAGGATGTGGGCTGGGTCTTCGCGCCCTACCTGCTCCTGATTGTCTGGGTTCCCGTCCCCCTCGGCAGCAATCGCCCGTGGTCGTGGGCGCTGCTTGAACTGTGGGTTCTTGCGCTGTCCATGGTCTGGCTGACGGGTTTCGTGCGTGGCAAGCATGGCCTGGGTGCCGTCTTCGCCGGTTCGCGTCCCGTCCTGGTTTGCCTCGCCGCGTGGCTGGTCTATGTCTGGCTGCAGCTGGTGCCCCTGCCGGCGGGTCTGCTTGCGCTGCTTTCACCGCAGGCTGCGCAATTGCACATGGCGGTGGCGCCGCAGGGCGTGCTTGCGTACGCCCCGCTCACGCTGGACCGCTACGCGACCCTCGATGCGGCCTGCAGGAGCACCGCTTACGTGGCCTTCTTCGCGTTGAGCCTGGTGCTGCTGACGAGCCGGGAGCGGATTCGCCTCGCGACCTACGCGGTCATCCTGTCCGGCGTGCTGCAATCGCTGTATGGCGCGTTCGTGGTGCTGCAAAGCCCGGGAGGAGCGGCTGCGGGCACTTTCGTCAATCGCAACCACTATGCAGGCTACCTCGTGATGTGCCTGTCGGTGGGCGTCGGTGTGCTGATTGCAAGTCTGTCAGGGGGGAAAAGCGGCACCTGGGGACAGTTCTTTCGCGGGCTGGCCGAATGGGTCATCACGCCGAAGATGGGCCTGCGGATACTGCTTGTGACGATGGTCGTTGCGTTGGTGTTGTCGCGCTCGAGGATGGGCAACAGCGCCTTTTTCATCAGCCTGGCCATCAGCGGCGGCATCGGGTTGATTCTGTCCCGGCATGCGACCCGGTCGATGATCGTCCTGCTCGTCAGCCTGATCGCGATCGACGTCGCGATCATCGGGGCGTATTTCGGGACGCAGAAGGTGGTTGAAAGGATCAGCCATACGACCATGCAGAGCGAAGATCGTGACGAACTCGCCGGATACGCCTTCACGATGTGGAAGGATTTTCCGGTGTTCGGGGCCGGGCTCGGCGCGTTTCCGTCGGTCTTTCCACGTTACAGCGGGGAAGCCACCGCACAGTCGTACACCCATGCGCATAACGACTATGCGGAACTCGCCGCCGAAACCGGATTGGTCGGCATCACGCTGCTTGGTGCGATTGTTTTGCTTTCGTTCGGCGCCGCATTGCGCGCCCAGTACCTGCGCAGGGATCCGGTGATGCGTGGCGTGTCCTTTGCGGCAATGATGGGAATTCTGGGGTTGATGATCCATAGCGGCGCGGATTTCAACCTGCAGATTCCGGCGAACGCGCTCACGTTCATGCTGCTGCTGGCGTTCGCGTGGATCTCGCTAAGGCACGCGGAGGAACGCTCCGCCGCGGACTGACGGGCTTCCGGCCCCGCCGGATTCAGCTATCCACGCCCCTTGGCGGCACCTTGCGGTCAAGCTCGCGTGACGCGCGCTTGATGCTTTCGACCGGGTCGATGGGATGGGCCTGGTAACCGTAATTGCGGTAGTAGTACTCGGTCCCGAAGCTGCTGTAATCACCGTAATAGCGGTGCGCTTTTTCCACATCGAAGTAGTTCAGGATAGCGCCAAGAACCGGCGCGCCAACGCGGCGCAAGCGGATCAGGCTATGGCGCGCGAGCGGATACGGTGTGCTGTCGGCTTTCACCACGAACATGACCGCGGTGGCGAAGCGTGAGAGCACCATCGAATCGCTCACCAGTTCTACCGGCGGGCTGTCGATTACGATCACCTCGAACATCGACTTCAGCGACTCCATCGCATCGGCAAAGCGGTGCGAGGAAAGCATCTCGAGCGGGTTGAGCGGAACCTTCCCTGACTGCAGCACGAACAGGCCGGTATCGCCGACCGGAAACACACACTGCTCGATGCCGATGTCGCCGGACACGAATTCCGACAACCCGGGGTGGTGCGCCTCGAGCTTCAGCGCGCGCCCGACCTTGGGCCGGCGCATGTCCGCCTCGATGAGCAGCGTCTTCTTGACCTGCGAGAAGGCGAACGCAAGGTTGCAGGCGACCGTTGTCTTGCCCTCGCCGGGAATCGACGAGGTGACCAGCACGGTCTTGTGCGGCGAATCGAGGGTGGAGAGCTGGATGTCGCTGCGGATCGTGCGCACACCTTCCGAGAAGGTGTTTGAATTGTCGTCGACGACCATGCGGTCGAGCGGCACATCCGGCGCGGCTTTCATACGCGGCAGCACGCCGATTGCCTTGATCTCCAGCCTGGACTCCAGGTCGAGGCCGGTCTTGACGCCCTTGTCGAGCAGCGTGAGGAAAAGGGCGATGCCTACGCCCGCGAACAGAGCGCCGAACATCCAGAGCATCACAATGCGCTGCCGGTTCGGGCCCGAAGGCCCGCCTGGCGCGCGCGCCAGGTCGATGACGCGAGCGATCGGCTGCTGTACGTCGCCGATCCGCACTTCGTTGGCGCGTTGCACGAACGCTTCGTACAGGCGGCGGTTCGACTCCACGTTGCGCTCGAGTCGGGTAAGCGGGAACTCGGTCCGGTTGAACACCTGCGCTTCGACCGTCGCCTGGCCCTGTGCGGTGGCGATGGCGCCCTCGTTAGCCTTGGCGATCTCGAATTCCTTGGCGACAGACTCGGCAACCGCGCTGATCTGCCGGACTACGGCTTCGCGCGCGATTTTGAGGTCCGACTGCACGGCGATGATTCTCGGATGCTCGGGGCCGTAACGCTTCGACGCTTCGCTTGCACGCCGCTCCGCTTCCGCCTCGGTTTCCTTGAGCTTCTGGAGCACAGGGTCGCGCTGCAGCACCGGCAGGGTCTCCAGCGCTTCTCGCGAAGTGCCGCGCGCGGCTGCGCTGACCTGCTTGTAGCGCAGTTCGGCCTCGGAGCGCTTCCTGCGCGCGTCCTCGAGCGAGGACGTGAGCCCTTCCAGGCGGCGGGTCGCATCGGACAGTGACAACCCCTTCGTGACGACGATTTTCTGGCTTTCGCGGAACTGCTGCAGATCACGCTCCGACGAAGCCAGCTGGTTTTTCAGCTTTTCGGCCTGCTCGGTCAGGAAGGACATCGATTGCCGGGCCGCGCCAGTGCGCGACTCGAGGTCTTCAACGATGTAGATCATCGACAGCGCATTCGGCACACGTTCGGCAAGTACCGGGTCCGGCGAATCGAAACTGATCTTCACCAGCTGCGTGTTGCGCGTCTGGCTGATCGATATGCCGGCCATCACACTCGAAACGATACCGTCTCGGATCTCGCCTTCATTGACGTCCGAGGTCGGTGCCGGCGCGTCCACTTTCCTGGTATCCCCGGAGCTGAATCGCTCCAGCAGGGAGGCAACCCAGCCTTTGTCGGCCTGCTGCTGGCGCGGGTCATAAGCCGGATGCCGCGCCAGGTTCAGCACGCGCACGAGGCGCTCCGCGTAGTCGCGCGACTTCATGATTTCCATCTGCGTCAGGTAGTAGTCGCGCGGGGTCGATTCCTGGACCGACTCATAGACGTCCTGCACCGTGACCGATTTCTTCTTCAGCGGGTCAAGCAGCACGGTTGTCGTTCCCCGATACACCGGAGGCAGGCTGAATGCGTACATTGCCGCGAGGGCCCCGGTCGCCACAACCAGGAGGATGATCCCCAGCCGGTGGCGGTTGATGGCACGCCAGTAGCGCAGGAGTTCGTGCGCCTGAGACTGCCCGTCAGCTTTCGCCGGAGGCAGGAACATATCTCGCTGGGGGAGGGAGTTCATATTGTTATTGTAATTTAGCGGGGGTATAAAAAGATAAAGGAATTGTAAGCAAACGCCTTGAAAACGTGACTTATTCCTCCGGCGGGGCAAAATTTTCGGCGAACTGTTCCGAGCCTGACATCTGAGCAGCGAGTGACCGTCAAGGCGCCAGTGCCGCGTTGTCGCTGAACGGTATACTCACGCAGGTATGCCGCGTCTGTGTTTCACCAGACATACGACGCAAGGGTATGCAATTTCGGTATAAGTCAACTTTGCGGCCCTGAACGGGCCGCATTCTGTTTCAGACCCGTCAATCGCCTCCAGGACCCCCAAATCAATGAATGCACCTGCCGTCCAGTTCGACCCGGAATCTGCCCGCTTCGGCGCTTCGCGCTCGCAAAAACGAATCGAGGACGATCGCCTGCTCAAGGGCGTCGGCCGCTACAGCGATGACCGCCTCACCGCGGAGCAGGTCTGGCTGGTGATCGTGCGCTCGCCGTATGCGCATGCCCGCTGGTCGTCCGTGGATGTCGGCGCGGCACGCGCTGCGCCGGGCGTGCTGGCTGCGTATTCGATGGCCGACCTGCGCGCCGACGGGCTGGGCCATATTCCGTTTCCCGCCCTTTTCAAGCAGCCCAGCGGCGAACCGATGGCGGCGCCGCTGCGTACGCCGCTCGCCGAGGGTACGGCCTACTACGCCGGCCAACCTGTCGCGGCCGTGGTCGCCGGAACCCGCGAGCAGGCGCAGGACGCCGCTGAGCTGATTGCGATCGACTACGAGGAACTGCCCTGCGTGGTCGATCCGCGCCGCGCCATCGAACCGGATGCGCCGTTGCTGTTTGCCGCCGCGCCCGGCAATATCGCGGCCGAGTCGCGTTACGGCGATCCGGCCGCGGTCGCCGCGGCCTTCGCGGGTGCTGCGCATGTCACCAGCCTGGAACTGCACAACCAGCGCCTGATCGCCAACGCCCTGGAGCCGAGGTGCGCGACTGCGGTATACGAAAACCAGCGCTGGACTCTGTACACCCAGACGCAACAGCCTACCGGCACGCGCGACTCGCTTGCCGCCGTGTTCAACACCAAGCCCGGGCAGTTCCGCGTGGTCGTAGGCGATATCGGCGGCGGTTTCGGCATGAAGACCGGGCTGTACCCGGAGGATGCGGTGGCCTGCTACGCCGCGCGCAAGCTCGGCCGGCCGGTCAAGTGGCGCGCCGAGCGCGGCGAGGAGTTCCTTGCCTCGCACGCCGGGCGCGACCAGTTGTTCAAGGCGAAGCTCGCACTTGACACGGATGGGCGGATACTCGCGCTGAAGATGGAGATGCTCGCCAACTTCGGCGCGGTTCCGGTCGGCTCGACCGCGATGATTCCGCTGGTCATGGGCCCCAAGGTGCAGACCTCGGTCTATCACGTGCCGGTGGTGGATTACCACGTGCGCGGCGTGCTCACCAATACCATGGCGACCGGCGCGTATCGCGGTGCCGGCCGGCCCGAGGCAAACTACCTGATGGAGCGCCTGATCGACCAGGCCGCGCGCGAGATGCAGATCGACCCGGTGGAGATCCGCAGGCGCAACCTGATCCCGCCGGAGCGCTTTCCGTACCGCACCCACCTGGGCGAGGTCTACGATGCGGGCGAGTTTGCGCGCATCCTCGGTCGCGTGGTCGAAGAGTCGGACTGGAACGGTTATGCCGCGCGCGCCGCCGAATCGAAGCGTGGCGGCAAGCTGCGCGGCCGCGGACTGTCGGCCTACATCGAATGGACCGGGGCGCTGCCGACCGAAACGGTCGACATCCTGGTCGCGGCCGACGGTGCGGTGACGGTGTTCTCTGGCACGATGGCGATGGGGCAGGGCCTGGAGACCAGCTACATGCAACTCATCACCGAAGTCCTGCAGATCCCCGCAACGAGCGTGCACATCGTGCAGGGCGACACGGACCTGGCCAACGGCGTCGGCAGCGTGGGCTCGCGTTCGGCCTTCGTCGGCGGTTCGGCTGTGGTCGCGGCCGGCCGCAAGGTGATCGTGCGCGGCAGGGAACTCGCCGCCGAAGCGCTCGAAGCCTCGGTAAGCGACATTGAATTCCGCGCCGGACAGTTCGGCATTGCCGGCACCGATCGCGCGATCGGGCTGGCGGATCTGGCCGCGCGCCAGCCGGAAAAGCACATCCGCGTGTCTGCGACCGAAACGCCGTCTGCGCCCTCCTGGCCGAACGGCGCGCAGGTCGCCGAGGTCGAGATCGATCCGGACACCGGCCGCGTCTCGGTGGTGCGGATGACCAGCGTCGATGACATCGGCCGGATCATCAATCACATGATCGTCGCGGGGCAGGTGCAGGGTGGAATCGCGCAAGGGATCGGCCAGGCGCTCTACGAGCAGGCCGTCTACGACGACAACGGGCAGCTGCTCACCGGTTCGCTGATGGACTACTGCGTGCCGCGCGCGGATGATCTGCCCGACATGCACAACGTTTTTGACGAGAGCGTGCCCTGCAAGACCAACCTGCTGGGTGTGAAAGGGTGCGGCGAGATCGGCACCATCGGCGCCGTGCCGGCCGTGGTGCATGCGGTGCTCGACGCACTGGCCGGACACGGCGTAGAGCACGTCGAAATGCCGGTCACGCCGGAAAAAGTCTGGCGACTGCTCAATTCCGGCGGCAGTGCTTGAGACGGGATCCCATGGACGTCAGGGCGAGGGCAGCCACATCGCGCTCGCCCTCGCGATCGGCATATCGATCGCGATCCATGCGCTGATCCTTGCCGCGATGTCCGGGCTGAGGGAAAGGACAGGAGAATCGCAACCGGATTCACTGCCACTGGTCGCGCGCCTGACAGAACCGCGCATCGCGTCCTCGCAGCCGGAGAGCAGCGCGGAACTCCGGCGGCCGGACCCCGATAAGCCGCGTCCACCAGAGCGTTCCGTTCTGTCGCAGGGGCCGTCATTCCAGCGGTCGACAGCATTGGTGCAACCACGTTCCGAGCCAACGCCGGCGCCCGCCGCATTGCTTGCCGCGGCGCCCTCCGTGGTGCCTGTCCCTGCGCTGGCCTCCGCCGAGCACATCCTGCCGGTTGCGGCGCGCAGTGGGGCTTTGCAGGCGGCAAGGCCGGGGCCCGCAGAGGCGCCGGCGCAGGCGGTCGCGTCCGCCGCAGAGGCCGACGCCATTGATCCCGCATCGGTCGGCAAGTACCGGACCGCGCTTATCGCGGCGGCAAAGCGTTTCCGTAACTATCCGCGCGTCGCCCTCGAAAACAACTGGGAGGGTCGCGCCGAGGTGCGATTGGCGATCAACGCAAACGGCAGCATCGCATCGATCGGCATTGGAAAGCGGTCTGGCTACGAGGTGCTCGACCAGCAGGCGCTCGAAATGATCCGCAAGGCCAAGCCGATGGCCACACTGCCTCCCGCGCTGCGCGGGAAAGGCTTCATCCTCGACGTTCCGGTGCTGTTCAGCTTGAAGGAAGAGACGGGCTGAACGCCACCACGTGGTCGACGTCCAGCCGGATGCCGATCTGCTCGCCCAGCGCGTGGTTGTGGTGGCTGGGCACCAGCGAAAGGACCTTGTGCCCGCTGCCCAGTTTCAGCGTGTACATGATCTCTGCACCGCGGAATGCCTTGTGCACCACTTCGGCCTGCTGGCCGGAGGCATCGTCGTGGATGATGTCGTCGGGCCGCAGCAGCACCTCCGCATTGCAGCCCTTGCCGCACACATCGCAGCCCATCTGGCAGGCGTGCGGGATGGAACCGTTCAGCACGCCGAGTTCGATTTCCACCTGGCGGTCGTTGAGCACGCGGGCCGGGACGAACACGCCCTGGCCGACGAAATCCGCCACGAACCGGCTGCAGGGGCGATGGTAGAGGTTGTAGGCGCTGTCCCACTGCGCTATCCGGCCTTCGTGCATGACGCCGATTTCGTCGGCCATGGCGAACGCCTCGTGCTGGTCGTGCGTCACCAGGACGGCGGTTGCGCCGCTGGCCTTGATAATGTCGCGCACTTCAAGCGAAAGCCGTTCGCGCAAGTCTACGTCGAGATTGGAAAACGGTTCATCGAGCAACAGCAGGTCAGGCCGCGGCGCCAGCGCGCGTGCAAGGGCCACGCGCTGTTGCTGCCCGCCGGAAATTTCGTGCGGGTACGATTCAAGCGATTCGCCCAGGCCCACGAGGCTGGCGAGTTCCTCTGCGCGCCCGCGGCGCGCCTCACTGCCCAGCGCGCGCAGGCCGAAGGCGATGTTGTCCGCGATGTTCAGGTGAGGGAACAGCGCATAGTCCTGGAACACCATGCCGATGCGACGCGCTTCCGGAGGAACCAGGTGCCCTGCGCGTGATACGACCTGGCCAGAAATCCTGATTTCACCCGATGCGACGGGTTCGAATCCGGCAATGCAGCGAAGCAGCGTGGTCTTGCCGCAGCCGCTGGGGCCGAGGATGCAGCCGATGCTGCCACGCGCGAGCTTGAATGAAAGGTCGCGCACAATCGTGTGGCCGCCATAGGCCTGCACGAGGGAGCGCACATCGAGTACCGGATCCGCCGGGGGCGTCGACGGGGAACCAGTGGGTTCAGGTTCAGTCATTGGATGATAATGATTCCCATTTTGATCGCCTACGTCAAGTGGCGCTGTTAATATCTCGCGGTTTTTCAAGGCGTTATCCTGCGCCCTTTGAGAGTGTACGCATCGAACGGGTGCTTGCTTTGCCGAAGATCAAGGTTTCCTGGCTCAAATTTCTCGCCCTGGCCATGACGCTGCTGGTGGTGATGCCCATGGGCGTCGTGGTGATGAACCTGCTCGTGCCGCGCGTCGATACCTGGACGCACCTTGCGGGGACCGTGCTGCCGGGGTACTTGTGGAACACGCTGCTGCTCGCGCTTGGCGTCGGCGTTTGCGTTGTGCTTGCGGGTGTGAGTTGCGCATGGCTGACCAGTCTGTGCCGGTTCCCGGGCAGGGGATTTTTCGAGTGGGCCCTGATCCTGCCGATCGCAACCCCGGCCTACGTGATGGCGTATGCCTACACGGATTTCCTGCAGTTCTCGGGTCCACTGCAGTCGGCCCTGCGCGCTGCGACCGGGTGGCAGCCCGGCGACTACGCGCTGCCGGATATCCGGTCGCTGGGCGGCGCGGTGTTCGTGCTCAGCGCAGTCCTCTATCCCTACGTCTACCTGCTGGCGCGCAGCGCGTTCCTGGACCTGTCGGCGGCAAGCCTCGAGACGGCGCGCGTGCTTGGTCACGGGCCATGGCGGACGTTCCTGCGGGTCGCGCTGCCGCTTGCGCGGCCCGCGATCGCCTCCGGCGTCGCGCTGGCGATGATGGAGACGCTGGCGGACTATGGAACCGTCGCCTATTTCGGCGTCGATACGTTTTCCACGGGCGTGTTCCGTGCATGGTTTTCACTCGGCGACCCGGTCGCCGCAGCGCAACTCGGCGCGCTGTTGCTGATCGGAGTGGGCATCATCATCGCGCTCGAGCATTCACTGCGCGGCCGCTCGGCGTTTCACGCCGGGCCGCGGCGCGCGCCTGTGCCGGCGGTGCTGCGGGGAGGGCGGGCCGCTGCGGCCTTTGTCACCTGCAGCCTGCCGCTGGCCGCCGGTTTTCTCGTCCCCGCCGCGCTGCTCATGCGGCTTGCCTTGCGGGAAGCCGAACCGGGATTCGGCGCGCGCTTTGCCGAACTGGCGACCAACAGCGTGACGCTGGCCGTGCTTGCGGCGCTTGTCGCAGTGGCATGCGCGCTGGTGATCGCGTATGCGACCAGGCTACGGCCCGGACGCCTGTCGATCGCGGCCGGACGCGCCGCCGGGCTGGGTTATGCGATCCCGGGGGTAGTGATTGCTGTCGGCGTGCTGATGCCGCTCACGCGGCTGGACCATTGGGTGTCGGCGTGGGTCGCCGTGCAGTTTGGGGTGTCGCCACGATTGTGGCTGAGCGGGACGATCGTCGCGCTGCTCTACGCCTATGTGGTGCGTTTCCTGTCGATTGCGCTGCAGACGGTGGAAGCGGGGCTCGCGAGGATCCGGCGCAGCATGGACGAGGCGGCGCGCAGCCTCGGCCTTGGGCCGGCACAGGTGCTGGCGAAGGTGCACGCGCCGCTGCTCGCGCGCAGCCTGTTGACCGCGCTGCTGCTCGTGTTCGTGGACGTCATGAAGGAACTGCCGGCGACGCTCGCACTGCGCCCCTTCAATTTCGACACGCTCGCCGTGCAGACCTACAACCTCGCGAAGGACGAGCGCCTGGCGGAGGCATCGATCGCCGCGCTGGCGCTCGTGGTTGTCGGACTGATCCCGGTGTTGCTGCTGGCCCGGTCGATGCGGCGGCGCTAGCGCGCCGGCGCGACCCGGCGTGCTTGCCTCAAGAGCGCCGGCGCGACCCGGCGCGCTCGCCTCAACGGCGCCGGCGCTTGCGCCCGAACACGAGCCGCCGCTGGCGGCTCAGCGCCAGCCCGCGCGGTCGTAGGCGCGTTGTGCGGCGGGTTGGTTGCGGCCCAGCGCGCCTACATTCAGCGCGTCAGCCTTGAATTTACCCAGCGAGGCGAGTTCGCGGTTGTCGGTTTTTGCCGTCGCGACTGCGGTGAACTCATTGTTGCCGTCGGCGAAATAGCGCTGTGCCTCGTCGCTCGCTAGGTATTCGAGAAAGCTGATCGCCGCGGCGCGGTTCGGCGCGTGCTTCAGTACCCCGGCCCCTGAAATATTGACATGCGTGCCGCGACCGTCCTGGTTGGGCCATACCATTCCGACGTGGGAGATGGCCTCGCGGTCTTCCGGTTTTGCCGATTTCAACAGACGCACGTAGTAGTAGGTGTTTGCCAGGCTAAGCACGCACTCCCCGGAGGCGATCGCCTTGATCTGGTCGGTGTCCCCGCCCTTGGGCGAACGCGCGAAGTTCGCCACCACTCCCCTGGCCCAGGCCTCCGCCTTCGCCTCGCCCAGGTGGTCGATCAGCGAACTCATCAGCGAAAGGTTGTACATGTTCGATGACGAGCGCATGCAGACCTTGCCCTTCCACTTTGGCTCTGCGAGGTCCTCGTAGCCGCCGATTTCACCGGCCTTGACCTTGTCTTTGGCGTACACGATGACGCGGGCGCGCGTCGAGAACCCGAACCATAGCCCATCAGGTTGGCGCAGGTTGGCCGGAATGCGCGCGTCGAGCAGGGCCGACTTGACCGGCTGGAACAGGCCCATCTGCTCGGCCCGCCAGAGCCGACCGGCATCCACCGTAACGAGGACATCGGCAGGGCTCGCCGCCCCTTCGTTGCGGAGTCGCTCGAGCAGCGCATCTTCCGGGGCTTCGATCCGGTTGATGCGGATCCCGGTCTGTTTGCTGAAATTCGCGTACAGGGCCTCGTCGGTGTTGTAGTGCCGTGAGGAATACAGGTTCAGGACCTTTTGCTGGGTGGCAGTGGATTGGCCCAAGGCAGGCGGAACGAAACAGGCGGCTGCAGCAGTGAGTATGGCGAGGGCGCCGAGCGCAGCTTTCCTTGCAAGGTGGGGCATGATTTGTCTCAAGAGTGGTTTAAATGCGAACGATAATCACTCGCATTAATGAAGTCAACCCACACGTGCTGCCTGCTCAGCCGGACTACATGCGCACTGCGACCCGGCGCGCGCCGTTCCAGCGCCTGGACCAGTAGGAATTGTCCAGCTTTTCGATGCGCACAGTCGCACCGGTCCGGGGTGCGTGCACGAAGCGGCCATCGCCGAGGTAGATGCCGACGTGAGAGTACGGCCGGTTCTGCGTGTTGTAGAACACCAGGTCGCCCGGCCGGAGTTCCTCCGCGGACACCGACTCGCCCACCAGGCTCTGGCCCTGGGTATTGCGGGGAAGCGAAATTCCATATCCCTCGTGGAACACGTGCGCAACCAGGCCGCTGCAGTCGAAGCCCGTGGTTGGCGACTGCCCGCCATAGCGGTAGTCCACGCCGATCGCGGTAAGCACCTGAAACAGCATTTCCGACTGGTCCGGCGTCGCGCGTTTTGAACGGGCCGGTGGGGTAACCTCCGGCGCCCGTGCCGGCGCATGCGCGTGCAGCGGGGATCTGTCCTCTACCGGCGCGCCGGTCGTGGGTAACCCGCCGCACCCCGCCAGGAACGAAGAAAATATTATGCTATACAGTATATTAGGATGCATAATTCGAGTAATTTAGTCGCACTTTGCCTTGAAGTAAAGGGCTAGCGACGGGATTCCGGCCGGTTGCCAGTAAGATCCGTGGCACGAACCCATCATGAAACGCTTCCTTGCCACTGCCATCCTGCTGTTCCACGCCCTCGTTTCGATGGCGCAGGGCAGCCTGGAAATCGTCCCGCTCCGGCACCGCAGCGCCGAGCAGGTGATCCCGGTGCTGCGGCCGCTGGTGCAACCCGGCGGCGTGCTTACCGGCCAGGGCTACCAGCTGATCGTGCGCACCAGTCCCGGCAATCTCGCGGAGATCCGCAGCGCGCTGGCGGCGATCGACACCCCGCAACGCCGCCTGATGGTGTCGGTGCGCTTCGATGCCAGTGATGCGGCTTCGGGCGGTGAGATCGAGGCGCGCGGCAGCCTGCGTGCCGGTGGCCTGGTCCTGGACAACCGGCAGTTTGCCAACGAGCGCCCGCAGGCGTCCGGGCGATCGCAGGAAACGCAGGTGGAGATCCGCGCATCCTCGAGCCGAGGCAGCGCAGGCGAACGCGTCGACCAGCGCGTGCAGGTACTCGAAGGCGGCAGTGCGTTCATTGCCACCGGCCAGTCGCGCCCGCTGACCCAGCGTCAGGTGTTCAGCGGGCCGGGCGGCACACGCGTCCAGGAAACCACGGTCATGCAGACGGCGGAGTCGGGTTTCGCCGTGACGCCCCGCCTCTCGGGCGATATCGTGACACTGGAGATCAACCCGCAGCGTGAGGCCTTCGACCCCCGCGCACCCGGCGGGGCCGCGGCGGTGCGCTCGGAGCGTGTGCAGAGCGAAGTCAGCGGCCGGCTGGGCGAATGGATCGAACTCGGCAGCGCGGCAGAGTCGGGCGCGCGCAGCGATGCGGGGTTGCTGTCTTCACGCAGCGCGGCCATGGGCAGCGCGCGTCGCATCCTGGTCAAGGTCGAGGCGTTGCAGCCCTGAGCGACGAACCGGCGTTCTCCTCGCTCGAACTGATTTTCGGGGAACGCGGCTCGCTGGCGTCGGCCATCCCCGGTTACCGGGTGCGCCGCCAGCAGATCGACCTCGCGCAGCGGATACTCGACGCAATCGAGAAAACCGGCATCCTGGTGGCCGAGGCCGGCACGGGCACCGGCAAGACGTTCGCCTATCTCGTACCGGCGCTGCTCTCCGGGGGCAAGGTCATCATCTCGACCGGAACCAAGAACCTGCAGGACCAGTTGTTCGATCGCGACCTTCCTGCCGTGCGCAAGGCGATTTCCGCGGGCAACACCACCGCCCTGCTCAAGGGGCGCTCGAACTACGTGTGCCTCTATCGGCTCGAACGCGCGCGCGGCGAGGCACGCCTGGCTTCGCGCGAAGAAGCCCTGCAGCTGGCCGCTATCGAGCGGTTCGCGAAGCAGACCACGACTGGCGATCGCGGCGACCTGGCCGAGGTGCCCGAAAATTCCCCGGTCTGGATCCATGCGACCTCGACCCGCGAGAACTGCCTCGGGCAGGAATGCCCGAACTACAAGGACTGCTTCGTGATCGCGGCACGCAGGAACGCGCTCGCCGCCGACGTGGTCGTGATCAACCACCACCTGTTCTTCGCCGACGTCATGCTGCGCGACGAGGGGCTGGCCGAACTGCTGCCGGCCTGCAACACGGTGATCTTCGACGAGGCCCACCAGCTGCCCGACACCGCGCGCCTGTTCTTCGGCGACACCGTTTCCACCGGCCAGCTGATTGACCTGGCGCGCGATGCGCGCATCGAACTGCGCGCCGCCGGCGGGGCGCTGCCGGACCTGGACCGCGCCGCGACTCGGCTGGATAAACTCGCGCGCGACCTGCGTCTGGTGTTTCGCGACGACAGCGCGCGCTTCGCGTATTCGCAGGCTGCAAGAAATCCGGAATTCCTGCCCGCGGTCGAGTCCCTGTCGGAAGCGCTGAACGCCTTTCGCGCCCAGCTGGCAACCCAGGCCGAGCGCAGCGACGGGCTGGCCGCCTGCGCGCGCCGCGCCCAGGAGTCGCAGGACCGCGTCCTTCACTGGCTGGATTCGGAGGACAACGAAGCGGTGCGCTGGGTCGAGGTGTTCGCAAGCGCGCTGCAACTGCACACCACTCCCTTGCGCACCGGGGAATTGTTCAGGAAGCAGATGGACGACCACCCGCGCGCCTGGATCCTCACCTCGGCAACCCTCGCGGTCGGCGAGGATTTCGGCCATTTCACGCGGGAGCTCGGCCTTGAGCAGGCCACCGCGGTGCGCTGGGAGAGCCCGTTCGATTTCGCGCGGCAGGCGCTGTTCTATGTTCCGAAGAGCCTGCCGGAGCCCAGCGCGCCGGATTTCACCGAACGCGTGGTCGAGGCCGCGTACCCGGTCCTGCGCGCGAGCCGGGGGCGGGCGTTCCTGCTCTTCACCACGCTGCGCGCGCTGCGGCGCGCGCGCGACATCCTTGCCGAAAAACTGGCGCGCGACGAACTCGACTATCCGCTGCTGGTGCAGGGCACCGGTTCGCGCACCGACCTGCTCGCGCGCTTCCGGCGGCTTGACAACCCGATCCTGCTCGGCAGCCAGTCGTTCTGGGAAGGTGTCGACGTGCGCGGCGAGGCCCTGTCGCTGGTGGTGATCGACAAGCTGCCGTTTGCGCCGCCCGACGACCCGGTGCTTGCCGCGCGCATCGATGCCATGCGCGCGCAGGGCGGCAACCCGTTCATGGAACTCCAGCTTCCCCAGGCCATCCTGCAATTGAAGCAGGGCGCGGGCCGGCTGATTCGCGACGAGACCGACCGCGGCGTGCTGATGGTCTGCGACCCGCGTCTGTACTCCAAACCCTACGGCCGCACGATCCGCGCGAGCTTGCCGCCGATGCGCGCGACGCGTGAACTCGCCGACGCGGTCGGGTTTTTCGATACCATTCCCACTGTTCCCTCCCTCACTCCCACGGAAGAAGGTGCTGAATGAAAGTCGTGATTACCGGCGGTGGCGGCATGCTCGGATTCAAACTTGCCAAGGCGCTGCTTGCGCGCGGAAAGCTGACCGGGACCGATGGAAAGGAAACGGCGATCACCCGCCTGACGCTGTTCGACACGGCGTTCCCGCCTTCGCCGCCGCAGGATGCGCGGCTCGAGGCGATCGCCGGCGACATCTCGGCGCCCGGCGTGCTGGCCAGGGCGCTGACGCCCGATACGCAGTCGGTGTTTCACCTTGCCTCCGTGGTGTCAGCCGGCGCCGAGGCGGATTTCGACCTCGGCTGGAAGGTGAACCTCGAAGGCACGCGCACACTGCTGGAATTGGCGCGCAAGTGCGCGAATCCGCCCCGGCTGATGTTCACGAGTTCGGTTGCGGCGTTCGGCGGCGACCTGCCCGAGGTGCTCGACGATACGACCACGCCGAACCCGCAGACCTCCTACGGCGCGCAGAAGGTGTGCAGCGAATACCTCGTCACCGACTACACGCGAAAGGGCTTCATCGACGGGCGCAGCCTGCGCCTGCCGACCATCGTCGTGCGGCCGGGCAAGCCCAACCTTGCCGCGTCCTCGTTCGCGAGCGGAGTGCTGCGGGAGCCGCTCAACGGCGTGGTGTCCGAATGCCCGGTGTCGCTCGACACGGGCGTGTGGCTGCTCTCGCCGGGCCGCGCGGTCGAGGCGTTCATCCACGCGCACGAGACCCCGTCTTCGCTCTGGGGCATGAGTCGCGTGTTGAACATTGCCGGGATCACGGTGACAGTGGCGGAGATGATCGAGGCGATGCGCCGCGTTGCTGGCGATGTGGTGGCGAAGCGCGTGGTCTACAAGCCCGACGAGCGCATCCAGAAGATCGTCGCCGGTTGGCCGGCCCGGTTCAAAACGCCGCGCGCTCTGGCCATGGGCTTCAAGGCCGATGCGGATATCGAAAGCGTGATTCGCGCCTATGTGAAGGACGAGGGAATCCGGATACCTTGATGCACGTTTGTGTATCGTTATCGATACACAAACTGACTTGAAAGGTGAGTATTATATTTGCCGTACCCAACGGCGAGAAGCCTAAAGGCCGACGTGCTGGCGATAGCTATCCGGTAGGCAACTAGTCTGGTCGGCAGATATGATCTTTAGACCGACTCTCGCGTAGAGTTTTTCGCGAGTTGCCTGACCGATCCGGTCATCCGTGGTGAGAAATTCGGCGCACTTCATGTCAATCGCAGTTGCGATATGAATGCTATCCATCGGCTTAGTTTCAA
>JBBQVP010000045.1:0-24970 GCA_038211455.1 Burkholderiales bacterium
CGTTCGCCACTCGCCACCAGGGTTGCCCCCGTGCTGCCGTTCGACTTGCATGTGTAAGGCATGCCGCCAGCGTTCAATCTGAGCCAGGATCAAACTCTTCAGTTTAATTCTGGTTCCGACATTTCTGCCGGGTCGCCGGCGTAGCTTTTAACGGCCACGCCAACATTACATCTCACTCAAAAGTTAACGGAGTTACAACTTCGTTACTTTATTGTGAGCACTTTAGTTTAAAGCTCTTGAACCTTTGAATTCCCTTTCGAGTCTTCAAAGAATTCGTGGCCTTCCACTCAAGCGCCCACACTTATCGGCTGTAAATTTTTAAAGAGCTGTTGGTTGCCTGGGGGGCTCTCTGTATCCGCCCGGCGCTTTTCCGTATTCTTCCTACGTTTTCGCGCCGCAATCAACCAAGAACGCAATTATAGCGGCTTTTTTAATACGTGCAAATACTTTTTCAAATTATTCTGTGAGACGCCGAGCCAAAATCGATTTTCCACCCCTGCTTCATAGAGGAATTAACATCGCCCTGCTCTGCATGCATCAACGAAAATTCCGCAATGTTCCAACGAGCATCCGCGCACTTCCAGGAAGCATCGTGTGCCAGCGACAATGCGTCGACAGCGCAAGTCAAGTGCGCAGCATGAAGCCCGTCGCGATTCGATATGCCTACCGGTATCTGGAATTCCCGAAACAGCACTGCGAGCCAACTCGGCCGAAGGCGTGGCGCAATTGGCCGCTCCGCCCTAGCGCGCCTGACATTAAGCTTGCGCTGCAATGCGCCCGAAGGGCCTGGAAGAACCGCTCCCGTAAAATAAAACGGGCCGACTATGTCGGCCCGAAATATTTACTAACCTTCTGATACTTAAGTGGTTGCGGGGGCAGGATTTGAACCTACGACCTTCGGGTTATGAGCCCGACGAGCTGCCAGACTGCTCCACCCCGCGTCCGGGTAAGGCTGAGATTATAGGGACTTTTTCAAGGTTCTGTCAATTCGCCAACCACCCTCTCGTCTTCAGGACCGATGAGCCGCAAGCTCCTCATCGGTAAATCCGGCGACGAGCACCCGGTACCCTCGCTCCACAGTATCGGGAGACGCGCCGAATTCCAGCGCATGCCGGCGCACGTTTTCCACCACCTGTTCAACACGTGACGGTGCGCGGACGTCCGCCTCCGTCTTCTTGAAGCGTGCCGCCTGCACAACATAGCCTTGCCGCTCCGCAAGGAGGGCGACGATTTCCCTGTCCAGTCGGTCGATGTTCGACCTGATCTCGTCAAGGTCTGCGCACTGCACGATTTTCCTCAGCGCCCCCACAGGCCCTCCTTCAGTCGGGCTTCGCGCCCGTCGCGCGGATCACTTTTCCCCACTTGTCTATTTCGGCATGCTGCCATGCGCGGAACTCGGCCGCCGTGTTGCCGACGACATCGAAGCCCAGATTCGAAAGCGTGCGCCGCGCCTCGGGGTCGCGCAGCGCGCCCTGTGTTTCCGTCGACAGCCGGTCTATGATTTCCTGGGGCGTTTTCGCGGGCGCGAGCAACCCGATCCACGCCAGCGACTCGAGTTGCGGATACCCGAGTTCACCTACGCTGGGTATTTCCGGCGCGCGGTCGCTGCGCTTGAGCGCAGTGACGGCCAGCCCCTTCAAACGTCCCGACCGAATATGCGGAAGAACGCCGGGCGCGATCGCAAACATCGCCTGTATATTGCCTCCGATCATGTCGGTAACGGCATTCGGAAAGCCCCGGTAGGGGATATGAACAAGAAAGATCTTTGCATCAGCCTTCAATAACTCCATGGTCAGGTGCGCGGCACTGCCACTCCCGGTCGTGGCGTACGATAGCTTGCCAGGATTTTCACGCGCGTAGGAGATGAACTCCTTGAACGAGGACGCCTGAACAGAAGGATTGACCACCAGGATCTGCGGCGCGGATGCGAGCAGAGAAATGGTTGCGAGATCCCGCTCTGGATCGTAGGGCAGCTTGTCGTAAAGGATCTTGTTCGTCGCTACCGCGGCATTCGTGCTCACCAGCAACGTGTATCCGTCCGGTGCCGATTTGGCGACCGCATCGGCCGCGACGTTGCCACCGGCCCCCGGACGATTCTCGACGATCACGGTTTGGCCCAGGGCCTGCTGGAGTTTGGGTGCGACGACCCGCGCGACCGTGTCGGGCGTAGTACCCGGGGGGAAGGACACCACGATCTTTATCGTATGGGCCGGGTAAGCCTGTGCATACGCCTGCCCAAACGTCATAGAGGTCGACGCTACCATCAAAGCCAGCCAGAAAATTCGCTTCACGAAGCCCTCCACGGAACAAGTTTTTTATGTGTAACAAAAGGTTATCACAATCCTTACACCGACCCTGCAAAACGCTCCAAGGCTGCCCGCAACAAGCGCCGGCCGGCGTCCGCCTTAAGCGACTGGACAGAGTCGGGGCGGCAAAGAAGCACAATCTGGCGCGTATCTGCGCGTTCCGCCGCGATCACCCACCCCCCCGGACCTACCAGAGCCGGCCGCCACCGGGCCGAAAGCGCGCCCTGTTCGACGACTTGCCGCGTGTATACCCCGAGCTCCAACTTGCCAAGCGAGGCGGCAAAGCCGCCTTCCAGCGAATCGACCAGAATCCTGCGGGCGAATCGAGGCTCATCAAGAGTCTTCAATGCGCACCCCTGAGCCTGCAACAACAGTAAACCCGCGGATCCAACCGCGATCACGGGCGGGGCGACGCCAGCCCAGGGTCGAACAGCCGCCTCCCCGCCATCGCTGACGATCTCGACGTCGGGAGGCGCCTCTCCCGGGACGGGCGCCACCACCTCGCACCCGACGCTCCTCAGGCATTCTTCGAGCGAAAAAAGCATGGCGTCGTCCGGACCGCATAGCGACGCGCGCAGGCCCGACTTGAACTCCACGCGTACCGCGGGCGCTCGAGGTGATTCACCCGCGAGCACGCGAAACATTGTTTCGGCTTTCAGCCGCGTTTCCTCCTCTTCCTTTTCCGGATCCGAGTCGACGAGCAGGTTGCCTCCGGTGCGAACTTCCGCGACGTCTCCGACGACGCGGGCCGCACGCAGCACCGTCAACACCTCCGCACTTCCATCCGCTGACAGCCGCGCGACCGCCCCCGCATACCATCCACGCCACGTCGACTCCAGTTCGCTGATAGCACGGATGGCTGCCGCCTTCGGCAGGCCGGTTACAGTCGCCGGCGTCGAGTGAGCAAGCAGGATGTCGAACGCATCCTTGCCTTGAAGTCGACGGCCGCGCGTATGGTCGATCGTGTGGATGATTGTGCTGAAAAAATGCAGCCGCCTCCTGGACAGGACCTCAACGGAACCCGGCACGCACACCTTCGCCTTGTCATTGCGGTCGGAGTCTGCACAGGCGGCAAGAGAGGCATCTTCCTTGTCCGAATCAAGCAGGGCGCGGGCCTGGTCCGCATCGGCGACCGGATCTGCTCCGCGCCGGACAGTACCGCAGACCGGCGCACTTTCCACATACGATTCGTCTGCGCGAACTTGGAGGTCGGGAGATGCGCCGAGCAGTCGTTCTCCGCCGCCGAGGTTCAGATAAAACATCGCGGGATACGGGTTGAGCCTGCGCAACGCTGCGAACGCTTCACTGCCACGAACCCATACACGGCGGCGAAACGTTTGGCTCAAGACGAGCGAGAAAAGCTCGCCCCTTGCCAGCCTATCAATGCCCCGCCGCACATTGGCTGCGTGGCCTCCGGATGGCATGTCATCTTCCAGAGTTTCCAGACGCACGGAATCCGGCATCGCGGTCGGGATGAACGGAACCTTTGGCAAATCCGGGAACGAGAAATGCACCCAAGTTGCGCGGTCCTCTCTCGCCACCAAAACCCGTTCCGCAAAATACAACACCATCCTGCGACGACCATCGTCCGGAAGGTCGGCGCCATCGGACAGGTGGTAGTAGTCAAAGCTGAACGCTCCATACAGCGCAAGTTCGGGAAACGCAGGCCAGAAAAGTGCTAGAAACCTGCGCAACAGCGCGACAACGGGCGACGGTGCGCCATCTGCGCCAGGAAAGCGCACGACCAGGCCGGAACCTTCTACCTCGAACGCTGCCAGCGTGCGCAATCTCTCCAGCAATGCAACACCAGTCGCGGAATACGGTTGCACCCTGAGCTCGCGCCCGTCGAGCTGAAAGCCGAGGGCCGGCGCATTGCATCCCATAGACTCGCGGCGATACAGCCCCTCCGCCTGCACGTCACACCCCAGCCACGCGCCAGGCTGTTCGTCCAGCGACGCAAGCAGCACGGCGACCGACCCGGACGCCGCTTCGGTTTCAGTGCGTAAGACGCGTATCACCGGCAGCTCCCAGAAATGAAAACCCAGTACACCGGGAATTCAGGCAACACGGGCCGGCACATCTGTGTCAAATGCGCTCGGTCTCGCCCTGCCGCGGCTGCCAGACCATCAGGCGCTTTTCCAGCAGCGTTACAACATAGTCGAGGACCAGCGCAAATGCGGTCAGAACCATGATCCCGGCAAAAACCGTGTTGATGTCGAATGTTCCCTCAGCCTGAAGAATGAGGTACCCGACACCGCGAGACGACCCCAGGTATTCGCCAACCACGGCGCCCACGAATGCAAGCCCCACCGAATTGTGCAGGCTGGCGAATACCCAGCTCATCGCGCTGGGAACATAGACGTGGCGCAGCAGCTGCTTCTGGCTCGCCCCGAGTATCCGGGCGTTTGCAAGCACGGTCGGGCTCACCTCGCGCACACCTTGATAGACGTTGAAAAACACGATGAAGAAAACAAGCGTTACGCCAAGCGCCACCTTGGACGCCATGTCCAGACCGAACCACACGCTGAATATGGGTGCGAGGATCACACGCGGCATCGAATTGAGCGCCTTGATGTAGGGGTCGCACAACGCCGAGGCAATGGGATTCAGCGCCAGCCAGAGCCCGATCACCAGACCGGAAAACGTACCGATGGCAAACGCCAGCATGGTCTCCCACAGAGTCACCCACAAATGCTCGTAAATCGAACCCGAAAAGAACCATTCCCACACCCGGCCCAGCACCTTCAGCGGCTCCCCGAAAAAGAACGCCGCCTTGTTCGGGTCGTCGAAGTACAGCGGCGGGACGAGTCCCGGCACCGTCAGTACGTGCCAAACGGCAAAAAAAGCCAGCAGAATTCCGATCTGCCAGACACGCAGATTTCCCTGCCGAGGGCGGAGCATTGCCCAAATGCCTCTACTGGATGCGGGTTCGCGCATAGCCTTTTAGGACTTCGTCTTTCATTGCGTGCCAGATGCTGGTGTGCAGCTCAACGAATCGCGGGGTCAGACGAATTTCCGCCACATCGCGCGGCCGCGGCAGGTCTATGGCGAACTCGCCGATGGGCCGCGTCCCTGGCCCGGCAGACAGCACGACGACCCGGTCGGAAAGGGAAATCGCCTCCTCCAGATCATGCGTGATGAAGACGACAGACTTCCGGTCCGCCGACCACAACTCAAGCAGTTCGTTCTCCATCAACTGCCGTGTCTGAATGTCCAATGCCGAAAACGGCTCATCCATGAGGATGATCTGCGGGTCCAGAATCAGGGTCTGCGCCAGCGCAACGCGCTTGCGCATGCCACCGGACAACTGATGAGGGTACCGATGACCGTGCCCGGCAAGGCCAACGCGTGTCAGCCAGTCCTCGGCGCGCTGGACGGCCTCGGCGCGGATGACGCCGCGGAACTCCAGGCCAGCGGTAACGTTGTCGAGCGCAGTTCGCCACGGCATCAGCGCTTCCGTCTGAAACAGGTAGCCGGCCTTGCGATTGAGGCCCTCGAGTGGCTCGCCGAACACCTTCACGCGACCGGCAGACGGTGGCATCAAGCCAACCGCCACGTTGAGCAGCGTCGACTTCCCGCACCCGGTAGGGCCGACTACGGACACGAACTCCCCAGGCGCGACGAGCAGCGTCGCATCCTTCACCGCGGTGTAGCGGGAGTCCTTCGCGTCGCGCGCGGCGAAAGTGACAGTGATGTTCTCGAGCGCCAGCGCTGGCTCAACCGGCGTTGTCATGCGCCCTACTTCTTCTTTGCGTACTTGGCGAAGGCCTTTTTCGCAAACTCGTTGGTATAAGTTTCGCCGAGCTTTATGTTCTCCGGCTTGATCTTCGAGTTGAACGAGGCGAGCGCCTTGAGGGTTGTCTTCGCGCCAGCGTCCGGCAAGATGCCGTCCTTCGAATACGCGGTCTTAACGTTGTTGAACGCGAACAGGTACATCGCCTTGTTGCCGAGAAGGTACTCCTCCGGCACCGTTGCCAGGACCTGTTGGGGCGTGGCGTCCTGCAACCACACCAGGGCACGCACCATGGCGTTTGCCAGCGCCTGGGTGGTGTGTGGATTCTTCTTCACAAACTCCACCGGCGCGTACAGGCTTGCCGCGGGCATTGGGCCACCGAACAGTTTCTCGGTACCTTCCGGAGTGCGGGTTTCGGCGATGATTCTTATCTTGCCTTCCCTTTCGAGGATCGTCATTGCCGGATCCGTCTGCGACACCACGTCGACGCGCCCCTGGTCGACCGCCGCAATCACCGACGAACCCGCCCCTAGGCCGATGATGGACGCATCGGTCGGCTTGAGGCCGCCCTTTGCAAGCAGGAAATCGGCGACCATGTTGGTACTCGATCCAGGCGCGCTGACGCCGATCCGCATACCTTTGAGGTCTTTGGGCGATTTGTACGCAGCCGCCTTGGACGCAACGATTCCGACACTGATCTGCGGCGCTGCGCCGGAGAGCACGAACGAAACGAAATGCAGGCCCCTGGCCTGCATATTGATGGTGTGCTCGTAAGCACCGGACACCACGTCCGCACTTCCTCCGACCACGGCCTGCAACGACCGCGAGCCGCCCGCGAAATCGCTTATCCGCACATTGAGCCCTTCGTCCTTGAAATACCCGAGCCTCTCTGCGAGGGTCAGCGGCAGGTAATACAGCGCGGACTTGCCGCCAATCGCAATATGCACGTCGGGCTTCTCGATCTGCGCCTGTGCGCCGTTGGCCAGCATGAATGCGGCGCCTGCGAACACCACACCTGCAACAAACTGGAAGATTCTCGTTTTCATATGCCTCTCCTGTCGTGTGCCGAGATTCTACAACGCGCGCCTTTCCATCAGCGCCTGCGAAAGCGTGCCCGCATCCACATATTCAAGTTCCCCGCCGAGCGGAACGCCGCGGGCGATACGGCTTACCTGGACGCCCCGGCTGCGCAGCATCTCAGCAATGTAATGCGCCGTCGCTTCGCCTTCGTTCGTAAAATTTGTCGCGAGTATGACTTCCCGGACCTGTCCGTCCGTTGCGCGCGTAAGCAGGCGATCGAGCCCGATATCCCTCGGTCCGACACCATCGAGAGGCGAAAGTCGCCCCATCAGTACAAAATACATTCCTGAAAACGAAAGCGTCTGCTCGACCATGGCAAGGTCGGCCGGCGTCTCCACGACGCACAGGAGGCCAGCATCCCTTCGCCCGGAACCACATAGGGTGCAGAGCTCGGTCTCGGTGAAATTGTTGCATTTGCTGCAGTGGCGCACCTTGGCAAGGGCATGCCGCAGCGCTTCTGCAAGTTGATCCGCACCTGCCCTGTCACGCTGCAGAAGCTGATAGGCAATACGTTGTGCTGATTTCGGCCCTACGCCGGGCAGGACCCGAAGCGCCTCGACCAGCCGCTCGAGCCCCTCGGCAGTCGGGACCGGCTCTTTTGCCACTCGCAATCGCTCAGAACGGTAGCTTCATGCCGGGAGGCAATCCCAGGCCAGCGGTCATACCGCTCATCTTTTCAGCCGTCGTCGCCTCGACGCGGCGCGCGGCGTCGTTGAACGCGGCCGCAACCAGATCCTCAAGCATCTCCTTGTCGTCGCCCACAAGGGACGGGTCGATCGTGACCCGCTTCACATCGTACTTGCAAGTCATCTGGACCTTGACCATCCCGGCGCCCGCCTGCCCCTCGACTTCTATCGCGGCGAGCTGATCCTGCATCTTGCGCATGTTCTCCTGCATCATCTGCGCCTGCTTCATAATCTGACCGATATTGCCTCGCATGTGTTCCTCTCTAGGACCCCTTCGGGGCCGCCTGTATTGACTTGTCGATGACCGTCGCGTCGAATATATCCACCAGATCGCGAACGAACGGATCGTTGCGCACTGCGTCTGCTGCCTGTGCCTGGCGGACAGTGCGCTCGCTCTGCTCGATCGCAGCCGCGCTCTTTCCCTGTACATCTCCCGCTGTAACGCGCAAAGTGATCGTACCGCCAAACCGCTCGGCAAGTACCAGCTTGAGCTTGTCGACGTAGTTTTTTTCGGCCAGGTAAGCCATTGCCTTTGGAACCCGCAGGTCGAATTGGCCGCCCTCGCGCCGGACCAACTCGGCGTTGTCGGCAAGCAGCTTCGCTGCACCGCCCAGCTGAAGGTTACGAGCCAGTTCCGGCCAATTCCCATCAAACTCGACCGTGTCTCGCCGGACCGGGGGCGCAGGCGCCACCGATTGCCGGGTGGAAGGCCTGGGTGCTGACGCTGTGGCTACGGACGGCGCCTTCGCGCGCGCAGCGGGGACCGGCAGACTTCCGCCCGGCGGGTTATCAACGGCCTCCGGCTGAAACGCGAGCATCCGCAGCAAAGTCATGGAAAAGCCGGAATGTTCGTCCGGCGCCATCTGCAGGTCACGCCGGCCGTGGACGGCAATCTCGTAGTAGAGCTGGACTTCCTCCGCCGAAAGCCGGCCGGCAAGCTCGACGATCCGCTCTCGTCCCGAAAAACCCTCATCCAGGGCCTGCGGGACTGACTGCGCCAGCGCGATCCGCAGCAGCAGGCTCGCCAGGTCCGCGAGGCCGGCCTCGAACGAAAGGCTGCGCAACTGCATTTCGTCTGCGATGGCCAGCAGCGCCGATCCGTCACCTTCGGCCAGCGCGTCCAGTGCGCGCAGCAGGAACGTGTCGTCCACTGCCCCAAGCATTTCCCTTACCGCCCCTGCCGCCACCCTCCCCGCGCCGTGGGCAATTGCCTGGTCGAGAAGGGACAGCCCGTCCCGCATGCTTCCAGCCGCGGCACGCGCCAGCGGTTGCAGCGCCTCGCGCTCGAATTCAATACCCTCCGCCTCCAATAGCCTCGCGAGGTGTTCCGTTATCGCTCCCTGCGGCATCTGCTTCAGGTTGAACTGCAGGCAGCGGCTAAGAACCGTGACCGGGATCTTCTGCGGATCGGTTGTTGCAAGGATGAACTTGAGATGCTCTGGCGGCTCCTCGAGCGTTTTCAGCATTGCGTTGAACGCCGAATTGGACAGCATGTGAACTTCGTCGATCACGTAGACCTTGAAGCGCCCCCGCGTCGGCGCATACTGCGCCGTCTCGAGCAGTTGGCGCATCTCGTCCACCTTGGTATTGGTCGCAGCGTCGACTTCGAGCAGGTCGACAAACCGCCCGCCGTCGATTTCCAGGCAGGCGCTGCACTTTCCGCAAGGTTCGGCGGTAATCCCTGATTCGCAATTCAGGCACTTGGCCAGGATGCGCGCGATCGTCGTTTTGCCAACGCCCCGGGTTCCCGTGAACAGGTACGCATGGTGCAGGCGCCCCTGTTCAAGGGCATGCGTTAGCGCTTTGACCACGTGTTCTTGCCCGACCAGAGTCGAAAAATTTTTAGGGCGATATTTGCGCGCCAGAACGAGGTAGGTCATGGCTGAATTCTAACAGCGGGACCCATGACAACCTGCGCGGGATGGGCGGTCTGAGGTGGGAGGGTCGAACCCGACCCTCCCCTTTCTCAAGTTTGGTGGCGAGCCTTGTCCCCGGCACTTGCAGTGAGTAGCTGTGGCTGCTTCCTTCCGGACCTGACCAGGTTCACCACGCTGCAATGCGGGGGGGCCCGCCGTAGAACGCGACGCCCGACACGCATCGTCAGGCGCCATAAGTTGGCGGAGAGAATGGGATTCGAACCCATGATACGGATTAACGTATACACGCTTTCCAAGCGTGCGCCTTCAGCCGCTCGGCCATCTCTCCGTTGTTTGTTTCGACTAATCGCAAAACGAGCGGATGCTGATTTTAGCAGAAGCCCGGGCAGGCCTACACGATCCCAACCCAGCTGGCCAACGCCCCCAGCAGCGTTGATGATACGACCAGCAGCACGGCCACGAGGGCAACGTATTCCGCCGCCTCCCCTTCCTTGACTCCCAAGACACGGTTCACCCCGACATACTGGAGATAGAAACTATGGCAGACGGCAAGTAGCGTGGCGAAGGACAGCATCGGAAGTACGAGCAGAACGCCGGAAAGCATCACCGGAGCGCTGCTGTACGCCGCGACCTGGAACGACTTTCCCCAAGTTCGCCGCCTTGAAAACAAAGGCGCGAGCAAGTACAGCGACGCTGTAAGAAGGTAAATGGACAACAACGATCCGACGTAGACCACTACCCCGCGATGCACAATCTGCAGAATCCCCTCAAGCGCATCCTCGCCAGACAGCAGCAAACCGAGACACCATGACACCGCAGGTATGCACGCCAGCGGCAGTACAAACCTCGCAAGTATCCGGCGCTGATCGGGCGGTTCATCTGCAACCAACTGCATATCAACGTTCGGAAACCGCGTAATGTGAACGGCGCGGCGCACGGCCTCGATCACAGGCTCAGCCTGCCAGAGCAACCAGATACAGCCGAATTTTCAGGAGTATCAGAATAGCTTCCAGAAGAAGGAGTAAAAAGAGCGCTACAAGCCCGATATGTGCATCGACGATGAAAGGTGGCGTGACGAATCGCGTTGCCTTCATGATTGGTGCCGTGACAGTCTTAAGAAGCGTGTAGACGAAGTTACCTTCGCGCCGCGTACCGGCGAGAATGAACAATGCGCCTTGCCCTATCAGGGCCATCAACGCGACCTCATTTACGCCCTTCAGTACAACGACAAGCTGGTACATCATGACGCCCGCACCTCAGAGGGCACCTGAGTGGCCCGATCCAGATTCTGGGCCATTTTTGGATCAAACCGATCAAGGTGGGCGACGACTTCCCTGAGTTTATTGCGGCGCCCAAGGTTAAAGTAGGTCATCCCGAGTTCATACCATGCGTATCCATTCATTGGCTGCAGTTCAGCCGCGCGCTGCAAGGCCGCTGCTGAGTCTTCGAGCCTGTCAATGGATGCTAGCGCAAGCCCCATTCCGTACCATGCGCGATCGATTCTCGGATTGAGTCTTACGGCGCTTTCGAACGCTTCAACAGCCGGCAGGTAGTCCTTTTGGATATGAAGAACATACCCCAGATTGAATAACAGTATCGCGTCATCCGGTTTGACACGAAGCGCGTTGCGAAACACCTCTACTGCGAGATCGCGGCGACCAAGGTTCCCGTACAGAAATCCAAGCGAACTGGCGGCCGCCACATAGGTCGGATCGATGCGCAGCGCTTCCTGCAGCGCGAGGACCGCATCCTCCCTGCGCCTGAACAAGGCCAAAAGACGCGCGCGCTGAAAGTGCCACCACGGATTCGGTTTCATCATTTTCTCCTACCGCAATACAGTTGCGCTCGAAAATGACAAGGCCCGCAAAAGCGGGCCCTGTCGACTTGCGAGGAGCGTGTGCTATGTCGCCTGCGTATCGATGTCGCCCGTCAGATGCGGATAGCGAACATGATCCACGAGTTCCTGCACCTTCTTGTCTGGCGCGGGAGTCAGCAGACTCACGATGATGATGGTCAGAAAACCCAGCGGAGTGCCGAATACGCCAGCCGAGATCGGCTCCATGCCAAACCACTTGTTGGCCGGCGAACCGCCCAGGAACGGATAGGTAATCTGCATGTAATACCAGCAGACGCCCAAGCCCACGATCATGCCGGCGATCGCGCCCCATTTCGTGGCTCGTCGCCAGAAAACACCGAGCACAAGCGCCGGAAAGAACGACGACGCGGCGAACGAAAAGGCCGCGCCGACCAGGAACAGGATGCCGCCGGGCTTGAGGGAGGTCACGTAAGCCGCCACCAGGGCCACGACAACAAGCAGCATTTTCGATACCGTCACGCGGCGTCCCGTTGGCGCGGTCGGGTCGATCATCTTGTAGTAGAGGTCGTGCGACAGCGCGTTCGCGATTGTGAGGAGAAGGCCGTCTGCCGTGGACAACGCAGCGGCGAGGCCACCCGCAGCCACCAAACCGGAGACGACATAGGGCAATCCGGCAATCTCCGGCGTCGCCAGAACGATTATGTCACCGCCGAGCACGATCTCGGCGAGCTGCACGATTCCATCCTTGTTGACGTCCACGATCGACAGAAGCGACGGGTCTACCTTGGCCCAGTTTGCCGCCCATCTTGGCAAATCGGAAAAGCTGCTGCCGACGAGAAAGTGGTAGACGTCGTACTTTGCCATTACCGCCAGCGCGGGTGCCGTAAAGTACAGGAGGAAGATAAAGAAAAGCGACCAGAACACGGACTGCCGCGCCTGCCTCACGCTGGGCGTCGTGTAATAGCGCATAAGGATGTGCGGCAGAGCCGCCGTCCCGAACATCATGCAGAACACGATGCCAAGGAAGTTCCGCCGCGCGATGTCCTGAGCGGCCTCATCCTTGCCGGGGAACGGCGTGGCATGCGGTTTGGGCGGGTTCGCCCGGGCGGCCAGCCCCTTTTCCTTGGTCCACTGCGCGGTCGCCGCTTCGGTATTCGCAGGGTAGGCCGCAAGCGCTTTCTCGGCGGTCGCGACCTGCTCGGCTGGCGCGTTGTCCGTCTTCAGCTTGGCGACGCTCTGTTCAAGGTCGCCCTTGCCCTTGGCATACGCTGCCGCCGGGTCCTTCAGATTGGCAGTCGCAGCCTCGGCGCGCGCCTTGAAGATGTTGCGCACTTCAATCTCCTTCGGATCCGCAGTCAGGACCTTCTCGCGCTCGGTCACCTTCTGCAACACTTGGCCGTAGGCGATCTGCGGGATCGGGTTGCCTGTGTACTTCATCGACAGCCACACGACCGGCGTCATGTAGGCGATGATCAGAATGATGTACTGCGCAACCTGAGTCCAGGTCACCGCACGCATCCCGCCAAGGAAGGAGCACACCAGGATGCCGCCCAGGCCGACAAAGACGCCGACCCCGAATTCGAGGCCGGTGAACCGGCTCGTGATCAGCCCCACGCCGTAGATCTGCGCGACAACGTAAGTGAACGAGCACAAGATCGCCGCGAAGATGCCGACGCTGCGAATGAGGTTGCCGCCATAACGCTCGCCAAGGAAGTCCGGAATCGTGAACTGACCGAATTTGCGCAAATACGGTGCAAGCAGCAACGCCACCAGCACGTACCCGCCGGTCCAGCCCATGACGAACGCCAATCCATCGAAGCCCGAAAGATACAACGTGCCCGCCATGCCGATGAACGAGGCGGCACTCATCCAGTCGGCGCCCGTCGCCATGCCATTGAAGAACGCAGGCACCCGCCTGCCCGCCACGTAGTACTCGGCCGCGTCGACAGTACGGCTCATGATGCCGATACCGGCGTACAGGGCAACAGTTGCGAAGAGGAACGCGTAACCGATCCACTTCCTTGTCAGTCCCAACTGCTCGGCGACCGCAATCAGCGCGAGGAAGATCAGGAATCCGCCCGTGTAGAAACTGTAGTATTTCTTAAGCTGGGCTTTGAACGCCTTGTGACCCATCACGGCGGTATTCATTCGTCTTCCCCCTCTTGAACGCCGTACTCGATATCGAGCTTGTTCATGTGGTGCTGGTAGTACCAGATCAGCGCGACATAGATGGCAAGCGACCCCTGTGCCGACATATAGAAGCCAAGCGGAAATCCGACGATGGTGAACGAATTCAACTCGCGTGCAAACCAAGCCTCAACGAAGGTCACGACAAACCAGATTGCTAGCAGCACTGCCGTGACCACCAGATTCCTGTGCCAATATTCTTCGTGCTTTTGAGTCAGCTCCATAGCGCCCCCCCTTAGTTGCATATTCGACGATTCGCTTGTCTCGGGATTCTTCTTGTTAGACACGGATCCCCAAGCGACGATTCAACTGCACTAAAGCCACATCTTCGCATGAACACTGCACGTACGAACCAAGCGCCGGAAATAATACGTTAAGGCGATTCAATCGTCCTCGGAATTTTTTGCGCACCGCAACATCAATACCCCGAGGACAACCACTGCCGCGTTTTCGCGACCTGAAGCATCTCGGCGCAAGTATCCGCCCCTTGGGTACGCCCTTTCTCCAGAAGCACCTGAAACAACTGCGCAGTTGCGTACGCGTCCGACAGTGCATCATGACGACTCGGATTTTCAATGCCACATCGTCCCAACCAATCGTCGAGCGACTTGCACACTTTCGCTTGCTCGGGGTACAGCGCAGGCGCCAAGTCGGCAAGGTCCAGCCAGCGATTGCGCAAACGCATCCCCGCCCCATGCATGGCGCGAATAAGCAATGCGCGATCAAACTGCGCATGAAAAGCCACCAATGGCGAGTCTGCTGCATAGCTTGCGAACTGGGCGAGTGCCTCGGTGCCAGCTACACCTGACGTCTGCTCTTCACCTGTGATTCCATGCACCAGGATGTTCCCGGAATCACTCGCTATATTCTGCCGCAATACAACGGAAAATCCGGAGTTCACGGCAACGCGCGCGCTTTCGATCGTCACCGCGCCAATCGAAAGCAGGCGGTCGTTTCTCGGATCCAGACCCGAAGACTCACAGTCCAGCACTACCCAGCGCATGCTTGCGGCAGGGCCATCTGGCTGCGATGCGAACAGCCCCGTTAGCCACTTTATGGCAGCGGTGCGCATCTATAGTTCGTAGTCCAGCCTGAGTCTTTCCTGGAGTTTGGCACCCTGCCTGAAAGCTTCCCGCAGCACCCGTCGATCAAGTTCATTCAGTGCGGCTGGCTTGACCCGATTCTCAGACCCGGGCGCCGGCCGTTCGTCCAGATATTGGTGCTTTACGCGCAACGCCTGCAAAAACAGGAATGCGGCGACCGCGGCGTGCGCCTCGGCCCGCGGCAACGCTGTCGAATGGCCTGCTTGCTCTAGCCTCGCGACAGTGCTGGTTTGCGGCATTGCGTTCGCAAGACAAAAGATCCGCGCCGCATCTACGAAAGGCCGCACTCCGAACATTTTCAAGTCGATCGTTCCCTTGAATTCTTCGGAAGTGTCGGTTACGAAGTCCCGCAGCATTCCAATCGGCGGCCTTACCTGGAGCGCATTGGCGCTCATTGCCCGCAGAAATGCCCGGTTCGCAGCAGCCTGCTCGAGCACCCATAAACGCAGCTCTCCGGCCAGGCGAGCGTCGCCGGTGACCGGGCGGAAATCGAAAAATATTGCTGCATTGAGCAAAGCCCGTGGCTCTGGATTGCGAATCCAGCCGGAGAACGCAGCGCGCCATTCAGTAAGACTCAGGCACCAGGCGGGGTTGCGCGCCATGATCTCGCCCTTGCATAGCGGGAAACCGCAGGCATCGAGCGCCCGGTTTACTTCGTCGGCAAATGCCAGCCACCTGGCACGGTTTGGCGCATGTGAACCAGTGTCGTCCAGAATGAGTGCGTTGTCCTGGTCGGTCGCCAGCGTCTGTTCGCTACGACCCTCGCTCCCAAGCGCGATCCAGCACCAATTGCCTTGCAGCTGGTGCCTCGCGGCCACGATGCGCACCAGGTTTTCGGCCAAAATGTCGTTTAAAGAGCTGATGACCTGAGTCACATGCCCTGCGCCCAGCCCTTGGGCAAGTAGGTTGCGAACCAGCTCACGGATTCCCTCCGCGGCCTCTCGTAGCGCCTCCACGCTTTTCCCGCCGCGAATATTCTGCGCGATCCGTTGCAGCGAGACACGCTGAAGCGCAAAGAGGTCTCGTTCTGAAACGACTCCAGCGAAGCGACCGTCCCGGACGACAACTACGTGCCGAATGCCGCGCTTCGTCATCGCCAGCGCAGCCTCGAAGAGAGGCGCTTCAGCCGCCAGACAAGTAGGCTGCGGTGTCATAACCAGACTTATCGGTGACGCGAGCGCCACATCTGCCAGGGCAACCCGCGTCACCACGTCGGGCTGGGTAAAGATTCCGATTGGATTCTCGCGCGAATCGACCACGACGACCGAGCCAACGCGCATGTCCCGCATCAGTTCGAGCACCTTTCTCACCGGCGTATCGGGGTGGCAGGATATTGGGGGACGGCCAAGCAGGGCGGCCAGTGGTTCGAGCAAACTCTGAGATTCGGCAATGCCGTCGTTGACCAGTGCGCGCATTGCCCGTTGGGACTGACTAACCAGACTGGCGAGGTACGCGGTGCAGAATTTCTGGAAATGCGGACTGCGGTTGAGGACCAAGTGGAACAACCTGGAATCCAGTTCGTAGACAAATGTGTCCTCTTGCGTGCGATAGCTGTACTGCGTCGCTCGGCCACCGATCAGCGCGCCGATCGGAAAGCACTCCCCGACGCCGCGTACCGCATCTACCGCCCCGGATACACCGCCCGGCGTGGCGGATGCACTGCTTCGCACCGCGCCTTTCTTGACTATATAGAGTCGGGATGCGATGCCGCTTTCAGGCCCGACAACCTCGACATTGCTCGGGTAATACGCGACCTGCAGTCCGGTCGCAAGAAAGTGCAGAACATCTCCCTCCATGCCGTCGAACGGCGGGTGCGCCTTCAGATCAGCGATGGTCGCCCGAACAATCTGGCTCGCCATCCTCGCCATACCTTGACCTAGGTGACCTGTTTCAACTGTTCAAGTATCGCCGGATTTTCCAGCGTCGACACATCCTGGGTGATCTCCTCGCCTTTTGCGAGCGAACGAAGCAGGCGGCGCATGATCTTTCCGGATCGGGTCTTGGGCAGGTTGTCACCAAACCTGATGTCCTTCGGCCGTGCGATCGGACCGATTTCCTTCGCCACCCAGTTGCGCAATTCCTGAGCGATCTTCTTGGCCTCTTCTCCGCTTGGCCGCGCACCTTTGAGCACGACAAACGCGCAAATCGCCTCGCCGGTCAAGTCATCCGGCCGTCCCACCACCGCCGCTTCGGCCACCAGCTTCGTATTGGCCACCAGAGCCGATTCGATTTCCATTGTCCCGAGGCGATGGCCCGACACATTCATCACGTCGTCGATCCGGCCCATGATCCGGTAGTAGCCTTCCTCATCGGTGCTGGCGCCATCGCCCGCCAGGTAGTAGCGGCCCTGAAAATCCTCCGGGTAGTAGCTTTTCTTGAAGCGCTCAGGATCGCCCCAGATAGTGCGGATCATCGAGGGCCAGGGCCGCTTGATGACCAAGATCCCGCCCTTTCCCCTGCCTACCGGGTGGCCGGTCTCGTCGACAATGTCGGTAATGATTCCGGGCAGCGGAAACGTCGCCGAACCCGGCTTTGTCGGGGTCGCGCCTGGCAGCGGCGTGATCATGTGCCCGCCGGTCTCGGTCTGCCACCAGGTGTCGACAATCGGGCAGCGCCCACCGCCGACCGTCTCGTGGTACCACATCCAGGCTTCCGGATTGATCGGCTCGCCGACCGTACCGAGGATGCGCAGGCTGGACAAGTCGTACTTTTTTGGAAGATCGCCACCTGCCTTGATCAGTGAACGAATCGCCGTCGGCGCGGTGTAGAACACCGATACCTTGTGCTGCTGGATCATCTTCCAGAATCGGCCGGCATCGGGATACGTCGGCACGCCCTCGAAAATGATTTCCGTGGCACCAACCGCCAGCGGACCGTAACAGACGTAGGAATGCCCGGTCACCCAGCCAACGTCCGCGGTGCACCAGAACACGTCGGTCGGCTTGTAGTCGAACACCCATTTCATCGTGAGGATCGTCCACAGGAGGTAGCCCCCCGTGGAATGCTGCACGCCCTTGGGCTTGCCCGTGGAGCCGGAGGTGTAGAGGATAAAGAGCGGGTGCTCCGCATTGACCCAGGTCGGCTCGCAGTTGTCGGGCTGACCCTTCACGACCTCGTCCCACCACTTGTCGCGCCCCGCATTCATCGCAATCGGCGAGCCCGACCGTTTGTAGACCACCACACTTTTGATGCTCTCGCAGCCGCCGAGCGCGATTCCCTCATCCACGACTGGCTTGAGCGGAATCTCCTTGCCGCCGCGAAACTGCCCGTCCGCGCAGATGACCGCGACAGCGCCGGCATCGATGATCCGCTCCTGCAGGGACTTGGCTGAAAAGCCGCCGAAAACGACCGAGTGGGTCGCGCCAATACGCGCCAGAGCCTGCATCGCAACGACCGCCTGGATCGACATCGGCATATAGACGATGACGCGGTCGCCAACCTTGATGCCGGCGGATTTCAAGCCGTTGGCGAACCTGCACACTTCGTGATACAGCGCCTTGTAGGTGATCCGCGTGACCTTGCTGTCGTCCGCTTCGAAAACGATCGCGACCTTGTCGGGCTGAGTCGTGAGATGGCGGTCAAGGCAGTTGTATGAAGCGTTCAGTTCACCATCGTGGAACCACTTGTAGAACGGAGCATTCGACTCATCGAGCGTCTTGGTGAACGGCTTTTTCCACAGAAGCTCGTCTTTTGCGAGCTTTGCCCAGAACCCCTCAAAGTCGCGTTCGGCCTCCTTGCACATTGCGTGGTAAGCGGGCATCCCGGAGATATTCGCCTGCGCGACGACTGCGTCCGACGGCGGGAACACCCGCGTTTCACTCATGACCGATTCGATGTTTGAAGACATTTCCGCCCTCCTCCAAGCCAAGGTGCTGTTCTGCTCCGAATAAAAGCATCAAAACAATGCGTTGTAAAGCGGCCGGTGCAATGGGTCGGCTCGCGAGGACGGTCGACGAATTCGAATAGAATTCATACCAAGCAAATCATCCGGAATACCCCGTAATGAACCGACCGTCTTCCTTTCCTGGTCTCAGACCATTCCCTCGCTGGATCTTCATGAGCCGCTGGTTGCAGGCGCCCCTGTACATCGGCCTGATCGTCGCGCAGGGCGTATATGTGTGGCAGTTCTGGCTGGAACTGGTTCACCTCGTTGGCGTCACGGCGACGAAGAACGTCAGCGAGACCGAGATCATGCTCATCGTGCTGGGACTCATCGATGTGGTGATGATCTCCAACCTGCTTGTTATGGTCATCGTGGGAGGATGGGAAACTTTTGTCTCGCGGCTCGACCTCGGAGACCACCCCGATCAACCGGAATGGCTGTCGCACGTCAACGCAGGCGTACTAAAGGTGAAGCTCGCGACCGCAATCATCGGAATCTCCTCCATCCACCTGCTCAAGACTTTCATCAACGCGGAACACTATGAGGAAAAAGTGCTGCTCTGGCAGACCGTGATCCATCTCACGTTCGTATTTTCCGCGCTCGCGATAGCTTGGACCGAACGCATACTCCATCAACAGCATCCGGCCGCCCCCGCACTCGCACCCGCCCAGGCCCACTAGACCACGCCATGACAACGACCATCAAGCAGGATGACCTCATCCAGAGCATCGCCGATGCTCTGCAATACATCAGCTACTACCATCCCAGGGACTACATCCAGGCGCTCGGCCGGGCCTACGATCGCGAGCAGTCAGCGCCGGCGAAGGACGCGATTGCGCAGATCCTTACCAACTCGCGCATGTGCGCCGAGGGGCATCGCCCGATCTGCCAGGACACGGGAATTGTCAACGTGTTTCTCAAGGTCGGCATGGATGTGCGCTGGGACTCGAAGCTGAGCCTCGCCGAGATGATCAACGAAGGTGTCCGCCGCGCCTACAACAACCCCGACAACAAGTTGCGCGCCTCCGTGCTGTCCGACCCGATGTTTACGCGCAAGAGCACCGGCGACAATACACCCGCGGTGATCAATGTCGAACTCGTTGCCGGCAGCAGGGTCGACATCAGCGTTGCAGCCAAGGGAGGCGGGTCCGAGGCCAAGTCCAAGTTCGCGATGCTCAACCCCTCCGACTCAATCGTCGACTGGGTGCTCAAGACGGTTCCCACCATGGGTGCCGGCTGGTGCCCGCCCGGTATGCTGGGGATCGGCGTCGGAGGCACCGCAGAAAAAGCGATGCTGATGGCCAAGGAATCGCTGATGGACCCGATCGACATGTCTGACCTCAAGGCGCGTGGGCCAAAGAGCAAACTTGAGGAAATGCGCATCGAGCTCTACGACAAGGTCAACGCGCTCGGCATCGGCGCGCAGGGGCTTGGGGGGCTGTCGACTGTGCTCGACGTCAAGATCCTCGACTACCCGACCCATGCGGCGAACAAACCCATCGCCATGATCCCGAACTGCGCCGCAACGCGTCATGCCCATTTCGTCCTCGACGGCTCGGGGCCCGCGAAACTTGACCCACCCTCCCTTTCGGACTGGCCCAAGGTCACCTGGACGGCGTCGGCATCCGCCACGCGGGTCAATCTGGACAAGCTCACGCCAGCGGAGGTCGCTTCCTGGAAGCCCGGCCAGACGCTGTTGCTGTCGGGAAAAATGCTGACCGGGCGCGACGCCGCGCATAAACGTATCCAGGACATGCTTGAGAAGGGCGACAAGCTGCCGACCGACTTTACCAACCGAGTGATTTATTACGTCGGTCCGGTGGATCCGGTCCGCGACGAAGTGGTCGGGCCGGCCGGACCCACGACATCGACCCGCATGGACCAGTTCACCGAAATGATGCTCGGCAAGACCGGACTGATTGCGATGGTCGGTAAGGCCGAACGCGGCCCCTCAGCCATCGAGGCGATCAAGAAGCACAAGGCGGCCTATCTGATGGCGGTCGGTGGCGCCGCATACCTCGTGTCCAAGGCGATCCGGAAGTCGCGCGTCGTCGGGTTTGCCGACCTGGGGATGGAAGCAATCTACGAATTCGAGATCGAGGACATGCCCGTGACCGTTGCGGTCGATTCAAACGGGGTGTCGGTCCACAGCACCGGCCCCGCCGAATGGCAAACCCGGATAAGGGAATTCAAGATCCCGGTGACCGCCGCTTGAACGAAACACGCACCGCCTGGACCAGCGTCTGGGTGGTGTTCGCGGCCGGTCTCGCCGCCGGGGCCCACATCTGCAAGGTGCCTCCGGCCCTGCCCCTGCTGCGCGCGGACTTCGGGCTCAGCCTGGTTCAATCCGGCTTCATTGCAACGATGTTCTATGTGATGGGCGGGCTGGTCGGCGTATTTGTCGGCGCAATCGTCGACCGCCACGGGCAGAAGCGGTTTGCGCTCTTCGGCCTGGGCCTGATGTCGGCCGGCGGTATCGTCGGCGTATTCGCACAGACCTATCCGGCGCTTTTGGCATCGCGCTTTCTCGAGGGCATCGGATTCATGCTGTTCACCGTGGCCGGTGCCCCCCTGCTGAGCGGCGTCACCACCGTGGAAGATCGGCCGGTCGCGTTCTCCCTGTGGAGCGCCTACATGCCCGCGGGAGGCACACTTGCACTGCTGGCCGCCCCGGTTGCTCTCGCGACCCTGGGGTGGCGCAGTCTGTGGCTGGGGATCGCGCTATATACCGCGCTGGTCGCCGTATTGCTGGCCCGGTGCGTCCCCGCGCCCAGGTTCGGGGGTGGCATTTCGCCAGCCAAACTGGTGATCGAATCCGTCCGGCGGCCGGGCGCTCTCGCCCTGTGCGTCGTGTTTGCCTGCTACGTCGGCCAATGGAGCTCGCTGATGATCTGGCTGCCGACGTTCCTTGTCGGCGAGCGCGACGCAAGCCAGGCCAGCGCCGCCTTCGTGACCGCGTTGTTCGTCGCGGTCAATATCCCGGGAAACCTCGCCGGCGGCTGGATACTCAAGCGTGGTACGCCGCGCGGCGCCCTTATCGCGTGGGCGAGCCTGGCGATGGGACTAACGGCAGTCGGCGCGCTCACCGCCAGCCTTCCGGACTGGCTGCGCCTGCTATGCGTTCTCGCCTTTTCCCTGCTGGGTGGAATGATTCCCGCAGCGGTGCTTGCGGGCGTGCCGGTGCATGCCAAGACCCCGCAGCACATCGGGACGATGCAGGGGATGATCATGCAGTCCTCGCAGCTGGGCCAGTTCTTTGCACCCCTGTTCATCGCCATGCTCGCGCAGGCGCTCGGCGGCTGGGGCGCCTCGCTCTGGATCATGCTTGTGCTTGCGGCCATTGCCATGGTGGCCGCCTTTGTCGTCACGCGTTTCGAACTGCGGCTCACGCCCGTCCACGGGGCCGCGACGCGCTAGAATTCCCGTTCCTCAGGAGATGCAAATGAACAATGTCGATGTCCAGATCTGCGAAGTCGGTCCGCGCGATGGCCTGCAAAACGCACACCACCTGATGCCCACCGCGGCCAAGAAGGCCTGGATCAGCGCCCTCGCCGCTGCGGGGCTGCAGGAAATCGAGGTCGGCTCATTCGTTCCCCCGAAGCTCATACCAGCGATGGCAGATACGGGGGAAATCGTCGCGCATGCGTGCACGATCCCCGGCATCAAGGTCGTTGCGCTCGCGCCGAATGTCCGGGGATTCCAGCGCGCGGTGGAAGCCGGCGCACACAAGATCGGATTCCCTGTGTCGGCGAGCCACATGCACAGCATGTCCAACGTGAACATGACGCCTGACCAGATGGTCGCGCAGGTGAAGGAATGCTGCGACCTGCGTGCGGCAATGCCTGCGGGCAAGCGGCCTGAAATCGAGGGCGCTGTTGCCACTGCGTTCGGCTGCACGCTGCAGGGGGAGGTTCCCGAGGACGAAGTCGTACGGATCGCTGCGCTGCTGGTGGCGGCAGGCGTGGACTGCGTCGCGCTGGCGGACACCGTAGGTTACGCCAACCCAGCGCAGATGAAGCGACTGTACCGCAAGGTCAGGGATGCGATCGGCGAAAAACTCGACGGCGTACACCTTCACAATACGCGCGGGCTGGGACTCGCGAACGCGCTCGCCGCCTACGAAGAGGGCGCGCGCGCGTTCGACTCGTCGATGGGCGGACTCGGTGGCTGTCCGTTTGCGCCCGGTGCGAGCGGCAACGTCGTGACCGAGGACCTTGCATTCATGTTCGAGAGCATGGGACTGCGCACCGGGATCGATTTTGACGCGCTCCTGCGCGCGCGCGAGATCCTGGTGAACGGAATCCCCGAAGAACCGGTATACGGCCACTTCGCCGGGGCCGGTCTGCCCAAGGGCTTCAGAAAAGCCGCCTAGATGGCCCAGCTTCCCCTACAGGGCGTACGGGTCGTCGAATTCGCGCACATGATCATGGGCCCGTCCTGCGGGCTTGTGCTTGCCGACCTCGGCGCCGAGGTCATCAAGGTTGAACCGCTGGAAGGCGACAACACGCGCCGCCTGGTGGGTGCCGGCGCGGGCTTCTACCCGATCTTCAACCGCAACAAAAAAAGCATCGCGCTCGACCTCAAACAGCCCGAAGGCATGGAGATTGTCAAGAAGCTGGTCGACGGCGCCGACGCCGTGACCGAAAACTTCCGCCCGGGCGCGCTCGACAAGCTTGGGCTGGGATATGCCGACCTCTCGAAGCGCAATCCGCGCCTGATCTACTGCACGCTGAAGGGTTTCCTCAACGGGCCTTACCAGCACCGGCCCGCGCTGGACGAGGTTGTCCAGATGATGGGCGGGCTGGCGTACATGACCGGCCTGCCGGAACGTCCGCTGCGCGTCGGCTCCTCGGTAAACGACATCATGGGCGGCATGTTCGCCGCGATCGGCATCCTTGCCGCGTTGCGCGAGCGCGAAACCACGGGCCGCGGAAAGCTTGTGAAGAGCGCGCTGTTCGAGAACACCGCGTTCCTGGTTTCGCAGCACATGGCGCAGTACGCGATTACGGGAGAAGCCCCTCCGCCGATGTCGGTGAAGAAGCCCGCCTGGGGCGTATACGACATCTTCGAGACAAAGGACACCGGTGACGGCAACGCGCGCCTGTTCGTCGGCGTAGTCACCGATACGCAGTGGGAAGTCTTCTGCCGGGAATTCGGCCTGAACGAGCTCGCCGCGAATCAGGAGATTCGCACCAACGGCGCGCGGGTCAGGAACCGGGAATGGCTGATCCCAGAGATCGCCGCCGTGTTCAAGACGTGGACGCGGACCGACCTGGAAAAGAAGCTCGAGGCGATCGGCCTGCCCTACGCGCCGATTGCCAAGCCCTGGGACCTGTTCGACGATCCGCACCTGAATGCGTCCGGCGGGCTGGTCGAGATGCGCGTCGCACCGGGAAAATCGATCAAGGTGCCGACGTTGCCTCTTGAACTCGACGGTGAGCGCCTGGGAAAACGCAACGATCCGCCGTTTGTCTCGGAGAACGCGCGGGAAATTCTCGCCGGGCTGGGCTATGCTGCAGACGCGGTGGAATCCCTGATCGCGCGCAAGGTTGTCGCCGCCCCAGGCGAAGCGTGAGCGCTTCTCGCTAGCCTGGCGCGTCCTTTCCGGCCTGCTGTTCCTCGCGCTCGCGCAACACCTTGCGCTGAACTTTTCCTGTCGTGGTCATCGGCAACTCGGCAATGAACTCGATTTCGCGCGGATACTCGTACGGCGCGAGCCGCGCGCGCACGTGCTGGCGAATATCCTCCTCCAGTGCAGGCGAGCCGCTCCGGCCAGGCTGCAATACGACGAACGCCTTCACGATCGCCCCGCGCGCGGCGTCGGGCTTGCCGATGACCGCAGCGTTCTGCACCGCCGGGTGCTTGACGAGGCAATTTTCGATTTCGGCCGGCCCGATGCGATATCCCGAGCTCTTGATGACGTCGTCCGACCGCCCCTGGTACCAGATGTAGCCGTCCTCATCCATGCGGCCCTGGTCTCCAGTGCAGCCCCAGTCACCGATGAACTTGTCTTTCGTCGCCTGCGGGTTCTTCCAGTACTCCAGAAAGAACACCGCATCAGGTACGCCGTTGCAGTTGCGGTTTACTGCGATCTCGCCAAGTTCGCCCCTTGGCATTTCCATGCCCGTCTCATCGTTGATGGCGACGTGGTGGCCGGGATAGGGCCGTCCGATGGAGCCCGGCTTGACGGGCCAGGCGACCTGGCAGTTGCCCACGACATAGTTGATCTCGGTCTGACCGAACATTTCGTTGATCGTCACGCCGAGCTGGTCCCTCGCCCACTCGATGACGGTCACACC